>NZ_JADPJJ010000061.1:0-8212 GCF_023073375.1 Bradyrhizobium sp. 197 | reverse complement strand
CACGCGCCCGGACCTCGGGTGAAAACTTGTTCGTTGTCTTGCTCGTCATGGCTCCACCTTCTCAAGAGTTGGAGCCTCCGGCAATCCCGGGGCGGTTCAATGGGCCTCCTCGGCGGTATCTTCAGCTACGCGGTCGATGAAGGTTACCGGCCGGACAACCCGATTCGAGGCATCAGGCGGCCGAAGGATCAAACCAGGGAGTGGCGCCTGGATGACGCCGGGTATCGTCGCCTCGGAAAGTGTCTCGCCGCTGCTGAGGCAAACGGAGAACACTGGCAGCGTGTCCTCGCAAGCCGCACATCTGCGATGACCGGTTGCCGCTTGGACGAGGTAGAGGGTTTGCTGAAGACCGAGGTCGATCCCGTTGGGATGGCACTTCGCTTGGGGGGCAGCAAGACGGGCAAGAGCATTCGCCCCGTTGGGCCAGCTGTCATTGCCGTCCTGAAGACCGCAATGGCCAAGTCCAAGTCGAAGTATGTGTTTCCATCCATAACGTCCGAGGCGAAACACCACACCGGGTTGACCCGATGGCTCCAAAAAGTGTCCGCAAAGGACGTGCCAGGCATTACTAGCCATGGCCTACGGCATTCCTTTAGCTCCACCGCTGAGGATCTCAGCTACACCATACCGACGATCAAAGCGCTCATTGGCCATTCCAAAAAAGGAAACGTGACGATGGGCTATCTTCACAAAATTGATTCGGCGCTTTTGGCGGCCGCGGATCGCATAGCCCGACACATCGACGATGCTATGACCGGAAAGAAACAAAGCAAGGTCGTCCAACTTCGGAAGGCCTGATTAATCGGCGCGGCTATAGGGTAGCTCCCGAAAAGCTGGTCCGCACCAGCCTGCCGCGTCGGCCATATGCGGAGCACAAGCGGAAGTGCAATGGCGGACTTTGTCCCAAAGGGATTCTACGCGCTCGAAAGGGCGGTGTTGCTGATAGCGCGGGAGCTAACCTAGATCGAAATTGGGGGGCGATCAGAGACGGGGCCGCGACTGCCCGACCGCCTGTGGCCCGAGCCAACATGCGCGCGGACATTACCAAGTGACGAACACGTCACCGCGGTCTTCCGTCAAAAAGAGATAGGCTTGACCCTGGTCAAGAGCGGCCTTTGCAGCGCCAGTCGGAGTGGACTGATGGTGCACACTCATGCCCTGCAAGCCGCCGGCCCTGCCAGTGTAACTCACTGAGGACCGATAGTTGAGGCCAGGGACATCAGACGCTTTCTGGATCTGAATCGTGCCATTGCTTCCTCCTCTCACCGGTGAAGAATTAGTTGAAAGCGACAGAGCTGTTCAAAGCGCATGCGGAGCGGGCTCATAGGGTTCATGGTGTCCAAAAGCCTGAACGCGAAACGTTCGGGCCTTGCAGCAATTATATCGAGATGAGCGGCCGGTTAATTTACAAGAGTAGCAATGGTGACAGCTGGTTTTTGGCGCGTCATCCCTCTTCGAACACACCTATGATCAAGCATCAGCCCAATCCCAGTTCAGGTGGTCTAGTTTCCTATATTGAGGTTGGAAGGTTTCTTCGCCAAGGCGCACTCGGTCCAGAGCGGCAGGGGCTGCTCAAATTGATAAATTCGCTGATCAGTGATTGATCGAGCGTAAGGATTAAGTGCCGCCGCGAGCTGACCACCTTCCGTCATATGTTGAGCGCAATGCGCTCTCGAAGCTACGGAACGGCCAGGAGCTCCCGCCCGGAAAACTTGGCCCCACGGGGCACAGCAGTCTTCTGAAGATGATCGCTAAGGGGTGGATCGTACGAGGCAACGCGAGCGGCTCTTATCGAATCACGCCCGCAGGCGACGCCGCGTTGCGGGCTATCATTCCTTGACGAGTTGACGCCGCGCCAGCGCCTTTGTCACTTCTTAACCGGCTGACCGGCTTTTGTGAAAGCTACCCATCGACGCTTCGGCCCTTCCCTCATGCCAGCAGTCATTTGCTGCGGCTGCGGTGGCATGAAGACCATCACCGGCTCTGAAGGAAGGCCGACGCACGTATCGGATTGATCGCTTGATCAAATATCCCGCATCCCGGCTCGACAATCTTCAGCAAGCCGCTGATGGAGCGCTGATCTCGTACATCGTGCGGGAAGGTGCGGTTCGCGCGATCCTGAGGTTCAATGCCGATGGGGAAATCTCGGCGCACACGTGCGGACCCACAAAATAGCGCATGGCAGTTTTTGTCATTCCCTTCAGGAATCCGAGGCCGGGTGCGGCGCACAACCGGATTGTGTGGCAACAGGCGCGAATCATCGCCAATCTGCGCATCGGCCACATGCATGGTGGGCACGTCAATGGGCGATGCGCTGCTGGTTAACTTCGCGTTGTGGGGAATGCTCGTTTGCGCAGGTCTGAAGCTGGTGGTGCTCATCGGCTGAAGCCGCCAGCGTGCGCTCTCCCGTAGGAACTTGTCGCCGCGCCCCGCCGGTGCCCACGCGGCCACCTCTATCGTAGCCCAGACGGTCGTGATTGGGGGCCCCTTTCATTCCCGCACCCTTGCTTCAGCCTCGACGTGAAAGACGAGCAGCTCATTCTCGATCAAACCGATTCGCTGTAAGAAACGGTTTACCACCTTGCGTTGCGCATACGACACACCGTCGCCGGTTCCGCTCAATGAACGCGCAGTTACCATTGACGCGCGTCGATGGTCCTCTAGCTTGCAGCCATCTCTGTTAATGTACTGAGCGCTGCAAGCGCACGCGTTGACGGAGCATGGGATTGGGAATGGGGCACCATGCGCGAATGCAATTGGGTGCGGCTGCATGGGTGCAATGCTAGCGGGGCTAAACGCGTCAGCTTGTCGCCAGGAGAGCGGTTAGGCCTTCTCCTCCGTGTTGCAACGACTTTGTCCTTGTTAGCCTTTTCGTCGCCCGCCCTGGCACAGAATCGGACGCGCGCGACCAGCACGGACTGGGCGGTAGGGACCAATTGGTCCGGCGGTGCGATGCCGACCAGCCCCAGCGGTATCACCACAAATTCGGTATCGCCAATCCGACGGTGCTCGGCATCAGTTACTGTCTTAGTTGTGTTGTCTTTACAACGCCAGGTGTGACTGGGGTGCTACAACGCGTTCTAATTGTTACGATTAGCATCGAGGGAATCAAGAAGAAGCAGATTGCGGTGCAACAGAGCTTCGCGGCAATGCTCGGGGATACGGATGATAAAGAATAGAACGCGCAATGCACTTCTTCTTGGCATGTCTTGCGGCGCGCTGACGCTGGCTAGTCCCCAGTCAGGCAATGCGGCCAATTATGTCGCATCGAATGAGACCGAGCTTCGCGCCGCCATCGTCGCAGCGAATGCCGATGGCGATCCCGCCTCGACCATCACCGTGACGAGCAATATCGCCGTAGCTGACCCCACTGCCTTGCCAGCAGTGACCAAACCCGGAGTGACCATCGACCGGGGCACGTTCAACGTCACCATCAACAACAACTCGCTGACGAACAACGGCACGATCACAGGGTCGACGGCGCTCGGCTCCATTGAGACGAGCAACTTCACTCTCCTCAACAATGGCGCCATGCGAGCATTTAATGGTAATGGTGGCACGACCATCATCAACAACGGCTCTTCGGACGGCATTCTGTTCAGATCCGGCGCCAATGTTTACGAGCTCCGCGCGGGAGGGAGCATGAACCCCGGCGCGACTATCCGATCGTTTGGAACCGATACCTTCAGGCTGGGCGGTAGCGTCGATGCGACCTTGGACGTTTCGCAGATCAGCTCAGGTACCTTTCCGGCCCCTAGCCGTACCTACAATAATTTTGAATTTTTCCAGAAGGTCGGCACCAGCACATGGACGCTGACAGGAGCGACGGCAGGTACGAACACCGTCACCTCGTGGCAAATCCTCGCAGGCACTCTGTCAGTCTCCAGCAACACCAATCTCGGCGCCGCCGCTGGCACCGTCACTTTCGACGGCGGCACGCTGCAGAACACGGCATCATTCAGCTCCGCACGCACTATGACCGTCAATGCCGGCGGCGGCACCATCCAGACGCTGGCGGACCTCACTCTGGCGGGCGTGATCGGCGGCGCGGGTGCGCTGGCCAAGAGCGGCAGCTCCAGATTGATCCTGACCGGCACCAACACCTATGCCGGCGGCACCACGATTTCGGAAGGTACGTTGCAACTCGGCAACGGCGGCACGACAGGTTCGATAGCCGGGGACGTAGTCAATAGCGCCACACTCGCGTTCGACCGCAGCAATTTGCTGACGTTCGGCGGGCTGATTTCGGGCGGCGGCGCGGTTAACCAGATCGGCCCCGGCACGACCGTGTTCACGGCCAATAACACATATACGGGTTTGACCACGATTTCCGCCGGGAGGCTGGAACTTGGCAATGGCGGGACGTCAGGCTCCATTGCCGGCGACGTGCTCAACAACAGCGTTCTCGCCTTCAATCGCTCAAACGCGTTCATCATGCCCGGCGCGATTTCCGGTTCGGGCGCGGTGGAACAGAACGGTGGCGGGACGACGGTTCTCACCGGCGACAACACCTATTCGGGCGGCACGATGATCAATGCCGGCACTTTGCAACTCGGCAATGGTGGCACCAGCGGGTCTATCGTCGGCGATGTGCTCAACAACAGCGCGCTGGCGTTCAACCGCTCTGACACCATGACGTTCGGAGGGATCATTTCCGGCAGCGGCGCGGTGAACCAGATCGGCAGCGGCGTGACCGTACTGATCGGCAACAACATCTATACCGGCGATACCACTGTCAGCGCCGGGACACTGCTGGCCGGAGCGACGAACGTGTTCAGCCCTCTCTCCGCTCATACGGTGCTGAGCGGAGGCACGCTCGATCTCGCCGGCTTCAACCAGACCGTCGCCTCGCTCGACAATGCAGGTCTCGTGAACTTGAGCGGCGCGCCCGGCACCACGCTCACCGTCACCGGCGGTTATGCGGGGAGTGGCGGCACGATCAATCTTAACACCGCGCTCGGCGGCGACAGTTCAGTGACCGATCGCCTCGTCGTGGGCGGCAGCACCTCGGGCGCGACGAATTTAAAGGTGACCAATGTCGGGGGCGCTGGCGCACCGACTGTCGAGGGCATCAAAGTGGTCGACGTCGGCGGCGCCTCGAACGGCACGTTTGCGCTACAGGGCAACTACGTGCTGGCGGGCCAGCAGGCGGTGGTCGGCGGCGCCTTCGCCTATACGCTACAGCAGAATGGCGTCAGCACGCCCGCCGATGGCGACTGGTATCTGCGCTCATCGCTGATCAATCCGCTCGCAGCAGCGCCCGCAGGCCCGCTGTACCAGCCCGGCGTTCCGCTTTACGAGAACTACGCCCAGGTGCTGCTCGGCCTGAACGACCTGCCGACCCTGCAGCAGCGCGTCGGCAACCGCTATTGGGGCGGCAGCGATGCCATGGCGCGTGCTGGGACCACGCCGGCACCGAGCGTCGGCTCAGCTACACCCTCGGCCTTCTGGGGCCGCATCGAGGGCAGGCACGCCGACCTTCAGCCGACCACCACGACCGGCTCGACCTACAAATCCGATCAGATGAAGGTCCAGGTCGGACTTGATGGCCTCGCGCTGGAGAACAGCTGGGGCCGAATGATCGTGGGCCTCACTGCGCAATATGGGCTCGCTACCGCTAATGTCGCATCGTTCTTCGGCAATGGCCGCATCCGCGCCGAGGGCACCGGGGTCGGCGCCACCGCCACCTGGTATGGCGACAATGGCTTCTATGTCGATGGCCAGGCGCAGACCATGTTCTACCGCAGCAATCTGTCCTCGGTGCTGGCGGGCAGCATGACCCACGGCAATGAAGGGTTCGGCTATTCCTTCAGCGTCGAAAGCGGCAAGCGTATCGGTATTGGCAACGGCTGGTCGCTGACACCGCAAGGGCAGCTCGCTTATTCCAAGGTCGCATTCGATCAGTTCGCGGACCGCTTCGCGGCGGTGGTGTCGCTGACCAATGCGGAAAGCCTGCTCGGGCGCGCCGGGCTGTCCCTCAATCATCAGAAGATGTGGAATGATGGCTCCGGCATCGTGCGCTCCGACGTCTATGCCATCGCCAATTTGCACTACGAGTTCCTGAACGGCAGCATCGTCAACGTCGCCGGCACCAGCTTTGCCAACGCCAACGATCGGCTGTGGGGCAGCATCGGCGGCGGCGGCGTCTACAGCTGGGCCAACGGGCGCTATTCCGTCTTTGGTGAGGTCACCTACAACGCAAGCCTCGCCGAGACTGCGGACAATCACAGCTACAAGGGCACCGGCGGTTTCCGTCTCGTGTGGTGAGATTGAGTTGCGGGCAGTCTGGCGAGAGCCATGTTCATTCCGCATTCATACGCGCGACTTACAACACTTTTGGGGGCTCGCGCGTGAAGGAAAATCCAATGAAGAAAATCATCTATACACTCGCAGCTGTGGCTCTGCTCGGAGTTCCTGCGTTTATCACCCCAGCGGCTGCACTCCCTGGCCACCCCGCGCTGAGCGGCATCGCTGGCTCGGAAGCCACTAGCGTGCGGTATCACTACGTCCCCCGCAAAGTCTGTACGACGCGCACCGTGGTGACCCGCGGCTATCACGGCCGCCGCATCGTCAAACGAGTCCGCGTATGTCGCTAGTAGAGGCACGGCAGTAACAGCGTGGCGCCGAAAGTCTAACTACTTTGCTCCGGATCCGTAAGCACAGGAGGCCGCCCACTGAGGCGGCCTTACTCTTCGTCCATTGGGACATTTATGGGTGGCTACTCCGCCGCTTGTTGTACGGTGCGGATTTGCTCGGCGCTCCGCGCGAGTGCTTCGTAGTTCTTGGCAACAGTGCGAAGCGCGTCTCGGGTTTCGGGATATTCGCAATTGTCTGCCTTGGCGCGAAATTCCTCCGCGCGGTTCCGCCAGTACTTCGGAGAGTGCATTCGCTCGAGGCCCATGAAGCCAATCCCTGCAAAATTGGTCAGTTCATGCTGATTAACGAACGTTAGGATTGGGAGTTCCGCTGATCGGTCGCCGCAGATATCGGTTCGCCCTTCGTCAAATCAGGCCACTCCCAAAATGAAACTACGCCACCGAGGACGGAAGCAGGCCAGTACCTATCGGAAGACGTGATCGGCCAACCGGAAAGATGCCGTCAGCTGAGGCGGCCTCTTTTTTCGGGCCGGCGTCCGCAGTTAGGTCGGCGGTTTCAATCCTGGGGAGCTAATCCATTGCTGAAGCTGGAGGGCGGTTTCGCTTATGCGCGCGGCTCTCAGGAGAGCTTCGCGCTTCGCTCCGGGCGGTGCTGCCTCTGCGCGCCGGCCGGCTTCGTCCGCCAACTGGGCAAGTCGAACGGTGATGGGAATGGTTTGTTTTTTTCTGGTTAGCATGGGGTGGCTCCGCGTGATGGCGGGAGCACGAGCAGCTCTCAGTCACCGATAGATACCGTGATGGGCCGGTGATGGAATGACAAGGCGCTTGTTCCGCTCCAATAGATACTAAATTCCGCACTGCAAAATAGGCGCCACGAGATTCAGCGTGGGACGGAGCACGACCGGCTCAATGGTGCTGGCAAGCCCGTTGCATTCTGAACGCGCCAAATTCACCAATGCCTTCAACGGGTGAACGGATCGGGAAAGTTCACACTTGGCGAGGCAGCGGTCACCCGCCACAAATCCTAGCGGCTTGCCTCCGGCCGGTACCGCCGCGATGGGCCACCAAGTCTTCGAGCGCTACATGCGCTGCCGACGCGGCTTACTTCGGGGGCTGCAGACCAGGCGAGGTCAGCCACTCGCTCAGATGCGCGCCGGTCTCGGCTAAGCGCGCCTTCCTGAGAAACCGCTCGCGCTCAGCACCAGCGGGGAGTTGGGCAGCTTGTTCTTTGAGCTGGGTGGCGTGCTCGCCCAATCGTTCTTCAAGGGACAGATTGTGCTTCACTCTGCGGCGTTGCTGAGACATGGAGCGTCCTTGTGCCATTAACGACGACTCCAAAATCAAAAAAGGAAAGTTCAGTTCCGGTCTCGGAACGTAAATTACCGTCCAACGTCGAGGAGCGCTTCGTCTGCTCCACCTGCGGAAGGCGCGGGGCCGCTGTCTTCAATTGGCGCGAGCGGGGCAGAGACGGCCCCGGCCGTGGGGGGTTTTTGGGCATTGTGGGCCGGGGCCGCTGCAGGTGCCTGGACCTAGGGGAAGGCCAAGCGTCCTGAGCCTAGGAAAAATCGGCAATTTGTTCTGTTCGCTTTCGGACGGTGGCTATATTGTTCCCTCGG
>NZ_JADPJJ010000156.1:0-8516 GCF_023073375.1 Bradyrhizobium sp. 197 | reverse complement strand
ACCAAAAACACTCGCTGATTGACGCTCCGCGACAATCAGAGCGAACAAAACTCTTGCGCGCGACAATCATCGCGGCAATCATCACCTCGCCGCGACACCGACTCGCCATCCTGATTGTCGCGCGCTTCCCATCCAGATTGTCGCGCTATACTTTGAAAACGTTCGCCATAACGGCACCATTACAGCACTGGATCTGAAGACGAGAGATACCGGCTATCTCGCAGGCGTCGGCCCGAGGCTTCACGCCTTCTTTAAAGACCGTAATCTCTTGCTGCGCCCACGCGGTAATACGATTTATGTGATGCCGCCATATTGTGTAACAGCAGGTGACCTGGACGAAATATATGCAGGGATCTGTGACGCTGCCGATGCGCTTGCCTGAAGATGCGCGCGGCAGCGCAAGATCAAGGATCCTGAGCTGAGCTTCCCGAACGACTTGAGAGAGCCTTGCCATAGACCTACGAAATGGACGATTGTGACCTCGCATCTGCAATGTGGGTGCTGCCGGCCGGGCGAGATCGCGGGCGTCGCCGGGCCGGTCCACAGTGTCATCGCGCGTTCGGCTTCAGTCCGATGGCGTCGTTGTGATTGGTTGCGTGTTCATCTGTGTGGAAGTTCCGCCGTTATTTCGATTACAAGAGATTGCCTGGACGGCAGGTCTTATCAAGCGTCTACGGACGCGAAGATGCTGGACACGTCATCCGCATTCCGGAGTTTGCGGCAGCCGTGCGAGCGCTGGTGCCCAATCATTGGAAACTTTGTGCTTCCGACTTCAGTGACGCTCCTTTTCGGCCTCCCTATTGACAGATACCTTCGCTCTTCCAAGGGGAAGGCCATTTCCAGAGACAGGCGAGGTCGGATCAGATCGACATGAGCCACATTTCGCAGCTGTCGGTTGAACGCGTCACGATTCCAGTTCTGCAACGATGCAAGTAGGAAAGGCGCGCCATCGTCATGACCACGGCTTATGATGCGGTAACGACTCGTATCGCCGATCCTGTCGTCGACGTCATTCTTGTCGGCCATAGCGTCGGCAACGTATGCCTTGGGTTTGATGACCACTTTACCGGTCAGCATGGCGATGTAAATCACCACCTGGACGTGGTCGCGCGAAAAGGCCCGGCGCCCAGCCTGTAGCTGACATGCCGTTTCTCAGCTTTCATCTCAGTCCCGACGACGCAATACGCAACTCTGGAGGCGTCCTGCAGCGTGGCGCAGACACCGTCAAGGTTGAGGGAGGGGGTAAGCGTGTCGAGATGCGAGCCTTGGGGAATTGCGAAATTCCCGTGATGGGTCGTCTTGGTCTCGCGCCACAAAGCGTCAAGGCGATGGGCGGCTTCAAGGTACAAGGTCGGAACGCGGACGATGCCCTACGTCTGCTCACGATGCGCACCAGCTACAGCAGCCCGGATGCTTTGCTCTTGTCCTCGAAGGCATCCTGGCCGCGCTCGCCGCGCGAGCGACCGAATCTCTGAGCACAACAGGCTCGCGGTGAGCAAGCGCATCGCCACCTCATCGAACAAGAACGGCTTGTGCGTTGCCGAGGGCCTTTTACTTCGGGCAGCTGTGGGACGAGACGGAGAGTCGAACGACTGGGACGTCTCGGGTTCAGTACGGCACTCGAAGAAACATCTGGCCGAGTGTGATTGGATTAGGTTCGATCGCCAGATCTGGGTCGAAACCCGGCGGCTAGACGACTAGGGCAGCGAAGCTAAGTCTCACGACAGTCGATCTTATTTGAAGGGACGCAATGGGCTGAGTTCCCCGGTGCCATGCAAACCCGAGCAATACACGCTCCGATGGGTTGCTATGCTCGACCGGCGGCACGCCGTCGCCGCCGGACCTGGGTCGAACGCTATTCCCGCGGCGTCACAAGTCGATGCTATCGCAATGCCCTGCCGTACTCAAATATCAAATG
The DNA here is from genome assembly GCF_023073375.1 of Bradyrhizobium sp. 197. Lineage (NCBI taxonomy): Bacteria > Pseudomonadati > Pseudomonadota > Alphaproteobacteria > Hyphomicrobiales > Nitrobacteraceae > Bradyrhizobium > Bradyrhizobium sp. 197. The sequence goes on along the minus strand of NZ_JADPJJ010000156.1, from coordinate 6,598 downwards.
CATACAGCTAGTTCATTGCAGGTTTGGCTTGCGGAAGACCTGAGCGTGGCGGCATTCCAAGGACGAGCTGTGACAGATATGGAACGCCGCGAACAATCGAGCGCACCGTTAGCGCGATCACAATAATCGCGGCCCCGAGCATACCCGCGATGATCAACCGGGTCGTGAGATTCCAAAGTTCTCCGAACTGTACGAAATCCATGAGACGGAACACGGTACCCTGGACCAGATAGAGCAGCAGCGTGGTCTGGCCCAACTCCACCGCGATAAAGCGGGCCATTCGATTTGAACGGCGAACGCTCCAGCATTGCAGCAGGAGTTCGATAGCGATTGCTGAGGCGGCTGCAGAGCCAACAAACATCAGAAGCACGTTTTTAGCCGACCGAAAATCGTGAATTACCCCAAGATTATTGTAGACATAGGTGTCCTTGCCCCAAGCTAGAAAGCATACGCAAGTCACTATCGAGAGAAATAAAATCAGGAGCGGCTTGTGATGTCGCGATGTACTCGTCCATCGTTTTCTCGATTGAGCAAGCAAGAAGCCGAAGCAGAAGAACGGGTAAGTGAATCTAATCAGGGGTGATATGGACAATGTCAGAGGCGCGAGTGCGACCAGTATGGCTAAACCAGATATGACCCACGATTGGTGGCTGAGCTTGATAGAAATTTTGAGGAGAAGATAGGAAACAAACGTCGCCCAGATGAACCAGTATGTGCCAGCGAAATCGTCTACAAATGCCAAAAGTCCGCTCGTTAGGCTGGTCGCGTGCCACAATGCCGCCAGCTTAGCTGTCTCCATGAACGTCCACCAAAACAGCATCGGCAGCAAGAGCTGCTTCGCACGGTCGCTGGCGGCTCGAGTGAACGACTTTTGCAGCAGCGATCGAGAAGAAAGATATCCGCTTATCGCCATAAAGAGTGGCATGTGAAACATATAGATCGACTTGTAGTACGGCGAATACCAAAACCCGTCGTCTTGGTAGATGACATACTGAATCAGGTGCCCAACGATCACCAGAACAATGAGCGCACCCTTCGCAAAATCTAAGCTTAGATCTCGATCGTGTGCCTCTGCCGTGCGCGAGCTCGGGGCGATCGTTCCAGTCACGCGTAGCAATGTTTCAAACATCTAGATATCTGTTGTTGATGAGCCGGCGGCCCGTTGTCCGCTTCTTCTGCCTCATTTGCGATCCAAACGAAAGGTCATGGCGGGAGTTTTTGGAACGGGAATAAGCTCAGCTGTTAGGCCTTGAAGATGGAGCTGGCCGTCGCTGAATGCCTCGCGGAACTTTGTGGCAGAGCAGATATCTAATTTGAACTGTTGGTGTAGGACTACGGGCACGGCATACTACTTGCAGGCGCGGTTCTGGGGGGAGACTGTCGCGCTCAGTCTCCCACTCAGCCCGACGCATCTCAGACCCGGCAGGTGCGTCGGGCTTCTTCGGTTGGCCCAGCATAGTTCACCTTTGGTCCGTCACCTTCGCTTACCGCCGAGGCGCTCACGCCAAATAGGGGCTTCTGATAGCTGAACTCGGCACTCGCACTTCCGCAAATGGTTCGTCCAAAGGCCCGGTCGCCAGCCAATCAGCCGGTGTGATATCTCTCGTCATCGCGTTGCTGTCCTTTGCGGAATCAGCACCCCGAGCCTACCGGCTCAAGGTGGACAACGCCGACCTCTTCAGAAATTCAACAGAACCCGGGACATCGCCACCGCGCGTTCGTTGACGGATTTCGTCGCAAAGCCGGCGGCCCGAGTGATTGCTGCTGCACCTACGCTGTAAACGGCTCAGCCTGGATCGCTGCTGCACAATACACGGTCCTAACAAAGTACTCGTGCGGCTGGGCAGTGGCCACCAAGAAGCCACACTACACCATTGGACTCCATTCCGCACCACGAGCTCACCTTCGGCAAACCTCAGATTGGAAACTTAGATAAGGCAGCTCGACCAGAGTCGCTCGCGACTGCGAGGCTCTATGGTCAAAGGTGCTGCTCGCACTCACGTGTTGTGGACCGAGGAGAGCAGCAGGCGTTCTCCGCGCAACAGCCGACTTGGCGGATTACAGATAGCGTTGGCCTTCAGACTTTACGTTCATGATCATGGCCTCAAAACTCCTGAACCATTTCGGCGGCAAGCAAGGACTCACGCCAGTGACTTGCGGCGATGCGGTCGCTAGCAACAGTTTCTCTCGTGTGCCTACAAGTTTAGCTTGCTCGGGCTGAATTCAACGTTTCGGTCAATGACTCCTCGAATATGTCTAGGCCTTGTCCCAACGTTTCTTGCTCGATCGTAAGTGCAGGCAAGAACTTTAGAACCTGATCGGTCGGTCCGCATCGCTCGACAATCAATCCCTTCTCAAACGCTCTATGTGACGTCGCCTCTGCGATTTCGGTCGTTTTGCAATCGAATCCGCATACCATGCCCCGTCCACGAACAGCAAACCCGTTTCCGTGCTGGTGCGCGATAGCATCGAGTCGACGCCGCATAAATGCGCCCAAGCGTCGAACCTGTTGCGAGAACGTCTGGTTGCGCCAATACAGATTCAAAGCCGCTTTGCCAGAAACGAGTGCAAGGTTGTTTCCTCGAAACGTCCCCGTGTGCTCACCTGGTTCCCATGCGTCAATCGCTTCTTTGATCAGGAGCATCGATAGTGGCAAACCGTACCCACTCAGCGATTTCGACATTACAACAATATCTGGCGACAACGCGGCGAACTCGAAACTGAAGAACTCGCCTGTACGGCCACAGCCCATTTGGATATCGTCAACTATGAAAATAGCTCCGACCTCTTTTGCCAAAGCCTCAATTGACTGCAACCATTCCTTACCGGCGACGTTAATGCCTCCCTCACCTTGCACGGTTTCGACGAGAATGGCGGCTGGAAGATCAGTGCCACTGCTCTCGTCCATTAATACCTTTCGCACGTAATCCGCCGCACTGTGAGCGGAGCCAAGATACCCATCATAGGGCATGAACGTTGTGCCGGATAAGGGAATGCTGCTGCCTTTGCGGTAAAAGCGGTTACCGCTCGCGGCTATGGCTCCCAAGCTTTGACCGTGATATCCATTCGTGAAAGAAATGACGTTGTGTCGTCTTGTGATCTTACGCGAGAGCTTTAGAGCTGCTTCAACAGCGTTAGCTCCCGTAGGCCCTGTAAATTGAAAGCGGTAGGAAAGATTCCGTTCACGAAGGATGACAGAGCTAAAGGCCTCCATAAATTCGACCTTAGCTGGGGTGGCCATGTCCAAGCCGTGGACGACGCCGTCCGAGTCCAGATACTCGCTGATTGCCGCTTTGATCTCCTGATTGTTGTGGCCATAATTTAGCGCTCCAGCGCCGGACAGAAAGTCAATGACCTTTCGGCCATCCTCTGCGAACATAATCGAGCCGCGCGCCCTGCTGAACACAGCAGGAAAGGAACGTGAGTACGAGCGCACGTTAGACTCTAGCATTTCGACTGTCTTCATTCTGTGCGGCTCGTGTCCTCCAACCATGTCGTCGTCTCCTCGACAAGAAAATCTGCCCGACGAACAAGCGCGCGGCCAACATTGTACAGGATTGGCGGATCATGAGCGCACGGTTCCGGCGCCTCTCGGCGTCCTTTGGGCTCTGCGTAGGGCGTCTGAAAATCAGCTCCAACGGCTTACCCGAGGAACCAGGCGGAACAAAGCTACTATGTCTAGCAGTTTCGTCCCATCCAGCGAGGGCCCAGGCTAAGTCGTCTTTCGCGGGCAGGTTTGCTTAGTCGCGCGCGATCGAAGAATTTGCGCATACAGCGCGGTTAGCTTGGAAGCGGGGAAGTATGTGGGCCGAGAAAGTTCATCGCGACCAGAGGGCCGATGCGCTCCCGGCGACCGCGGAGCCCGCCAGCCGGAGGCGTGTGTTGGATGCTCACGCTCAGGGTCCCGGCGAGTAGAAGGGACAGGGCCGCCGCGGATCTGGCCCGGTGCGCGGGCTTATCGCTCGTCCAGAGCCGCCGCTTTGGGCCTTGCGTTTGGCCGGGATCGGCCCGGAGGGTGGTGGCGTGGATGCGTTCGGCAGCAAAGGCGTGGCTTGAAATTGCTTCGACCAGTGGCATTTGTGTTGCCCTGCAACCCGATTGCGTAGGTTCGGGTGCTTCGGCCCGCCAAAGGGTTGCTGGGAGCGAACGCAAATTGGCGAGTTTGGCGTACACCGCTCGATCCTTCGAAAGCTCAACATCGAAAATGCGGCCTTTGGGTTTCCTGTGAATTCCGAAGCGATCGCCTCGACAGACTGCGGGATTTTGGACGCGATCGTCCCGTCCTGCTCCCGCAAACTCGGTGCCAGATTTGTCTGGAGCGGTGGCACAAGTTTCAGGTGAATTCTTTGTTCTAACGACGTCCTGCCGGCAAGCCGCTGCCGTGGCACTTCGCGCTAAGCTCAGCAAGGATCTTAGGAGTGAAGGTAGGGCGCTCGTTAAACCGATGAGGCCCTCGCCTCCTCTGATTGCGCGATCATACCAAAGGCGCCTTGTCAGGAGCCCGACGTTGCAAGTGCTTCAACCAGATGCCGAATGTGCAACAACAATGACAGGAATGCGGCAAGAAAGGCGATGGTCCACTGGCACGCGGTAAGCACGGGCAGTCGCGCATTGATCGACATCGTAAGCGCCGCGCGAGTGCGCTTGGTCCAGACTGCTTCCCCATCTTTCACGCGTTCGTTCCACCCTGCTCGCGAAGCGCTGCATCGAGGCAGGCGCTCAACTCCAGGTCAGCAAACGGCTTGGCAAAAAAACCGGCTACGCCCGCGCTCAACGCGCGAGCTCGCGTGCGATCATCTGCGAAGGCAGTCATCAAGATGAACGGTGCAGCGTGGCCCTGGGCTCGCATCTTTTCCAAAAGTTCAAAGCCGCTCATCATGGGCATCTGCACGTCTGCAATGACACAGGACGTGTGGTTCAATTGAGACGACCGCAAGAATTCTTCAGCCGATGCAAACGTATGAACGATGTGGCCCTGCGATTTCAAAAGATTGTTCAGTGCGGCACGAATCGCAGGATCGTCGTCAATAACGGAAACAGTTGAATACCTAGACAAGACGACCTGTTCTTGGTTGGGCGAAGGCGCTGGCGACGCATGACGGCCAGCAGAAGGGTGCGCGTGTACGACGAAATTGTAAAATCATACTTAGGTTTGTACCGTGAAACGCTCAGTCCCAATTCCCAGCCTCTCAGCCATCCTGATCAAATCGGCTAGCGATCGAGCTCCCATCTTCTTCATCACGTGGCCGCGATAGATTTTGACTGTAATCTCGGCGAGCCCGAGTTCCGCGGCTACCTGTTTGTTCAATAGCCCGGCGGCGACCAGTTTCAACACATCCTGCTCTCGTGGACTTAGGGCCTCAAACAAGGACTGGAGCCTGCTGACCACCTTGTCTACACCTCGTCTCTTCCGATCCTGTTCGATAGCTGCGACTACGCCATCGAGTAGTTCCTGATCGCGAAACGGCTTGCTGAGAAAATCGATTGCTCCACTCTTCATGGCTTTGACGGTCATCGGAATATCGCCATGAGCGGTGATGAAAATGATGGGAATGTGAATCTTCTGTTTGGCTAACTCATTCTGGAGCTCAAGGCCGCTCAATCCAGGCAGCCTGATGTCAAGCACAAGGCAGCTAGGAACATCAGGGAGCTCGCTCTGGAGCATTTCCCGGGCGGATCCGTAAGCAACGACATCTAGACCGATCGAACGAAATAGGTTGACCAGCGATTCGCGCATTGAGAGGTCATCGTCGACGACGAAGACGCTCGGCCTCACCTCAGGCCCGACGACATTTGGGGCTTCCTTCCGGGGTTCAGAGCGCTTGGTCACGATAAGAGCCTCACTTGTACGATTTACAGTAGACTTATTGCCTCACTACGACCTTCGATCGAGCGGATAGGGCTTTTGAGGACTTCCGCGCAGTGCAAATCTTTGAAATTTTCAAGGTATGTGACCGGCCAGCCATTCGCGCCAGCGTGACGCAGGCAGGAAAGTGTAGCAAAAACCGCTCGACTGGTCGAGAACTGCCTTTGGAGTCTGTCCGCCGTCGCGTTGGATTGGCTCCCAAGCGGCCGTCAAACGATCAGCAGCCGATCGAGCAGCACCGAATCCAGAACTTGAGGCGCTCCGCTTTAGCGGCGGCGCGTGTCGCCTGGCCTTCGCGAGTGAGACTGCAGCGGACGGCTCATTATGCGGCTGAAGGATCAGAATGCCCGTCGCCTTGGTAGTTGCACGCGGGGGCGCGAGCTGAGCGAATCGGCCCGATTGTGCCTGTGCATGCGCCGATCCCGCCGGCGTTGAGATCGGCAAGCGGAGTAGACTATCGCACCCATGCTAAGGAAAATAGACATCAGAGCGAGTAGCAGCGGCATCAGCAACATGAACTCTTCTTTTCCGTCGTCGGAGCGCCTGTGAGTTGCTCTGTGTGAGGAAAGCACCTTGCACCGATTTCGTACAACCTGACGCAAGGTGCGATTCAAGTCCTTTCCGTCATGTTTGGTAACTGCCCAGGTGGCCGTTTGTATTCTCTTGACTGACCACATGTGTTTGTGAGTCAAGGTATGGGTGACGCCGCCAAATTCCTCATTGTCTGTGGAT
>NZ_JADPJJ010000085.1:0-8517 GCF_023073375.1 Bradyrhizobium sp. 197 | reverse complement strand
GGCCTTGTTTACCGGGAGCTGCGCGATGGGGCGGGTGCGAGCCGGTTCGAGTTTTCTGCCTATTGGCGCGCCGACAATGAAAACCCCGCGCTACACGAATTCCTGAAGTTGCTCTCCCAGCGCTACCCCTCGCCTTCTGCTGGTCGCTGACCCGCGCGGCGCGCCTTCCGGAAGCTCCGGTCAGCTGCCATGAACCGGGCCAGCATGGGCGCGATAAGTTTGGCTGGATCTCCGATCGGCTGCTGGGTCTCATGTGCAAGGATCTCGGCATATGCCACGAGATCCCTGTGCACGCTCGCGGGCAGTTCATGCGTAATTTTGATCGGCTTGTCGTCTTCGATTGCGCCGAGCTTAAGCTTGGCCATCGTCCTCACCCCCTATACGGTTCGAGCACCAGGTCACGGTTGACGATCACCCGCACCGGAAATCCCGGACGAATCGTTAAAGTTGGCTGAATATTGAGATTGCGGCGGACTATCTGCTGGCCCGTTTGATTGATCGAATCCCCAGCTCCACGGCGGAGCGCGGCAATGAGATCGCTGTTGGTATTGCCGCTATCCGCGCCGGAATTCACCTCCGTGCCGACGGAAAGCAGCGTCGAAAGAGCGGCGGCCCCCAACAATTCCTTCCAATGATTGTCGACTTCGTCCTCAAGACCAGAGTAGCCTGCCGCATCTGCGCCGGGCTGCCGTTCCAAAACGATCGACCTCCCGTTCGGCATGATAAGGCGCGTCCAGACCAGGAGCACGCGCGACTGCCCAAATGCGACCTGGCTGTCGTAGCTTCCGATCAGCCTTGCTCCCTGGGGGATAAGGCGAGCTCGCCCGGTAGGAGAATCGTACACCGATTCTGTGACTTGCGCCGTGATCTGGCCAGGCAGGTCGGAGCGGATTCCTGTGATCAGAGCGGCCGGAATGACGGTTCCGGCCTGAACGACAAAAGGCGATGCCGGCCTCACAAGGCGATCGGAGCTTGTCGTTCGGCGATCGACTGTTGCACTGACGAATGCAAGCTTTCGGTCTTGGCCATTCTGAGCAAATGCTTCGTCGGATGATGGCGCGGCGCTCGATCGGGCTTCGCTCGACGAGGTGGCAGGGGCCTGTGGCCGGACATTGGTGCTGGCAAATACCTTGCTGGTCCGTGCCGCCTCGCTCTCCTGGGTGACACGCTGCTGTTCGGCATCGATGCCGAGGGAGCTGGATGTCGAAGACCCCTGTGCTGCGACGATCGGCCGGCCGAGATCGCCCGGCAAGGGCGGCCCCAGGCGCGGCACGTCCTTCGGGATCTCGGTGTAATCCTTTGGTAAGGTCGCGAGCTGATCGGCGATATTGTGGTGCTCGGTGGCGTAAAGCTCCTCAGGCGCTGAGACACGAGACCGTTTCTCCTGCAGCGCCCAGAGCACCGCGCCGGTGACCAGCACGAGCACAGAAGCGCTGACGCCTATCAGGACCTTTCGCGAGAGGCGCGCAACTTGCGGAGGGTCCGGCCGGAGCCGCAGCGTTTCGGCGATCTCTTCCGGCGGCCTGGGGCGAGGCGGTTCGTTTGGTTCATCGATCGCCTGGTCACTATCGTTCAAAGCGACCTCCCGTCAGTTCGCACGATCCTGACCTTCTGCTGGTGCTCCTCGCCGAGCCTCAGCTCGGCGGCCGCGAACAGCCGGTCAACAATCAATACGTTTCCGTACGCGCGGTAGTTGACAAGCTCGGCTTTACCGTCGGGTCCGATCACGAAGAGCGGCGGCATCTCGCCCTGACTGACGCCGGGGGAGAATTCGATATAAGTTTTGCGGCCGTCATCATAAGCGTTGACGGGACGCCACGGCGGGCTGTCGCCCTCGATCGCGTAACGGTACCGGCGCGCCGGCAGGTCCGGAATAAAGGGTGCCGGCGGTAAAGCCCGACTTCGCTCGCCACGATCCGCCGGATAGAACCAAGCGACCGAGGGCATATACGGCTTTTCTTTGGCGCGAAGCTCGATCAGGTAAGTACGACGATCAGTATTGACGACGAGGTTGGTCTCGATCGAGGGACGGGTGGGCTTGACCATGACGTGAACGCGGCGGCTGTCGCCGCTGCCACTTTCGGTGTCGCCGACCACCCAGCGGACGGTATCGCCTGCGGCGACCGGTCCCGAGCCGATCAGCTGCTCACCGGGCTCGAGGGCAATGTCCGTAATTTGCCCCGGCGCGGCATAGATCTGGTAGAGCGCGCCCGGACTATAGGAAAACACTTGCACCGCATTGTAGTAGCCGGCTTTGCGAGGCTGCACGCGTGCAGCGTCATTTGCGGTTTCGATGCGCTCGACAGGCTCCTTGGGCTCCGCGCTGTTGCCGCCTCGTGCAGCCTTCCAGGCCGGCGGCACATGCAGCGGTCGCGGGCGATCATCGGCAAGCGCCGGCAAGTCCGGTGCCGGCGGGAGCTCGTTGTCGTAGCTGATTTGCGGCGGCCTGAAGGTCGTGCAGCCGCCCAGCGTCGAGACACAGACCAGAAGAGCCAGAGGCAAGCACGGCCGCGCTTTTCGTGACACAATAACGAGACCTGATGGCATGTTAGCCGAGCTCCTTTGACCAGTTGATCGCGTTGACGTAGATGCCGAGGGGATTTTTGCGTAGGCGATCCAGATCGCGAGGCATTTCCACGACGATGGTGAGGATCGCGCTCCACCGCTCCGTTGCGGCAAGCTGACCGTTCTCGTAGCGCCGCTCGATCCAGGCCAGGCGAAAGCTCTCAGGGGAGGCCCGGATGACGCTAGACACTTCGATCGCGACTTGCGTCTTGCCGAGCTTGGCGAATGGTTCGTTGTTGCGGGCATAATCGTTGAGCGCCGCGGCACCGCGATCCGTCGTGAAATCGTAGGCGCGCAGCCAGTTTTCGCGGAGCACGATGGCGTCCATCGGCAGACCACGCACATGCTCGACGAATCGCGCCAGGTGAAAAGCGACTTGGGGGTCCGTCGGTTGATAGCTGGCATTTGCCGCAGCGACAGTCTTGGCTTCCCCCAATTGGTCGACCTCAACCACCCACGGCGTGATCGTCCCGTGTGCGGATTGCCAGACCAGAGCGGCGGCAAAACAGCCGGACAAGAAGAGGGAGCCAAACGCCATCAGGCGCCAGTTTTTGGCCTGGACGCGCGCAGACCCAATGCGATCATCCCAGACCTGGGCGGCGCGTTGATACGGAGTGACAGGCTCCGGCATGCGGCCATAGTGAACGGCCGATCGTTTGAACATTGTTTGACCTCAAGCTGCTCAGCAATGGAAATGGTCGATGTGAAGTGTCAGCGGTCCTGTTGGGAGAGGTCGACAGATCCGCCCCCTCCGCCGTGATCGCCCGAACGGATCGCCTGGGTAGCCGCCGATGCGCCATGGCTGATCGTCTGCCCCCGCTTCATCCGGCGAACCCAAGCGGGCGCGTCGGACCCAGCGGCGGAAGAGTCCCCCTCTTCCCGACCGGCATGGCTCGACGATCCACCAAGACCAGCGGCGAGAGAACGTAAAGGACTAGCCGCACCTGACGCACTTGCCTCTGCGCCGGACATGCTCCCCGCCCGCGACACGCTCATCGTACCATTTGCAATCGCGCTGCCTCCACGTGCCGCGCCAGCAATCGCGCTGCCGGCGAGACCGGCCGCGCCGGCGGCAAGACCTGCGCCAGCCGCAACAACGCCACCGGCGGCGAGGCCCGTCCCGACAGCGCTCCCGGCGCCAAGCTGCGGACCTCCGGAGACGATGCCGTTGGCAACACCGGGCCCGAAAATCCCGAGCCCCAGAAGTGTGAGCGCACCGAGCACCAGTGCCATCGCGTTCTCGATGGTCGGCTGGTTGCCGCCGAAGCCTGCCGTGAACTGCGAGAACAAGGTCGATCCGACGCCGATAATGACGGCCAGGACCAGGACCTTGACGCCGGAAGAGATTACGTTGCCCAGCACTCGCTCGGCCGCAAAGGCCGTCTTGCCGAAGAGGCCAAAGGGGATCAGCACGAAGCCGGCAAGTGTCGTCAGTTTGAACTCGATAAGCGTGACGAAAAGCTGGATCGCGAGAATAAAGAAGGCCAACAGCACCACGATCCAGGCGAACAGCAGGACCACGATCTGCACGAAATTCTCGAAGAAGCTGACGTAACCTATGAGCCCCGAGATCGAGTCGAGGATGGGTCGGCCGGCATCAAGGCCAACTTGCGCGATCCGGCCCGGCCGCAGAAAATCTGCCGACGACAGGCTTGTGCCTGAGGCTTTTAGCCCAAGGCCTGCAAAGCTCTCGAAGACGATGCGCGCAAGGCTGTTCCAATTGCTGATCAGATAGGCAAAGACGCCGACAAACAATGTCTTCTTGAGGAGCCGGGCAAGAATCTCCTCATCAGTGCCAAAGGACCAGAACAGGCCCGCGAGCGTGAGGTCGATCGCCGCCAACGTCGTGGCGAGATACCCCACTTCGCCTCCGACGAGGCCAAACCCGGAATCAATGTAGCGGGTGAAGGTTTCCAGGAACTGATCGATGACGGAGGTACCACCCATGGCTCACTCGGTTTGGCTTGGAATGGAGGGAAAACCGGACGGGTGGCGACTTTCGTCCTTGCGCGGGACAGGAGAGAGGAATGGCGCCGCGCCTGTCCGGCTGTCCGGATCACCTGTCGATCTACTTCCTGCCAAAAACTGCCTGCGCTGCTCGGCCCAGATCTTCTGGCATTCCAGGAGAGTCTCTTTCTGCTCGTAGGTGACGGTGCGGCATTGCTCGAGCTTTGCCGCGGTCGCATCGGGTTTTGACGCGAGATAGACGGAAGATTGGGTCGCGCTCCCGTCCTCACCCAACCGAATGGCGCAGACGCCAACCACCAGGACAGCAAGACCAAGCGCTGCCGCGGCGGGCAGTCGTTCAAGTTGTTTCTTCATGATCAGTGGAACATCTGCACGGTTGTTGGTTGGTAGCCCTGCCCCTGGGTCAGAAAGCGCCGCAGTTGCTCCCTGCCCTGATCCTGCGCAGCTGCGCGCTGGGCAGACTCGAGCGTTTGCGCACGACCTTGCGAGGCGACAGTAGCCGTAAGGTCCGCAAGCTGCTGAGCTTGCAACGCAAGGAGCTGGTTGCCGGCCTGACTTGCTTGAAGCGCACCTGATGCGCCCTGGCTCGCCGTCACCAGGGCCGACATTTGGGTGCGGTTGGTGTCGAGATTGCCGACAACACTCGCTTGGACCCGCATGGCATCCTGCAGCCCGGCAACGGAGTTCTGCCAACGCGTCTGCGCATTTGCGACAAGGAGCCCATTGGACATGCTGACCGATGCCGGCGCATAGGTGGTGGAAAACGCGCGTTCGATCTGCTGGACGTCGTAGGCAATTCGCTGTGCCTGCGAGAGTAGCTGCTGGGTGCGCTGAATCGATTGCTCGAGCTGTTGCAATGACGAATAAGGCAGGCTCGCCAGGTTCTTCGCCTGATTGATCAGCATCTGCGCTTCGTTCTGGAGCGAGGTGATCTGGTTGTTGATCTGCTGCAGCTCACGCGCGGCGGTCAGCACATTCTGAACGTAGTTGTTGGGATCGAACACCATCCACTGCGCCTTTGCTTCGCCGGGCGCTTGGACCATGGTCATCGCGATGATACTTGCCGCCAGAATCGGCCGGATACGGTTCATCAGAGCGCTCCTTGTTGGGCGAGCTGCGGAATGAGATTGCAGGCCCAGCCGAGGTCGCGCGCCTTGAGCCAACCGGTGACGAACTCGTCCCTTCCGTGCTCGGCAAGCACCCGATCGATGAGAGCCTGGTCAGCTTTGGACGAGGCGGCCACGAAGGCGAGCGCGATTTCGCCAAGTCCGAGCTCGAACAGGCGGTTGCCGCGTCGAGATTGGCAGTAGTAGTGTCGCTTGGGGGTGGCGCGGGCGAGGATCTCGATCTGGCGGTCGTTCAACCCAAAGCGCCGATAAATCGCCATGATCTGCGGCTCGATGGCACGATCGTTTGGCAACAGGATCCGGGTCGGGCAGCTCTCGATGATGGCAGGCGCGATCTTGGAGCCGTCGATATCGGCAAGCGACTGGGTCGCAAAAACGACGGAGGCGTTCTTCTTGCGAAGCGTTTTGAGCCATTCGCGAAGCTTGCCGGCAAAATCGGCATCATCGAGCGCGAGCCAGCCTTCGTCGATGATGAGCAGCGTCGGACGGCCGTCTAAGCGGTCCTCGATCCGGTGAAACAGATAGCCCAGAACTGCGGGGGCGACAGAGCTCCCAATCAATCCGTCGGTCTCGAACACCTGGACGGAGGCTTCACCCAGCCGTTCGTGCTCGCCGTCCAGCAACCGCGCGTATGGCCCACCGAGGCAGTAGGGCTGCAGGGCGCGCTTGAGAGCGTTGGATTGCAGGAGAACGGATAGTCCAGTCAGCGTTCGCTCCGTAACCGGCGCCGAGGCGAGGGAGGTCAATGCCGACCAGACATGATCCTTGGTCTCAGGCGTGACCTCGATCCGCTCGCGCGTCAGGATCGATGCGATCCAGTCGGATGCCCAGCCTCTCTCGCCGATATCGTCAATGCGCGCAAGCGGCTGGAGGGCGACGAGCTCTGACGAGTCGAGCGCGCCGCCGAGATCATGCCAGTCGCCCCCCATGGCGATCGCCGATGCGCGGATCGAGCCGCCGAAGTCGAACGCAATGATCTGCGCCGCGCTGTAGCGGCGGAATTGCAACGCCATGAGCGCCAGCAGGACCGACTTGCCGGCGCCCGTCGGTCCGATGACCAAGGTGTGGCCGACATCTGCGACATGCAGAGAAAACCGGAATGGCGTGGAACCTTCAGTCTTGCCGAAGAACAATGGGGGCGCCTTGAGGTGGTGATCCCTCACCTCTCCGGCCCATATCGCAGACAACGGGATCATATGGGCGAGGTTCAGGGTCGAGACCGGGGGCTGGCGGACGTTTGCGTAAGTTTGTCCAGGCAGGCTGCCGAGCCACGCTTCGACGGCATTGACCGTCTCGGCCATGCAAGTGAAGTCCCGGCCCTGGATGACCTTTTCGGCGAGGCGGAGCTTTTCGTCGGCTGCGCGCGGATCCCTGTCCCAGACCGTGACCGTTGCGGTGACGAAGACCTCGCCGATCTGATCCGAACCCAATTCCTGGAGCGCACTATCGGCATCCATCGCCTTGTTGTGAGCATCGGTGTCCAAAAGCGCGGAGGCCTCGTTCGTCATCACTTCCTTCAGGATCGAGGCGATCGATTTGCGCTTGGCAAACCATTGCCGCCTGATCCTGGTGAGGAGCTTTGTGGCATCTGTCTTGTCGAGCATGATAGCCCGCGTCGACCAGCGATACGGGAATGCCAGCCGGTTCAGCTCGTCGAGAATCCCGGGCGTTGTCACGGTTGGGAACCCCACGAGCGTCAGGACGCGCAGATGCGCGTCGCCCAGCATGGGTTCAAGTCCGCCTACCAGCGGTTGATCGGCCAGCAGCGCATCGAGATACATCGGGATTTCTGGCACGCGCACGCGGTGCCGTTTGGTCGAGACCGTCGAATGCAGGTAGGTCAGCGTTTGCTCGTCATCAAGCCAACCGCATTCCGGCATGAAACCCTCGACCAGCTGCAGCACGCGGCTGGTCCGGTCGCTAAAGCCGGCGAGCACCTCGCGTGCATCGGCTCCCGCAGCGCGCTGGCCGCCCTCGTACAGCAAGCGCTCTGCTGCAGCCGCACTCTCTGCCGGAGGCAGATAAAGGAAAGTCAGGTAGTAGCTCGATTCGTAATGACTGCCGGCTTCTTCGAATTGCGCTTTGCGCTCCGCATCCACCAGCGCCGAGGCGACGTCCGGGAATGTATCCGGCGGATAGCGTCCGGCCGAATGACGTTGCGCCTCGACGAACACGGCCCACCCCGATCCGAGGCGACGGAGTGCATTGTTGAGGCGGCCAGCGACCGCAACAAGCTCGGCAGGCACGGAGCTGTCGAGATCCGGCCCTCTGAACCGGGCGGTTCGCTGAAACGATCCATCCTTGTTGAGAATGATCCCTTCGTCGACCAGGGCAGCCCAGGGCAGGAAGTCGGCAAGACGTGTGCTTGAACGGCGGTATTCGGCAAGATTCATCATGGGACGACTTCAGGTGCTGAGGTGAGCGGGAACGCGAACATGCCGGCGCACGACTTCTACGAATTCCGGATCGCGCTTTGCGGCCCAGACCGCAGCCATGTGACCCACGAAGGCGAAGAGAAGGCCCGCCAGCCACATGCGCAGGCCGAGACCGAGTGCGGCAGCCAGTGTGCCGTTGAGAATGGCAACCGCGCGCGGCGCGCCGCCCATCAGGATCGGTTCGGTGAGCGCGCGGTGGACGGGAGCCACAAATCCCGGGACTGGCTCGTCCATCAGATCACCACTCCGCCGCCGAACGAGAAGAACGACAGGAAGAAGCTCGATGCGGCGAATGCGATTGACAGGCCAAACACGATCTGGACTAGCCGCCGGAAACCACCCGAGGTGTCGCCAAAGGCGAGCGACAGCCCGGTCACGATGATGATGATGACGGCAATGATCTTTGCGACCGGACCTTCGAC
>NZ_JADPJJ010000103.1:0-9007 GCF_023073375.1 Bradyrhizobium sp. 197 | reverse complement strand
CGGCATCGCCATCAGCATGGACGGCAAAGGGGCTTGGCGGGACAACGTGTTCGTCGAGCGGTTGTGGCGCAGCGTCAAGTACGAGGAGGTGTATCTGCGAGTTGCTGCCAGTCCCGGCTGTTGCGAGCGAAGCGCGAGACCTCCCGGGCGCAAACCGCACCAACCTTACCGAAGGCAAACCTCCGCTACCATTCGCTCGAAACCGGCGCGTTGTACGCCGCCGGCGGCTGAACGACCGAGATCATGATCGATCACTTCAACCTCTGTCCACCCGAGCGCCGTGAGCCGGTCCCGCATGGCGTATTGCAACGCACTGCTCTCGCGATTGTGCAGCACCTGATGTGCCGAGGATTGGCGAACGTAAAGAATCGCCTTGCGCTCCAGATGATGAGGCCTGACCTTGTCAGAGATCATGATCGACCTCCTTCGCGGGCGGCATTGCTGTCATCGCAGCATGGTCGAGGATCAACTGCGTCATCAGGCTCGTGAGGGCCGCCCGGGCTTCCGCCGGCAGCTCCGACAATGCGGGTGCGCCGATGGCGCCGTTCGACAGGCCGCTCCCGAACAGATCCATCTGCTGCTGCGGCCGCGGTTGTCGATTGTGTCGGTATCCGCTCCCTGGCATTGCCGTCTGCCGACATGGGTCTCTCCCCGATTCTGGTCGTGAGAGGCTCTGGATGCGCCAGAAAGCAGGGCAGCTGATGGCTTTCGATCCATCAACGCCAGATCGAGAAGCGCAGAAAGCACTGCAAGTGCGGTTATGCTGACAAATGGCCGAGCTGCCAAACGCTCGGGGTCAGGGCGTACCGTCCGGTCGAACATCCATGCCGGTACTTCAATCCAACGATCTGCTTGCGACCCGTCCAGCGTGCAGCGAAAAACGATATCACCGGCCTCGTCGATGGCCCCATGAACGCAAACTCGGCGACCAAACCACGGATGATATCGATAAAGAACCTCGCGAAGAACGGTCCTGTGGGCGTTCTCAAACCTTGTTGTACAACGACGCCCGGCCGCGCAGTGCGCTGGGCAACTCACACCGACCGAACACGCCAACCGCAGCGATCCTGGGGGAGCAACGGGCGGTAGCTGCGCTATGCCGAGGGCTCCTCGCCACGCCACCTTGCTCCACCGGGCCCGATGGGCTCAAATGTCACCGGGACTCTCCCCATTGCTGGATGAACCGAGGGGCTCCTACCACCATGCTGACGTTTGAAGATGACTTTGCACTCAGCGCGGCTATTCCCGGCGGGGTGCTGCTTTAGCTCGTTAAATGCATATCGCATTGGCAACAAGCGTGGCGTGCTCGTGAACGAAAGCGTCGCTTTGTCCGATCCAGGTGAGGAATTTCGTCCATACGAGGCCTTACATTAGAGAAATGCGACTTTTCGAGACTGCTAGGATGATGGTGATCACCTCGACCGTCATGGCCAACCTTAACAACACGACAGGCAACATGTCCCGACACAGCGCTAATCGAGAAGCATTTATTTCTTTCCCATCTTGCTCCATCTTGCCGTAAGTGACCCCACGATGACAACACTCTCATCTGCGCTTCCGACCATCAATAAGCGTCACACCGATTGTCGGCGATATCCGGACGGGGTCACCTTTATGGATGGACAATACCTACCGATGTCGGAAGCTAAGATCTCAGTACTCGATTGGGGTTTGCTGCACTCCGATGCGACCTATGATACGGTGCACGTCTGGAACGGCAGGTTCTTCCGGTTGGATTTGCACATCGATCGCTTCTTCGCGGGAATCGAGCGTCTTCGGATGAAGGTTCCTTACGACCGTGAGAAGCTGGTATCCATCCTTAGCAATTGTGTCGCGTTGTCCGGCCATAAGTCGGCTTATGTGGAGATGATCTGCACGCGCGGGTCATCGCCGACATTCAGTCGAGATCCCCGCCAAGCTGAGAACCAGTTCATCGCGTTTGCAATTCCGTTTGGATCGGTTGCGAACAAACAACAGTTGCAGCGGGGCTTGCGCGTAGCCATCAGTGATACTGTTCGCATCCCGCCCACATCAGTCGATCCTGCGATCAAGAACTATCATTGGCTTGACCTTGTTAAAGGTCTGTTCGATGCCTACGACAGGGGAGCCGAAACAGCGCTGATCTTGGATACCAACGGTAATGTCGCCGAAGGACCCGGCTTCAATGTGTTCGTTGTCAAAAGTGGGGCGTTGAAGACACCGGAGTTCGGAGTCCTACCGGGTATCACGCGCCGGACTGTATTCGATCTCTGCGCGCAACTCGGCTTTTCGATCGCCGCTGCCGACCTCAGTCCTAGCGAACTCAGGGCTGCTGACGAGGTGTTTATCACGTCGACAGCCGGCGGCATTATGCCTGTGACCAGCGTGGATGGCGCTCCTGTCGCTTCCGGTCAGGTCGGGTCCGTAACGCGCCGGCTGATGGACCTTTACTGGCACAAGCATGATGATCCGGCTTGGTCGACAACTGTCCTTTATCCTTGATAGAGATCCGGGCTTCACCGGCGCAAGGTGTTGAATGCCCTTGCGGTGAATTCGCGCGGGATGGCCGGCGCTCATCCGCTTCAGGTGAGTGCCTCGATTTGCACAGGTCACTTCTCGCCGCATCAAATTGAGCGAGGACCTCAATCTGGGGCAACGGTGTACTAGCTCCCGACATGTCCGTCCTAGCGTAGCAATATTGCACGGCATTAGCGATGAATGACTCCATAATTGCTCATCTCAATGGTGAGCTAGCACGGTTGAAGTCTGCCGGCCTCTATAAGAGGGAACGCGTCATCACCTCGATGCAGGCGGCGCAGATTCAGGTCGTGGATGGCGGCAATGTGCTTAACTTGTGTGCCAACAATTATCTGGGGCTCGCAGATGACAAGGAAATGCGAGAGGCAGCCAAGGAAGCGATCGACCGCTATGGCTATGGCATGGCATCAGTGCGCTTTATCTGCGGCACGCAAGAAGAGCACAAGCTACTCGAGAATCGCATTTCATCTTTTCTTGGCACAGAAGATACGATCCTCTATTCCTCCTGCTTCGACGCTAATGCCGGGCTGTTCGAGACCCTGATAGGGGACGAAGACGCTGTTATTTCCGACGAGCTCAACCATGCCTCGATCATCGACGGTGTCCGACTCTCGAAAGCAAAGCGATTCCGTTACGCAAATAATGATATGGTCTCGCTGGAAGAGGAATTGAAGAGGGCGGAAGACAGACGCTTCAAACTCATCGCGACCGATGGTGTGTTTTCCATGGACGGCATTATCGCCGATCTCCGCGGTGTGTGTGATCTAGCGGATAAGTATTGCGCTATGGTCATGGTGGACGACAGCCACGCCGTCGGCGTTCTGGGGCGGCATGGTCGTGGCTCGCCCGAACATTGCGGTGTCGAGGGCCGCGTCGACATCCTGACAGGAACGTTAGGCAAGGCTTTGGGTGGAGCGTCGGGCGGATACACGTCAGGAAAGCGCGAGGTAATCGAGTGGCTGCGCCAGCGTTCGCGGCCATATTTG
Source organism: Bradyrhizobium sp. 197 (assembly GCF_023073375.1). NCBI lineage: Bacteria > Pseudomonadati > Pseudomonadota > Alphaproteobacteria > Hyphomicrobiales > Nitrobacteraceae > Bradyrhizobium > Bradyrhizobium sp. 197. Next base: position 5,504 of record NZ_JADPJJ010000103.1, on the reverse strand, counting down.
TTCTCCAATACTTTGATGCCGGCGATCGCCGGGGCGTCCTTGAAGGCGCTCGATATCATCCAGCGTAGCAACGCTTCGCGGGAACAATTGTCGGCCAATTCAGAACGATTTCGCTCGAAGATGAGCAAGGCTGGGTTCGCGCTCGCAGGCGCGGACCATCCAATCATCCCGGTCATGTTAGGTGATGCGATGCTCGCGCAACAGATGTCGGAAAAATTGCTTCAACGCGGCGTCTATGTGATCAGCTTCTCTTTCCCGGTAGTCCCGAAGGGGCGGGCGCGAATCCGAACGCAGATGTCAGCGGCACATTCGGCAACGGATATCGACCGTGCGATTGACGCGTTCACTGAGGTAGGCAGAGAATTGGAGGTTATCTGAGTTGGGATTAAAGCCCTTCCTCAACTAGGGCTGCGGCTCCGCTGTCGGCGGAAGCAGTATACTGTTTGAAGGGGTTGGACAGCCGGGCGGACTAAACACCCGACTAAGATGGGGGGCCGGCCGGCAGACCTACGCTCGTGGCGTCAGTCGGGTGTGCGGCTCACTTTGCCTGCCAGGCCTTTAGCGCTTTAAAACCTCGCAATGTTACTCCTTATGGAGGAAGTCGACCCCTAATGTCCCGCTTTCGGTGAAATTCGGCTTCGGGCGGAGATTATGATGATATCGAAAAAGAGCCGCTTCGTCGATTAATCCAAAAGTGTGGGAGGGAAGTGAATGAATCTACTGGTCAATCGCAGGCGTCTCCTGCAGGCGAGCTCCGCCGCTTTAACCACGGGCGCGCTGTTTTCTGTGGCGGGTCGCTCAGCGGAAAAGGCTTCAGATGAGGTCCGAGTAACCGTCGGCGGGGGTGATTATGGGAGGGCTAACATCGAAGCTTACGTTAAACCGTTTCAAGAGGAGACCGGAATCAAGGTAATTCCGATCACCGATGACGTCAACACGGCGCAGCTCGAGCTGATGGTAACCACGAAGAATGTCACCGTCGACGTAGTCGAGCTAACTCAGGGCACCGCGACTACTATAGCCGCAAAAGGTATCTTGCAGGATATTGACTATTCTATCTTCAGCAGGGACGAGTTAAACGGTATCGTAGAGTTCGCCAAGCAGCCGTACGGTGTTGCTGCGCTCATTTACTCTTATGTTATGGTCTACAATACTGAGAAGTTTCCGGCAAACAAGCCGCGACCGACTTCTTGGGCCGACTTCTGGGATGTCAAACAATTTCCCGCAACTCGCGTCCTTATGTCTGGGCAAGGCGGTTCGTCCGGTCCTTGGGAGGAGGCGCTCCTGGCGGATGGTGTCGCGGGCGACCAGCTTTACCCCCTGGATATCGACCGCATCTTTGCGAGCTTGGACAGGATCAGGCCTCACATTCGCAAATGGTGGGTGAGTGGGTCCGAAATCCAGCAGATTATGCATGATAAGGTGGCCGGCCTCGGGAACTCGTTCGACGGCCGCGCGAGTTTATTGATTGATAAGGGCGCACCGGTAGAAATCAATCGCAACCAAGCCAAGTTGGCCTGGAACTACTGGGCGATCCCGAAGGGGAGTCCAAACGCGCAGAACGCACAGCGATTTATCGAGTTCGCCACACGGGCCGCGCGCCAGGCGGCGTTCGCTAAGCGCGTCTCCTATGGGCCGAGCAATCGCAATGCCTTTAAGCTGTTGCCGGAGAATGTTGGTCGCAAACTCGCTAGCCATCCTGACTACATAACGAGCAGCATTCCAATCAATACGCAATGGTACGCTGAAAAAGGATCAGATGGCCGATCGAATACTGAGCGGCTCATCCAGCGCTGGAACGAATGGATCCTTCAGTAGTGACCGCTCGCTCGGTTGCCCCACGATGGTCGCTCCGCGGCTCAAGGATGTGGCTTGCATCGGAGTACCTCGCGATGCGTGCACAGGACCCGCAGTCGGCCACCTATGAGCGTGCCCCTCCTAAGAGTTGGCTAGGGCAGTCGACGCGGATTGTCGAATTTACTCTAATGGTTCTGGGCGTCAGCTATGAATGCGCATGATATGGCTACCTTGGCGCTTCCAAAGGATCAGCGGTTTGCAGATGACTGCAGTCGCGCACAGATCGAATTTTGCAACGTTACAAAGTTGTATGGATCGGTTGCTGCGGTGAGGGCTCTATCGTTGACCGTTAGTAGCGGCGAATTTCTTACCATTCTCGGTCCGAGCGGATCTGGGAAGACTACTACTCTGATGCTACTTGCCGGGTTTGAGTCACCCAACGAAGGCGATATACGGATCGCAGGAAGATCCGTTGCATCGGTGCCTTCCTATAGGCGCGACCAAGGTATCGTCTTTCAGAGCTATGCACTATTTCCACATCTCACGGTACGGCGTAATCTAGAATTTCCGCTTGAAATGCGCGGCATGAAGGTCGGCGAGAGAACCAAACGAGTCGACCAAATTCTGGAGCGCGTTCACCTTTCCGGTTTCGACGGGCGCATGCCGTCGCAACTAAGTGGCGGTCAGCAGCAGCGTGTGGCGCTTGCCCGTGCGTTGATTGCCGATCCTCCGATTCTGTTGCTCGATGAGCCGTTGGGCGCACTCGACCGCAATCTGCGCGAGCAGATGCAAGGCGAGATCAAGAGCTTGCACAAGGAATTTGGTATTACCACGGTTTGCGTCACACACGATCAGGAGGAGGCGTTGACATTATCGGATCGTGTCGTGGTCATGCGCGCCGGACGCATTGAGCAAGTCGACACACCCGAAGCCCTTTACGATCGCCCGGCGACCCGGTTCGTTGCCACTTTTCTGGGCGAGGCGAACATCCTCGAGAACTCAACTTTCGACGTCGAATCCGGCCCGATCCCCTCGGCCGGAGCCGTTGCCATGATTCGGCCGGAGCGCATCCGCATCGGCCCTTCCACAGGAGCAAAGCGTGTGGATTCGGAGGAGCGCCAGTCTGTCAGCGGAACCGTCAATGACATGATCTATGCAGGCGCCGTGCGCAAATACCAAGTGTGCGTCGGCAACGATGTCCTTGTTGTGCGTGAGCACGTTGCGTCGGGAAAGCCCACATTCCTACCGGGCAGCGAGGTGCGGCTCGATTGGCTGCGGTCGGACATCCGATTTGTTACACCATGAGGTCGACGGATACATGAAGACATTTCAACACTTCCCCCGCACGCCTGTCTGCCTCGCTGTACCAGCGCTAACGATCCTGCTCGTCGTATTTGGAATGCCGATTGTTCGGCTGTTCCTGACCAGCGTTAATGCGCCGGCCTTTTCTGTCGGCAATTATCAGGCATTCCTTGGACAGCCGGCGAATGTACGAGTTCTCTTCCAGACCATCGAAATGAGCATCGTGGCGACTGCGCTCTGCGTTCTCTTTGGCTATCCCACGGCATACGTGATTGCGGCCTCTCCGAAGCGTCTGCGCACCGCGCTTCTTGTGTTCGTTGTCATCCCTTATCTGACCAGCCTGTTGGTCCGGACCTATGCATGGATCGTAATTCTTGGCGATCGCGGCTTGATCAATAATGCGCTGCTCAATTTCGGCCTGATTTCTAATCCCCTGCCGCTCCTCTACAGTCGGTTTGCTGTCTACATCGGAATGGTACACATCATGCTGCCGATGATGATTCTTCCGTTAGTTAGTGTGATGGTTGGCATTGACAGGTCCCTCGTGGCAGCCGCGCGTAGCATGGGGGCGCGGCCTCTCGTGGCATTTTGGCGCGTCTTCTTCCCCCTCACTCTGCCAGGCCTCCGCAGCGGAACTCTCTTGATTTTTGTTCTTTGTCTAGGCTTCTACATCACTCCCGCTGCTTTAGGAGGATTGCGCGATGCAATGCTGTCGACTTTCATTGCAGCGCAAGTTGCGAGTTCCTTTAACTTGGCACAGATCGCAGCCTCTTCTTTTGTCCTCCTGAGTGTTGCGGCAATCGTGCTCTCCCTGTTTGGTCTCGATCTTTCCGGCAAGCAGAAAGGCACCGAACGACCAAGGCGAACGAGTCCCAGGTGGCCGTCCTCATTTGCTGCGCTGAAAAGATGTTTCATCCAGCTTGCTACTTCTCATCGGGCGAACCGTTGGGCTGCTCACCTCTATCAGCCGGGTCGAAATGACTCGCGCTGGAACTTTGCCGGCGCGATATTCGTCGCAAGTGTCATGTTCTATTTACTGGCTCCGAGCGTCGTAGTTATTATCATGTCTTTCAGTTCAGGGGCTTTTCTAGAGTTCCCACCCTCGGGATTTTCTCTGCAGTGGTATCGCTCTTTCTTTGGTGATCCATCGTGGACCGACGCTGCCTGGACTAGTGTTCAAATCGGCGTAGCGGTCGCTCTCCTCTCGACTTTCGTCGGGACGCTCGCGGCTTATGGCCTCAACCGCACATTTGCACGTCTGCGGAGTTCCCTCACCATGATGATCCTCATGCCTATCACGTTTCCTAGCATAGTCGTGGCTATCGCGACGTATCTCGGCCTCCTGAACGTTGGGCTGATTGGCTCGAAAACCGGAATTGTCTTGGCGCACAGCATCGGTGCAATTGGGTATGTTGTCGTGATCGTCTCGGCTACCCTCGCGAATTTTGACCGGCGACTCGAGCAGGCTGCGATGAGCATGCGCGCCGGGCCGCTTCAGACCGCCAGAAGGGTGACGCTGCCACTCATCATGCCGGGTATCATCGGGGGCACCGTATTCGCCTTCATCCACTCCTTCGATGAGGTGGTTATATCCTCGCTTGTCAGTGGCTTCTCTATCCGTACATTGCCGCTGAAAATGTGGGAAAATATCCGCCACGCGATAGACCCGACGATCGCCGCCGTGGCGTCGATGCTGGTCCTTCTACCCGTTCTCTGGTTGTTTGCTATCTACATGACATGGTGGAGATCGAGACCGGAACGTCAGCGTACTCTTGCGAGCGTACCGACTTGAGCGACTTGAAACAGGTTGAATTGCATCCGAGGCTGAGTTGCAAATCGGTTTCGCAGGAATTTTCGGCGCGGTGCGAGGCCGATGTACCCACCAGCATCTGGCAAGAAGGATCGCTATTGCTGGCCGCCTCACTCGACTTGTGAGGCAGCTTCATCAGTGCTCGGCTCAGGCGTTGTCGCGAGCTAGATCGTGCTCGACGACGCGAACTGCCGATCAATGCGTACTCCACGGTTTCGAGGCTGCAACGCATCGATGATCTTTCACAGCTTCACAGCCGCTCCGGATAATCTGTTGTGATCTACTGCGAGTACGCTCGCATCGTCGATCGCCATCAGGAAAGCGTCGGACTTTCCCGTCATACGCAGAATTTCGGCACAGCAAGACGGCATGGAGAAATAATCAGCTTTGCAAGTCGGTACTGTAGGCGGGTCCGGAGTTAGCGCATTCCAGAGACGAGTGCGATCGCGCCGGGGTATTCTCGGTCATCGGTCCTGACATGAGACGAACGCAAAAGCAGGTGTGCGTCTCTAGACCCTCCATGGAGAACTATATGAACCAGATAAGCTCAGTGATTCCATTTACTGGTGTTCCTTTCCCAAGGGCGGAATACGAG
>NZ_JADPJJ010000033.1:0-9273 GCF_023073375.1 Bradyrhizobium sp. 197 | reverse complement strand
TGTGGCCGGGCTCCGGCTTCGTGGTTCGGGGGCGGCGATAGAGCGCTTCTATCCCCATCCGCCGCATCAGCGTTTTGACATGCCGGCGGCCGATCTTGCGCCGCTCGGCAGCCAGCAGGCCTCTCAACATCCGCAAACCGGCGAAAGGAAACTCCAGATGCAGCCGATCGAGACGCCGCATGACCGCGAGATCGGCGTCCGACACCGGGCGCGGCAGGTAATAGACGCTGCCACGGCTGATCTGCAAGACTTCCGCTTGCTTCGTGATCGACAAATCGTGCTCGCGGTCGATCATCGCTTTGCGCTCAGCAATCCCGCCTTGGTGAGCGCACCTTCTAAAAAGCTGGTCTCAGCGCTACTCGCTCCCTGTGGGATAGAAACGCATTGCCGCTAGACTGCGGCCGGAAGGGAGCGGCCGATATGATTTTGGTGGCATGTGACCCCGCTAAAAAACCTGGTCCATGGGCTGTTGCGTACGTGAGAGTGGTGACGCCGTCCCGGCGATCCCGTTTAGGAATATGAATAAATTGCGCAGCCCAGCCCTTCCGCCGTGTCAGCAGGAGGATTGGAGATGAACCGCAACAAATCGAAATCCAGGGCCGACGGCACGATGCCCATGGTGCACCCGAACGCGGCTGCCATCGACATTGGCGCGACCATGCACATGGCTGCCGTCAGGGCAGATCGCGCACCTGAGCCAGTACGCAGCTTTGGTACCTTCACGGCTGATCTGCATCGGCTGGTCGACTGGTTTACAGAATGCGGCGTCGACACCGTCGTCATGGAATCGACCAGTGTCTACTGGATCCCGATTTTCGAGCTTCTCGATGCACGGGGGTTCACCGTGTTTCTTGTCAACGCGCGCGATGCCAAGCACGTGCCGGGGCGCAAGACCGATGTCAGCGACGCGCAGTGGCTGCAGCGGCTCCATTCGTTCGGGTTGCTGCGAGCCAGCTTTCGACCCAAAGGGCAGATTGCCGAACTGCGAGCCTACGTGCGTCAGCGGGAGCGTCTGCTGGAGTACGCGGCTTCACACATCCAGCATATGCAGAAAGCATTGACTGAGATGAATCTTCAACTCCACCACGTTGTGGCCGACATCACCGGAGCGACCGGTCTGGGCATCATTCGCGCGATCCTTGCCGGCGAGCGCGACCCTGAGGCGCTGGCGTGCTTACGCCATTACAGCTGCCACTCCAGCGCCGAGACGATCGCGAAGGCGCTCACCGCTAGCTACCGTGCCGAGCATCTGTTTGCGCTCGATCAGGCACTCGCCCTTTACGACGCCTATCGCGAAAAGGCATCTGCCTGCGATGTCCGGATCGAAGCTGTGTTGAAGGAACTCAGCACCCACAGGGGTGGTGATCATGGATCCGCACCGCCAGTCTCGCGGCGTCGGAACAGAACCGATCAGGCGAACGCTCTGGCTTTCGACGTCCGGGCGGCGCTGTTCGTGTTGCTCGGAAAGGACATCACTATGATCGACGGCCTCGGCCCTTACCTTTCGCTGAAGTTGATCGCGGAATGCGGCGACGACCTTACCTCATGGCCAAGTGCAAAGCATTTTACCTCCTGGCTGGGGTTGGCTCCGAGCAATAAGATCTCCGGCGGCAAAGTGCTCTCGTCACGAACGCGCCGATCCGGCGGTCGGGCCGCGGCTCTTCTGCGCCTCGCTGCCGTCACCGTCGGACGCACTGACACCGCGCTCGGCGCCTTTTACAGGCGTCTCTCGTCCCGCATCGGCAAGGCTAAGGCGGTGACCGCCACGGCCCGCAAGATCGCAGTCCTATTCTACAACGCGGTGCGACACGGAATGGAGTATGTCGATCCGGGGGCCTCATCCTACGAGACGCGCTACCGCACGCGAGTCGTCAACAATCTGCATCGGCGTGCCAAGGCATTCGGGTTTGTTCTCCAGCCAGTGGAGCCGAAAGCTGGTGCTGCCGTTTCTTAGGAATCGTTCTCCAGCGTCAGCTCGCCGATCTTGGCGTGCAGCGACTTTACGCCCACAGCCGGCACGGCGGCCGTCACACTTCCAGATCCGAAAACCTCGGAAGCTCCTCCCTCGAGCTGCGCCTTCCACGCCATAATCTGATTGGGTCGGACGTCAAATTGCTCAGCCAGTTGAGCTATCGTTCGGCCGCCCTTCACGGCAGCGAGTGCCACCTTGGCCTTGAAAGCCGGCGTGTGGTTCCGGCGCGGTCGTCTGCTCATGGTCTCTCCTGTTCGCGGCGATTATCGCCGCCGTCAGGCAGAAACTCCACTTATCCTCCTGTTCAAATTTGCGGGGCCAGCTCTGTAGAGAAGCACGCGTTCATTCTGACAGGCAGTTTGAGCCAGCGTCGACACCATGCGTGCGAAAGTTGCCTTGTCCTAGGCATGGCTGAACCTGCCCCTCGAGAGAGAGCTGTTTCATTGCCTCTTGAGAACCGCGTCTCGAGCGGAACGTCGATTCGCTCGATCGTCATTCGGCAAACATCGGATTGGATCACTTCGAATACCGAGATCCCCTTATTCCTCGACTGACCCGGCGGCCAATCCCTCTTGCCCGTTTTCGGAGTATCCTGCAGCATCGCGGCGTTATGCAATGAGGTGGCGCACGAAAAGGGCGCCATCGATAAAAGTTACGAACGCGAGATCTGATTCAGCTTCATGCTCTCCTCTCCCTTAATCGAAAGCTTGACACATGATCAGCAAGTCTGAGATTGTCGAAGCGTCTGATGACGGTGTGCGGGAGAGTATGATGAGCCAGCGCGCCCATCATCACCGACGGAGCCCCCCCGCCCTGCGCTATGCCAAAGCCCTGCGCCTGTTCCCGCCTCTGATGGGCACCCCCAACTGTGCCATTTAACTGAATCCAAAGAGGAGTTCATGCGATACGACCGAATCGATGCCCACATTCTGGAGATCGTGCAAAAGAATAACCGCTTAACTTCCGAAACCATCGGAGAGCTAGCCGGCCTTTCGGCTACAGCCTGCCAACGGCGATTGAAGAGGCTTCGTTCCGAAGGAATCATTGAGGCCGACGTCTCGGTTGTCTCGGCCAAGGCGGTAGGAAGGCCTATTCAGATGCTTGTCTTGGTAACGCTGGAGCGTGAGCGCTCGGACATCATCGATAGATTCAAGAAGGCCATCAAATCCTCTACTGAGGTCGCTAACGGATTTTACGTTACGGGCGATGCGGATTTTGTTCTGTATATTACAGCGCGCACGATGGACGATTATGAGCAGTTCGCGCGACGTTTCTTCCGAGAGAATCGGGATATCAAGGGCTTCAAAACAATGGTCGTGATGGACGGAGTAAAAGCCGGGTTTGCCGTTCCGATCGAAGCTCCGTCAAAGGACTGATACGTTTGCCTTACCTTGTGGGTTTGCTCCGCGTGATTTCTTCGCCCATTGGCCTAGAACGCAAGAAGACACCGCTCGCGCTGCTGTGCCAATGACAAACACAGCTGGATCGTCGAAGACTCTCTCGGCACGATGTTCCAAGGCTGGTTGCGATCGATGTTAAAGCGGCACCACCAGTTCCAGAATTTAGGCAATCATCTGAGTCGACGATGGCGGTCTGCAAGATGATGGTGACTAGAGCCCACTCTTCCCTGAGCAGCAGCAATTCCGCAAACGACGGCTCTTGCCAGTCGCAAGCATCATCTCTGCCCATCGTGGCGCTTTCGATTCGAACGACCGTAACAAGTTGAGCAACCGAGATTGGCTTTGGCTCGCAAAAAGCGGCTGAGGAAGCATCACACTACGGTAGCGAGCGTAGAGCTTTTCGATCACAGAATGCGCAAACCGAGCAAGCCTCTAAAGCCGCGGGCCCATCGCTGACGGTCAACTTGCCAGAGGCCTCTGTTCTTGTCCAGAAACGAGTCATCGCAGCAATTAAGGAGCAGAGTAATCTGCGACCGGAAATTGTTGGATAGAAGTTGGGCTGCCGAATCGCCCTCGGCGGGAGGAGCGGACGACGATGAAGGTCTGGAAGTTTGCAGAGCCCAGAAGGCGGTAATTCTCAAGTAGGGCAATGACGGGGGCTCCGGTTCCGGACGTCTGCCGCAAGGCCGTGATCAGCCAGGCGACCTATCTCAACTGCAAGAGAAAGTGCGACGGATTACTGCCGACCGAAATGCCCAGCTCGAGGACGAGAAGGCCAAGCTGAAGGTGTCCGACCTGTCGCTCTACAAGTATGTGCTTCAGGACGTGATCCGCCCAAAACTCTGGGGCCTGATCGGAAGCGCAAGCTCGTCGATGAAGTTCGTGGAGAATCCGGTATCAGCCGCGAGGCCTGCGCAGCTCTTGAGTTCGACCGATCGATTTATCAAGAACGCCCCGCAGCTGTCGCCGCTTCTGGCCGGCATGGATTAGACACGCATGCACGCACCTCGAATCCCGTAGCCGAAAGCGCTCGCGTAAGGATATAAACTCTTCGCTGCATCGGGGCGCGAAGCATGGCAGACTCCGGCCCAATGAGTGATTTTCCTGATGAGCTGCCGAGCGATCCAGCTGAGCTGCCTGTCTTTGCCACGGCTCTGCTGGATCGCTGCGTCGGGCTCGAGCGGTTGCTCAAGCTTGCAAAAAGATGCGCAGTTCGATCGATCGTCGGAAAAGCTTGACGCTGATCAGCCACAGTTTGTTCTGGAGGTATAGATCAGGCCGTCGCGGCTCTTAAGCGCCCGAGGATCGCACCGAACCCAAAACATGGGAGACGAGAACTGCCGAGCGCAGGGCCAATCGTGGCAAGCTGCCGGAGCATTTGCGACGCATCGTCGAAACCCTGATGCCCGCTGCAACCCGTTGCCCCTCCTGCAAAGGGTACGCATCCGACGGGGGCCGTCTTGCGTGACGGATGGTAATTCGCGAAGCGTGTGACCTTAAGTCGAGCTTTAAGGTCATCAGGCGATGCGGGTCGAGGTTTTGGGCGGGCTGGAGCGGCGGCGGCGCTGGTCGCAGGACGACAAGGCACGGATTGTCGAGGAGACGTTGGCGCCGGGCGCGAAGGTGACTGAGGTTGCGCGTCGCAACGGAGTAGCGGCCAGCCTGGTGTTTACCTGGCGTCGACAAGCACGAACATCCGAACAAGTTATACCATCTTTTACGCCGGTGCAGATCGCCGCCGTAGCGGCCTCGGCTGAGGAAGCTCCGAAGCTTTTGCCTACGGTTGATGGCCGAGTTCGCTCCGCGGCAGCCGCGCGTACTGGATTGATAGAGATCGATCTTGGCAACCGACGGTGCATCCGGGTGGATGCGCACGTCGATCCGGACGCGCTGGCGCGGGTCCTCGATGTGCTTGGACGCCGATGATTGCTATACCGGGGAATGTGCGAGTGTGGCTCGCGACAGGCTACACGGATATGCGCAGAGGCTTTCCGTCGCTGGCGCTCCAAGTGCAGGAGGTGCTGCACAAAGACCCGCTCAGCGGTCATCTGTTCGTCTTCCGCGGTCGCCGCAGCGATCTTGTGAAGGCGATCTGGCACGATGGCCAGGGAGCCTGCTTGTTCACCAAAAGACTCGAGAGGGGAAAGTTCATCTGGCCATCGGTTGCCGGTGAATCGGTAACGATCTCGCCGGCGCAGTTGAGCTATCTGCTGTCCGGGATCGATTGGCGTAACCCTCAAGAAACCCATCGGCCGACGCGGGTCGGATAGCCGCTTTTACGGTTTGAATCTGCTGCTTGATCTGATTCAATGGCTTCATGATACCGAAGCCGGACGATCTTCCATCGGACCTTGCGAGTGCCCTGGCGGCGCTGAAGGGCGAGCGTGAGGCGCGGCTGCGAGCCGAGGCGGTGGCTGCCAGTGCGCAGGCGGAGCTGTCGGACAACGAGGCACTGATCGCGCATCTCGAGCTGCGGATCGAGAAGCTCAAACGCGAACTGTACGGGCAGCGCTCCGAGCGCTCGGCACGGCCGCTCGAACAGCTGGAGTTGGAGCTCGAAGAACTCGTCACCACAGCGAGCGAGGATGAGCTTGCCGCGCAGGCCGCAGCGGCGAAGACGCAGAACGTCCGCCCCTTCATGCGCAAGCGACCGATGCGCAAGCCATGGCCGGATGACATCGAACGCGAGCGCGTCGTCATTGAGGCTCCAACGACCTGTGCCTGCTGCGGTGGATCGCGGCTGGCGAAGATCGGTGAGGATGTGACCAAGACGCTGGAGGAGATCCCGCGCCGCTTCAAGCTGATCGAGACGGTACGCGAGAAGTTCACCTGCCGCGATTGCGAGAAGATCAGCCAGCCGCCCGCGCCGTTCCATGCCACACCGCGCGGCTTTATCGGCCCACAATTGCTGGCGACGATCCTGTTCGACAAGTTCGGCATGCATATCCCGCTCAACCGCCAGAGTGCGCGCTTCAAGGCCGAGGGGATCGACCTGCCGTTGTCGACGCTGGCCGACCAGGTCGGGCACGGGACCGTCGCCGTCATGCCGCTCTTCCACTTGATCGAACGCCATGTGCTCGCGGCCGAGCGCCTTCATGGCGATGACACCACCATCCGCATCCTGGCGAAGGGCAAGTGCACGACTGGGCGGATCTGGACTTATGTGCGGGATGACCAGCCGTTCGCCGGGCCTGCGCCGCCGGCGGCGGTTTACTACGATTCGGGCGACCGTCGCGGCGCGCATCCACAGAAGCATCTGGCCACCTTCACCGATATCCTGCAGGCGGACTGCTACAGCGGCTTTGAACCCCTGTTCGACCCGAAGAGGAAGGTGCTACCGATCACGCCGGCATTCTGCTTCGCCCATGCGCGGCGGGGCTTCTTCGAGTTGGCTGACATCGAGAAAACTGCCCGGGAAGGCCGCAAGGGCAAACCAGTCTCTCCGATCGCGCTGGAGGCGGTCAGACGCCTTGACGCGTTGTTCGAGATCGAACGCGCCATCAACGGCCGCAGCACCGACGAGCGGCGAGCCGTGCGCCAGGAGAAAAGCAAGCCGCTGCTCGACGACATGCACGCTTGGCTGCTCCGAGAGCGAGAAACCCTCTCGCGCTCCTCCGAGGTCCTGAAGCCCATGAACTACATGCTCAGGCGCTGGGACGACTTCGGCCGCTTCCTCGACGATGGTAGGATCTGCCTGACCAACAATTGTGCTGAGCGCGCATTGAGAGGCATCGCCTTGGGAAGGCGCAACTGGACCTTCGCCGGCAGCCAGCATGGTGCCGACCGTGCCGCCATCATGCTGACAATGATCACGACTTGTCGTCTCAACGACGTCGATCCCAAGGCCTAGCTCGCCGACATCCTCGCCCGTATCGCCGATCTTCGCGCGTCGCGCCTGCACGAACTGCTGCCCTGGGAATGGAAGCTCCTGGCCAAACCGACAAGTCCGCCGGTCAGCAGGCCGCCTGACCTTCACCTAACCGATCATAGAGCTCGCTGTGCCGCGCGCATGCGTCAATCAGGCGGCCTTCGTCGTATGCGTAATGCAAAGGCGATCTCGTTGGGATTGGTCGCGATGAGAGTCAGAGGCTCGACGTCGTTCCGGTGCAATACCGGGTGATTGTGACCCGCCGGCCCAAACTGGCCTGCCGCGCCTGCCATGGCGTCGTTCTCCAGCATGCCGCGCCGGAACGCTTGATTAGCGGTGGGCTGCCGACCGAGCGGCTCATGTGATCGATGCCAAGTATCATTCTGCAGCACACTATCGTCAGCGTGGATGCGTTGCGCGCTCATGACGCCGATGCGGATGGCCTCAATAATAGGATCGAGTGCTACTACGCAGGCGCCGGCCCGATCCGCCAGGGTCGAGACGTCGATCTCGATCCCTTCGCGGGCATAGGTCTTGCTCTGCCGGTTCAACGGCTGATGCAGCAGGAACTTGTTGACCAGCACCATCGCCAGCAGGCCCGGCCCGGCAAAGCCCCGCGCGATCGGATGGGAGGGCGCCGGCGCCTCTGTGATCGCCTCGCAATCTCGGCAGGAGAACTTTTCGCGGACATGCTCGATAATCTTCCAGCGCCGCGGCTCGCATTCCAGAGTCTTCGATACCACCTCGCCGAGCTTGTGAAGCCGTTCAATGCCGCACTTGCCACACGAGCAAGGCATGGGTTCTATGATCGTTCGACCGGCAGGCTATCCAGTAGGGAGCCTCGCGGCGGCCTTATTTTGCGCGAGATTCTGTTTGGCGGCTTCCGGCGCTGAGTGGCTTGGTTTCCTGCTCCGCCTGTGTCCCTTCAAGATCCCTGATGGCGAGTTCGAGCTGCTCGACCAGCAGCTTGCCGCGTTCAAATATATTTACGTTAATACTTCTTCACACTTAGAGTCCTATGGTTCCGGCGGAGCACGACAGCAAGCGCTCAAAGACCGACGCCCTCGAGGAGAGCGCGCTCAATCCGAAACCCGAGAAGGTGCGCGATCCAAAGTTTCAGGGAAGTGAGTTCTTCGATCCGCAAGACTCCATGCAGGTCAAGTACGAGATGCTGCGTCGTGTCTCCGTCGACAGCGCCTCGGTGGCCGAGGTTTCCAACGAGTATGGCGTTTTCCTGGCTGACCTATTACCAAGCGAAGGCGAACTTCGATGCAGCAGGGATCGCGGGACTAGTCCCAAAAGAGCCGGGCCCACCGCCATTGCGGCCTCAGTATGAGGTGCTGCGCATGGCGGCTCTCGGCGAGGTGCTGCCGCCTATGGCCCGCAGCGGCCTCGTGCTCTTTCTGCGCCGGGGTAGTGGGATGGGCGCAGGTGCTGGCCGCTGCAAGCCCCGTTTAACAACCAATCCACGCATCATCGCTCACTCCACCCGCGAACAAGCGCATAGCAGTCGTTCACGTGCTCGCGACAATGGCCATGAGCACCAACGATCGGAGAACGTCATGAAGAAGTATCTCAAACTTTAGCCTCACCGCCTCGAACTGGGGAGCTATGCGGGATTTTGGGTGACGAGGTGATCAGGCGGCGTGGTTTGCCGGCATGTGGATGACCTCGATGCCGTCCTTGAATCTGACACCTGCGATCACCTTCGGCAACTGATTTGTGCCTTTGAGCCGCCGCCAGGTCCTTGATGCCGCGATGACCAGCTTGAACACCATCAGCTTGGCGGTGATTGGCGACAACGAACCCTTGGTTCGCACCGTTCTGTGCCGCACGGTCGCGAACACGCTTTCGATGGGGTTGGTAACCGGTATGAGAGTTTCTCGGTGCCGATGTTCCGCTGCGGTGTTCTGCATCGTGGCGTATGGTGCGACCATCGGGACAGAGGCACCGGGAGCACGAAGGTGCGGGCAGGCCGATGCATTCGATGAGCCGCGAGCTCGAGTTAGTAGCTGGCCGCCTCTGCGACTCGC
>NZ_JADPJJ010000152.1:0-9699 GCF_023073375.1 Bradyrhizobium sp. 197 | reverse complement strand
GCCCCATGAACGCAAACTCGGCAGCCAAACCAAGGATGATATCGATAAAGAACCTCGCGAAGAACGGTCCTGTGGGCGTTCTCAAACCTCGTTGTACAATCCGAAGCGAAGGCATTCGACGATCGGATATCTGAGCCCTATGGAGTTCGAACGGAAGGTCGGATTAGCTTAACCCGGCGTCCATCAAACCGGCAGCAGCTCAGGGCGATACCGCACACCAGCGTCCGCAGCTTCATGGGGGGATACGACTGCCTATGCCGCACTCAGTGACGCTACATCTTATGGTCGCTCTGGAATGTCGGCTGATTTTGGTGCGGAGCCGACGCATCGGGTCCGTAAGCGGCCAGCTCGCTTCTCCTTCGATTTCCATCACGAACCTGCAGCCGACACGTGTGGTCATCAGATCAGGCTCGAGTGTAGCTCATACCGCGCCGTAGAAGTGTCGATATTGCCAAGCCGCATCTCGCCGCAATTGACCCTCGGACCACGACGCGTCTTTGAAGCGCATGCACGACATTGGCGAGAGGTCGAAGGGCGGCTTGCCGTCGACGA
The DNA here is from genome assembly GCF_023073375.1 of Bradyrhizobium sp. 197. Lineage (NCBI taxonomy): Bacteria > Pseudomonadati > Pseudomonadota > Alphaproteobacteria > Hyphomicrobiales > Nitrobacteraceae > Bradyrhizobium > Bradyrhizobium sp. 197. The sequence continues at coordinate 9,147 of NZ_JADPJJ010000152.1, read as the reverse complement.
TCCAAGTCGCAAGCGCCTCTCGCACCGCCGGAGAAATTGAAAGATCGGCAACGTTGCAGCCGCTCGCGAAGTAGAAACCTTCAGCGCCCGGGGCAGGACCGAGAATGTGGTGGCCGTCCGCTGTCATTGTCGGGATGCCGCCACGAAGTTCTCGTACACAAGCCGTTTGGAGGATCGGGAGTAGATCCTTAATGTCAGTGGCAGCCGAACGAAGGACTTCGATGTCGAGCGGCATGTCCTTGATATCGAAGTTCGGCCCCAGCGATTGCATGTCGAAAAAGCGCGGCGCCTCCGCATAGACACCCCAAAGCAAGCCGCCCTGGCAGGGCCGCGTGTAGACGGCGGCGTCCATGATCCGAATCATCGGTAGGTTGGCGTGCACACCGTCCAGAGGCTGCGTGACGATCAGCTGCTGGCGGGTGGTACGAGCGGCACGCGAATCCCGCTGGCCTCCGCAACCTGTCGCGTCCACGCACCAGCGGCATCCACGACAAGCGGACCTTCGATTGTACCTTTCGCCGTCGCCGGTCACTTTGCCGGCGCTGATGTTAACGGCAAGCGCAGCGGTGTTCGGCAGCAGGATTGCGCCGCGGGCTGTCGCCGCCCCCGGGCATAGCCGACAGCTACCTGAGCAGGGTCGAAATACCTGTCGTCGCTGATAGATGTCGGTCATGGAAGAGCCCGGAGATGCGCGGCAAATCCGCCGTCGCGCGGCAGCCCCGCTACTGCACGACGGCTAAGACGCGCCTACGCTGCCACCGCAGGCGTCGGGGCAAGGCCGAGTTGCTCCAGCAAGACCAGCCTGTCAAACATCAGATTGAACGAGACATGCTTGCCGTCGCGAAAGCGGAGCACCTGGACATAGTCCACCGCGACGGAGCGGCCCGTGGGTGGAATATCCCCCATCGGACCGTGGAGAACGCCGTTTTGCGTCCCCGTGAACGTGCCTTCCTCGACCGCGACGTCGTCGACGAAGTAAACGGCCTGGACTTCGACGCGGGCATCCGGAAAGGCACCGATTCAGCTGCCGAAGAATGCAACGCAGGCCGCTTTTCCTTCGCCGTGCATCCCGCCCGGCGCCTCGAAAACGACGTCGTCGGCCAGGACTTCCGCAAACCCGTCAAGATCATGGGCATTGAAGGTGGCTGTCCCCTTTCCGAAAGCCTCACGTGGGGTCATTGTCATTCGATCCTCCTTGGGAACCTTCAAAGTGCAGGCCGAATGGTCGCGCCAGGGACGATGCTTCGCTAGGGGGTAGGTACCCTGGTTTTTGTTCCGGCGAAAAATTTCGACAGCTGGTTTCGTCGCTCGATACCGAGCTTGGTGTAGGCGCGGGCAAGGTGACCCTCGATGGTCTTGAGCGTCACATAGAGCTGGTAGGCGATCTCCCGGTTGGTCCGACCCTCGGCCGCCAGCTGCGCGACACGCAGCTCTCTCGGACTTAATGCTTCCAGGCCAGTGCGCCACTCACGCCGTGGGCGTGCGCCGGTGGCTTTGAGTTCCTCGCGGACGCGGGCTGCCAGCGGTCGGGCGCCGCACCGGGCGGCAAGGTCGAGTGCTTCGCCAAGCGGCTCCCGCGCCGCGGAACGGCAACCATCTCTTCTCAGTGCTGCGCCAAGCTCGGCCAGAGAATGCGCCCGCTCCAGCACTGCCGGTGATTTCCGTAAGGAGGCCGCCGATTCACCCAGTAGCTCAATCCCCTTGCTGCCACCGTGCGCAAGTCCCGCGGCGCGCAGCGCGACCCCGAGCGCGCGAGGTGCTCCGAACATCCTCACGTCAGCGAGCTCGGCCTCTGCCAGCTCGCGCGCGCGCTCACGCTCTCCCAGTCGCAATAGGGCGAGGGCCGCGCCGGCGCGAGCGTGCAAATAGCCGACGTCTCGAATTTCAGTGCCCCACACGTCCGGGCTAAACATTGCTGCACAGGTCTGGAAATCGAAGAGCGCCTCCGTGAGCAGGCCTTGGGCGAGCCGGAGCCTTGCACGAGCGGCTGGGATCAAAACAGTACCGACACCTGCCGGCCAGTCTTGTTGTGGCAGAAGCGAGAGCAGCGACTCTGCCTCGGCAAGCTCACCCGCCTCGACCCCGACATCCGCTAGAATGGTCACGGCGAATGCCAGCCCGGGTCGAAAGTCACTCTCGCGCAGCACTTGGAGGGCGACCCGTGCGGCCGCATCCGCGTCCGGCAGCGCTCCCAAACGTAGCTTCAGTAAAGCAAGCGTACTATAAACCGCGACAAAGCCGCGTGCGCTCCCCGAGCGCTGGACTTCTGCCAGCATAGGCTCCAGGGCGGTCTCAACCGACTGAAAGCGCTCGGCCGTTACCAGGCTCCACAACAGCGCGGCACGCGTGTCCCAGTTCTCACCCGGTGCCGCCGCGCCGGCGAGGGCGGACTCCAGAGGGATAGCCGCCTCTTCCGCCGGTCGGCCGGCGAGGACCATCGCCATTCCCCTCGCGGCCAGCGCCTCAGTATGAGTTGCCGCGGACGAAGGGGCGGCATATCGCTCAAGCACCGGCTTCACGCGGGAGGCGCGTCGTGCGTCGTGCAGGCCGCAGACAACCAGCTCGCCCTCTAGTCGGCCGGCGAGCGCCTGATCTGCGTCGCCGAGTTCTGCCAGCCCCCGCTCGATGGCATCCACCGCGTCCACCCAACGGAATAGTGCGGCGTAGGCCTGGGCGACTTCGAGAGCGATTTCGGCCCGCTCGCGCGAATTGGCAACCGACCGCAGCGCCTCTTCCAGGTGCTCAAGCGCCGTTTCCCGACCCGCGCTCACTTCCGCGCGGGCCGTCTTGCGCAGAAGGCCAGCTCGTTGCGCGGTAGGCGGTGGTTCGCGCAACGCGCGGTTCAACAGGTCGGCCGCCGCTTTGGGCGCACCATTTTCGATCGCTTGCTCTGCGGCTTCATTCAACCGGGCGATCACCCACTCGTCACCCGCGGGTCGTACAAGAGCCAGATGTGCCGCAATCTGTCCGGCGGAAGCTCGCTCGGCGTGCAGCAAGCGGGCGGCAGAGCGATGCGCTGCATCTCGCCCGCCGCCGCCGAGCGACGTCTCCAGAGCGTCGCGGACGACCGGATGAATGAACCTCGGAGGATCATCATCGGCCAGGACTTCCAAGCGAACCAGGACCGTCGCTAGTCTTGTCCCTTCGCTCATCTCCAGGCCCGCCGTTGCCGCGGCGTGGCGCAGCTCGCAGCCGTCCCCCAGGACAGCCAACGCTTGCGCAAGACGCAGCGCTGCGGGATCGACGCGCCGCACGCGGGCGATCACCCGGCGCCCGATGCCCTCGATTCCGCCAACGAGCAGCTCCGCCGGACCTGTCAAATGCTGGTCGTCCAGCGCTAGCGCCCGCAGTAGCTCAGTTATGTACAAGGGGTTACCTCCGCTGGCAGTCCACACTGCCTCGCAAGATCCATCGTTGGACCTGGTGCCGATCGCGGAGCGGACCAGCGTGCCGACGGCCCTTTCGCTCAACAACGCAGGGCGCAGAATCGTTGGCGCCTCGGCGAGCAGTGCCAACAGGTTCGCATTCGCAATTGCTGGGTCACCGGGCCGAAGCGCAACCAGCAGCACCAGAGTTAGCCCATCCAGTCGCTGAGCAAGGTAGCTCAACCATCGCAACGAGGGCTCGTCCGCCCAGTGCGCGTCGTCGATCGCCAACAGCAGCGGTCGAGCGACCGACAGATTAGCGGCCAGCCAGTACAACCCGTGCAAGACGGCAAAGGACGTGTCTCCGGCCGAAGCTTCGACAGATTTTCCGAGTAGCAGCGGCCCCACTGCCGCGGCAGGTCCGACGAGCAAGGATGCGCGCTCATCCACACCGGCACCTATGAGCCGCCGCTCGAACAGTTGCCGCACGACGCCGAATGCGAAGTCCGCCTCAAGTTCCAACCCGCGAGCGCTCAAGACCTCGTAGCCAAGCTCTTGCGCCCGTCGGCACGCCGCCTGCACCAGCGCGGTCTTGCCCACGCCGACGCCAACCTCGATTGCCAGGGCGCCACTGCGGCGCCCCAGTAGCTCTTCAATTACCGCAAGCTCCCGCTCACGCTCAAGCAGCCTCTTCACGGGCCCCGGCGTTGAAGGTCGGCTCGGCGTCGTGCTGATTCCGTGCGTTCCTGCGCCTGCTCCATCTCGGATCAGGCCATAGACGCGCACCGGACGGGCGATGTTTTTGAGAGTCTGCTCACCCAGATCGGCAAATTCGACTGCGACCTTGTCCCGGACGTGATCGTAAGCGGAAGACGAGATGCAGATGCCTCCGGGCTCGGCGATGCTCTCAAGGCGTGCCGCAATATTCACGCTGTCCCCGAAGATGTCATTTGGCTCTACAATTACGTCACCGATGTTGATGCCGACACGGAAGGCAATTCGCCTGTCTGCGACGTCGTCCATTGTTAGTTCCCTGATGCGTGCCTGAAACTGCAAGGCGGCTCGAACCGCCTCGACCGCGCTGGGAAAGTCCGCCAAAAACCCGTCCCCGGCGCTCTTCACAATTCGGCCGCCGTGTTCAGAGATGGCCGGGGCGACAGCCTCCACCAGGAGCGTGGACAGTCTGGAATGAGTGGCTTCTTCGTCGCTATGCATCAGCCGCGAATAGCCAGCCACGTCGGCGGCCAATATCGCCGACAACCTGCGCTCGACACGTACCAGCTGCTCCTGAACCATGGCTCGCAATCCAGCCTTGGTGTATTTTAGACGGATCAGAGGAGAGGGCCAAGCGGGCTTGACTTGTCCAATTGCCCGCACCTGCCGGTGCTCGCCGATAAGCCGGCTGTCAGGGGTAGATTGAAATCGTCCGAAACGACCCGAGTGGACACCGCAGCAGGGCGCGTTGTGAGGCCCCGAGCCGCGTCTTGATTACGGTGATCACGTGGGAATAGAGTACCACAGCCCGGGCCACAAGGGGCGAAGCGAGCCGACGAACGGGCGTGAGCTTGGCGTACGCTACGTGCTCGAGGGGAGCGTGCGAAAGGCTGGCGGACGCGTTCGCGTCACTGGACGATTGATCTTAAGCTGCCACTGGCGCTCACATTTGGGCCGACAGAATCGACGGTGACCTCCAAGAGGTGTTTCGATCTGCAAGTACGGCACGGGCAGTCGGCCTAATCGCGCCGAAAATCCAGTAGAGACCGAGCGAAGTAGGGCCAAGCCAACCGACCGCATCGATAGCTATGATTGCTTCCTACGAGGGATGGCGGCCGCGAAGGTCAAATGGAATGCACTTGACGGGCACGACTGATTCGAGAAGGCATGCGAGATAGACGAGAATTATGCCGCAGCGCAAGCGATGCGCGCATAGTTTCCTCTGTTGAAGCAAGCAGCGGGGAACGCCCCTGCGGCGTTACGATGCCGACTCCTCTGAGGAAGAAATCGACTGGCGAGCATGGCCCTGCATTGTCCTGCTCGATGGGCACCCGGGACGCGGCCATGGGACAGCGAAGCTGCCGGATTTCGTCGCTTGCGCTGGGGCGAGTTTGAGAGTTGACTCCGGCGACGATTAAGCCGCTCGTCCTGTGCAGAGACGGTGAAGAAGCCCCTATCCAGTGAGAGCATCCACTTAAAGGAGGACGCGGAGGTCCTTCCTCGTGATCATCGACTGTGGGCTACTCGACACATATTGGCGTTTCGAGCCCCTATCGTACAGCAGACCCGAGCTGGGAGGTCTCGCCATGGGATATCATCGAATTTCAGTGGGTTTGATGGCTGCCGCGCTGCTGGCGTTGCCTTCGCAGAAATTGCTGGCAGAGACTGCGCCCAAGGTCATCGAGGAAGTGGATTTCGCGATTAGCTGCGGGCCGCTGTCACAACAAGCATTCAAGCACGCGGTCTGGACGCTGCATTCATTCTGGTACCCCGAGGCGTTGGAGGAGTTCACCGCAATCGCCGCGTCCGAGCCCGCCTGCGCCATGGCCTATTGGGGAATCGCGATGAGTCAATGGTACCCGCTGTGGTACCCCCCAACGCCGGCCGCGCTCAAAGCCGGCTCCCAGGCAGTCGAGAAGGCGATGGCGGCCCCAACTCAGACGCCGCGCGAGGCGGATTACATTGCAGCGATTGCCGCGTTCTACCGCGACAATGACAAGCTCGATCATCAGGCTCGAGCAGTCGCCTACGAAAAGGCGATGGAACAAGTCTATGAGCGTTATCCGGACGACCGCGAGGCCGCGGTGTTTTACGCCTTGGCGCTGAACGCCAGCGCGCTCAAGACCGACAAGGGCTTTGCCAACCAAAGGAAGGCGGCCGAGATCCTCAATAAAATCTGGAAGGCGGAGCCGAACCACCCCGGCGTTGTGCATTACCTGATCCACAGCGACGACTCGCCACAATTCGCAGCGGCGGGGCTAGATGCCGCGATCTGCTATGCCAAGGTCGCGCCTGACGTGCCGCACGCGCTGCACATGCCCTCGCACATCTTCACCCGCCTTGGCATGTGGCAGCAATCAATTGATTCGAACCGCGCTGCTCACACTGCCGCGCTTGCTTATGTGCATAGAACCCAGGGGCTTGGGAGCTATGACCAGGAAACCCTCCACACGATGGATTATCTCGAATACGCATATCTACAGATTGCGCAGGATGGCCCAGCAAAAGCGGTGATCGACGAACTTATCGGATTCCGCCAGAGCGCGAATGCCAACCTCGCCGGGGCTTACGCTGTCGCCGCGATCCCCGTGCGCTACGTGCTCGAGCGCCGCGACTGGCCGGGCGCCGCTGCGCTGAGCGAGCCGGCGATTGGCTTCCCGCTTGAGCGCTTTCCCTGGGCGGAAGCAATGATCGTCTATGCTCGAGCGCTGGGTGACGCGCGCACCGGCAACATCGTCGGCGCCGAGGCGGAGATCACCCGACTACAATCTCTCGAGGATGAGCTGAAGGGCAAGGATACCTATTGGGCCAATCAGGTCGAGGTGCAGCGTTTGGCGGCCGCCGGCATCCTCGCCCATGTCCGAGGCGACGCCAAGGAGGCAGCCGCGCTGGCGCGGGCCGCAGCCGATCTTGACGCTACGATGGACAAGCATCCGGCGACCCCGTCATCGGTTCTCCCCGCGCGCGAGCTGTTGGCCGATCTGTTGCTCGAACTCAACCAGCCGGCGGCGGCCCTGGTCGAGTACCAAGCGATGTTGAGCACGGATCCCAATCGTTTCCGCAGCCTTCTGGGCGAGGCCCGTGCCGCGAAACAGACGGGTGATTCCGCGACCGCTCACGATGCTTACTGGAAGCTTGTGGCGCTAAGCAAACCCGTCGGCTCGGCACGCCCCGAACTGGATGAGGCCAGGTCCAATCTAGCGAACTGACGACTTGGCCTGATGGCGACCGGGCCGGATCGGCACCGCTTACTGGCGCATGCAGGATTAACGTTCTACAGCGGAAAACGCGGATACATGTCGTTTGTGGGTCAAGCTCGATAGTTGACCGCCAGATCAGAGTTGAGCAAGCAAAAAACCTGCGCTCAACCTCATGGTAGCAACCCGATCGGGCGCTCGCCGAGGACATCCGCTACGCGCTCAATCATTGGCCGGGACTGACGCGCTTCCTCGAAGACGGGCGTCTCGAACTCGACACCAATCCGGTCGAAAACGCGATCCGGCCGATCTGCTTGACCAGGCGCTCTTCGCCGGTCATGAGGTCGGGGCTGAAAATTGGGCCTTGCTTGCGTCGATCGTTGCCACCTGCAAGATCAACGACGTCAACCCCGTCGCCTACATCGCCCAAACACTCGAGGCGATCATCGCCGGCCATCCCCAAAGCAGAATCGAAGACCTCATGCCATGGCGATTCCGAAACACGTCAAGCCAGCATCAATAGGTTTGCGGCTATGCGCTTACCTTCGATTTAGTCGATCAGGGGCCTGCAGGGACGCGCGCGTTCCGACAAACAAGGACCATGGTGACTTTCTTCACCGGCATTGTCTCGTCAGAGAAGCGAGCAGTCTCAGAAAATGGCGCGCCCGACACGATTCAAATGTGTGACCTTTGCCTTCTGAGGGCAAAGGTGGGGAAATTACCCCTGCTTACCTCAAATCCCTTGGAATTGATGGCGCCCAGATATAGGTTTAAATGAGCCTGATTTGGGGGCTACGGTCGTTGCTCCGAGTTTCCCTCGTTTTCTGGCGTCTGCTTACCCATTGCTTACCGAGGGAAAATTGCCGAAGCTTACGAAACGCGCGGTTGATGCGGCGGAAACGACCGGCAAGGACCTGTTCCTCTGGGAAGAGGAATTGCCGGGGTTCGGCCTGCGCGTCAAACAGAGCGGCGCAAAGTCCTTCGTGGTCCAGTACCGGAATGCCAACGGCCGCAGCCGGCGGCTGACGCTGGGACGGTATGGCGTTCTGACTCCTGAGGAAGCCCGCCGGGACGCCAAGCTCGCCTTGGCTGACGTCGTGAGGGGCTCAGATCCCGTGGAGAGCAAGAAGCTCGCCCGCGGAGCTATGACGGTTGAGGAGCTGTGCAGGGAGTATCTGGACAAGGCCGAACGCGGTCTGGTCCTCACCCGGCGGGGCGAGACGAAGAGCGAGACCACCCTGTACAGCGACAAGGGGCGTATCGAGCGGCACATCATCAAGCTTGTTGGCAAGAAGACCGTGAAGGGCTTCACCTCCACCGACGCCAAGGGCCTCCAGCGCGACATCATCGCCGGCAAGTCCGCCGCGGACGTAAAGACAAAGACCAGGGGCAGGGCGATTGTGAAGGGCGGGAAAGGCACCGCGGCCCGGACGATGTGAACCGCCCCGGGATTGCCGGAGGCCATTTGGTTTAAGTTATGCCGCCATGGCGGGTTGTTCCAGCATGGCGTAGTAGCGTTGCTCGGCTTCGGCCGGTGGTATGTTGCCGATGGGCTCCAGGAGCCGCCGGTTATTGAACCAGTCGACCCATTCCAGCGTCGCGAACTCGACGGCCTCGAAGCTGCGCCATGGCCCGCGCCGATGGATCACCTCGGCCTTGTAGAGGCCGTTGATGGTTTCGGCGAGAGCATTGTCATAGGAATCTCCGACGCTGCCGACAGAAGGCTCCACGCCTGCTTCAGCCAGGCGCTCGGTGTACTTAATGGATACATATTGGCTGCCCCTGTCGCTGTGGTGCACCAGCCCGCTACGATGGACCGGCCGTCGATCATGCAGTGCCTGCTCCAGCGCATCGAGCACGAAGCCTGCATG
>NZ_JADPJJ010000035.1:0-10398 GCF_023073375.1 Bradyrhizobium sp. 197 | reverse complement strand
CGCACGCCGTCGGCGTGCCGAAATGCCCGATGCTCAGAGCCTGCAGCGCGTACCGTCCGCGAGAACTATCGCCCGCCTGATGACCAATGGCCGCGATACGCTATCAAAGTCAGAGACCGTCACCATTGCGGCGATCGAGCAAGGCGTTCCTCTTCTGGTGGAAGCTCGAGAGATCATAGCCGCTTTCCATGCGATCAACCGCAAGAAGGCTCCCATAGAGCTTGAACCATGGTTGGAACGGGCACGCGCAAGCCTCGTCATGTCTTTCGCCAACGGCGTCATCAAGGACAAGGCCGCCGTCAGCGCAGCGATCACAACGTCCTGGTCCAACGGACAGACCGAGGGCCAGATCACCAAGCTTAAACTGGTGAAGCGCCAAATGTACGGACGCGCCAAGCTCGACTTGCTGCAGGCTCGACTAATCGGTGCCACATGACCAGTGCTGCACCAAAATTGCGTCAGAGCCAATACTGCAGGCCGAATGACATGCGTGGCTTTGCGCATGTCAGTATGACCGGTTGTAACCCAGATTCTCGCCCCCTGCCGCGATCGGGATCATCGTCGCTTCAGCAGATCCAACACACGAGACAACGCGGGCATATCGACGCCGGGATCCGCGATCACTCGATAAGCTTTGCCGGAGACAATCTCCATGCGCCCGCTCGCGAGGTCGCCCAGAGCTGTCGACTGCACTGGCGCCGAATCGGGCATCACCATCGCCGGCACAAAGCCGGGTCGAGGCTCTTCATCACGAGTCGTCCGGGCCCACAATGATCGCCGGCAATTCAGCAGCAGCGAGCGCGAGATGCCGTATCCCGCGCTGTCGTCGGATCTGCAAATTCTCCAAGACGATCTTGAGCTTCTCATGGTCGGTCCATCGACGACGCCGGCCAATCTCATCAACCTCGAACCGTTCGACCTGAGCACTGCACTTACCGCTGTCCATAAGACCTGTTACACAGCACTCGCTTTGACCTGACAAGGCGGCCGTCACCGAAGGAAGACACCGCAATGGGCCGCTGTCCGTACCAAAGATTCCGGCATCAACGCTGGCAGCGTCAATGCATACTGAACGACCACTATTGCTCGATGGCCGCTCGCAAGGCGTGACCTTAAGAGCGGACTCTCTCTCTTGGTAGGTGCGCACATCGGTGCGCCTAGCTAATGTGCCACTGCGAAATCCAGTACGTAAGTCCCAGACGCAGAGTCGTGAAGTATGGGTTTACCTGAAGGGAGGCATTCATAGCATCAGAATCGTCAGTTCGCGGCCTCGTTTCACCGGGGCTACTTGTGGTTCGCTTCTGGTCGAATATTGAATAGTACTGATGCAGATCAAATGTGGAGCTGTTGGCAATGTTGCTATCTGTAAATGACGAATGCGATGGTGGAGCACTGGACACTATCGAAAGGACCACTTATCTCGGCTTTTGTGCTGCTTTCTCTTGAAGTCACTGGCGACGTAGTCGAGCGGTTACGCCACGAGAACGACATGATCGATCTTCGACTGAAACCTCGATCGGACAGCACACAGGACCGCTCCTGTTCGCTCGCGAAGCCATACGGGGTGGGTACCTGTCACCCTCATTTCGGCGAGCTGCTCCAGGGAGCCTTCGCTGTCAAGGAAGGGGGGTGCCCCCGGACAGTGCGTGCGCTAGTTTCACTTCACATGCCACACGTCGAAGGATCGGAAGCCCGTGCGACGTTGGAGACGAGGCGCATTGGAAAGTTCGAGGCCCAGGTCGGCCGCACCGGTATCGAAGTGAGACCTGGTCATTTCCAAAAATGTGAGATCGCCGCTCGGCTCACCCTTGATGCTTTGGCAATGAGGAACATGGGGGCTACGCTTGAAGTTAGCACGTCGGTGCCGGAAGGTGTCGGAATGGGCTCGTCTACGAGTGGCGTCGTCGCCTCGATTCGTGCGGTCGCCAAAGCTGTCGAAGCTTACCGAGGAGTCCGGGTGAGTCCGGCGCCTCATCTCCAAGCGAAGCTTGCAGTGGCGGCCGAGCGTGCGTGTGACTCGTTGATGTTTGACTGCCCGAGTAGCGCCATTTTATTCGCCCACCGGATGGGTAAGATTGTCCGAGTGTTCGACGGTGCCCTCCCGCAGATGTTGATTCTAGGGTTTGACACAGAATCGGCCAAAGGCGGCATTGGAACCGACGGACTCCTGCGAGCGCGCTACTCGCGTGATCAGATCGCCGCGTTCGGGTGCGCGTTGGCACTCCTAGAGCGCGCAATTGCTGAGCAGAGCGTCGAGCTTGTCGGTCGCGTTGCGACTTTCTCCGCGACGCAGAGTGAGACCGCCATGCAGAATCCGCTCAAGAAGCCGAAGTTCAGCGAACTCCTGCGCATCAAGGAGGAGACTGGATCAGCAGGTATTGTTGTAGCCCATAGTGGCACCGTGGCCGGCTTGATCTTCGACCCGGATCTACCCGGGCTTCACGACCGACTGGACGCGGCTAAAACCTCGATTAGCCGCCTTGGCTTCGATCGCCTCTGTAGTTTCTCGACTCCATATTGAGGATCGACACTTGCTGGACATGCTATCGGACATCATCAGCGCTCATGCGCCCCTCAAGATCGTTTCATTGCGACCTAACTTGGCCGCGATCGATTTCAGACTAATGAAGATATTCCCCGCCTTCAACATCATCGAAGCTGGTCTTCGGAACGGTGAAATCGGCCCCAACACAACGGTAGTCGAAACTTCGAGTGGAACGATGGCTCTCGCTCTTGCCATTGTTTGCATGAAAGCCTCGCTCAAATTGCACATCTTTGGCGACCGCGCTATCGAGCCGCCGCTTAAGCGCACGATGGAGGAGTTGGGGACCGAAGTTCACCTTGTCGACGCGACGGCCTCCGATGCGAACATACAGTTGCTTCGGAAGAATGCGCTTCTTGACTTTGTAAATCGCACTGGGGCTATCTGGTCACGACAGTATGACAACCTCGGCAATCGCTTCTCGTATGCGCGTCCTGCTGAGGAGGCGATCAGGCAATTCGGCAAGATCGACATTTTGGTTGCAGCGGTGGGCTCTGGAGGCTCATCCTGCGGACTTGCGCACTATTGCCGAGCGTTCTTTCCTGAAATGAAACTCGTTGGGATCGATACCTTCGGCAGCGTCTTGTTCGGTCAACTCGCCGGCCAACGGGATTTGCGCGGGCTCGGCAACAGCATTCTACCTCACAACTTACATCATCAGGCGTTCGATGAAGTCCATTGGCTGGGTGCGAACGAAGCTTACCAAGCCGCGCACCGACTTCATCGCGAGACTTCGTTAAAGCGCGGTCCGACGAGCGGCGCGGCCTATCTCGTCGCCAAATGGTACGCGGACCTCTCTCAAAAAAGCAAAGTGCTAGCGGTCTTTCCTGACGACAGCAACCGCTACGAGCACAACATTTACGATCCGAGGTGGATGCAGGCGAACGGCTATCAGGCGAAGCTCCCCGCGACCGAGCCCGTCCTAGTCCCTCACCCGCTTCATGCTGATAATGGCTGGTGCCGTTTCAACTGGAGTCGCCGCTCGTTAGCCGCCGTGATGAGCTCACGGCATTCCACGAATTGAAGTATAACGCATGGCCCATGCTGCGATCTTCATTGAATCGAATACGACAGGCTCAGGCGTCGAATTTATTCTGCGTGCGCAAGAACTGGGGCTTGTTCCCGTGTTCGTCGCAGCTTCGCCAGAGCGGTACGCCTTTGTGCCTAGCATCCCGGGCCTCGACCTGCGTACATGCGAAACGACTTCAGATGCTGCTGTTACGGCCGTAATCGATAGCATCGCCGCGGTCATGCCGATCGAGCTGCTAACGACCTCTAGCGATCTCTACCTCTACACGGCTGCGCTGCAGGCCAGGCGTCTCGGGCTCACAGGTCCGGATCCCGACGTGATCGCGCTCTGCCGCAATAAGGCCCGCCAGGCGGCTGCCTTGCAGGCGGCGGGCATCGCAGTGCCCAATAGCGCCCAAATCAGCGCCGAGTGCGATATCCACAACGCGATTACGCAGGTTGGCCTACCTGCAGTCACCAAGCCCATCAGCGGTACTGGCAGCGTGGGGGTCACCCTCGTGGAAACCGAAACAGATGCAGTTGCAGCTTTGCGCATGCTCCTCGAGACCACGAATGACGTGCGTCGCGGTCACATGACGTCTGGCGCCCTTCTTATGTCCTATATTGCGGGCGAGGAGTATTCGGTCGAGATTCTCGATAGCCAGATCATCGGTGTGACACGCAAACATCTGGGGGCCCTACCGCATTTTGTCGAGATTGGACACGATGTACCGGCACCAATCTCGCGTTGGTTGCGCGCGAAAATCGCAAATGAAGCGCTTCGCGCCATAAAGGCCCTAGGTCATGTGCAAGGACCAGCTCATGTCGAACTCCGGCTTCACCAGGGTTGTCCCACGATTGTCGAAGTAAATCCGCGCCTCGCTGGCGGTTCGATCCCCAGCCTTTTTCGGCATGCGACTGGTTTCGACCCCGTCCTCGCGGTCCTTCGCAGCCTGCTCGGAATGCCCCCGAAACGTTTAGTCGGAGGCGCTCACGGCTCCATTCGATTCATCGTGCCGGAGCGCGATGGCTTCTTTGCCTGTCCGCAGAGCGAACATGTCATCGATCGCTTCGGGCTGGTGGAGTTCGTTCTATATCGGACACCGCCAATACAATTCAGGCGCTGCAACGATTTCCGTGACCGGATCGGTCATGTCATAGCGGTTGCTGACGATCCTGAACCTGCGGCTCAGCGTGCCACAGCTGCCGTCGCTTTCATCTGTGGCGCATGTGGAGATTAACTTGCAAGAAGGCACAGGCCGCATCAAATCAACTCTCCATCCTGAAGCGAGCGCTATCGTCTTCGATAGTGATCTTCAACGCGCAGCGAACGAGGAGCTACCTTTCTACGCCGACATTGACCGAGCCCAAGCTATCATGCTTGAGCGAGTGGGGTTGATCGACCGCGATCTTGCCAGACGAGTACTGACTGAGCTCGACAAGTTGCAGGCTGAGGCCTTCCAGAGCGTCGCAGGGTGCCGCGCCCCCCGCGGTTCCTATCTCGCCTATGAGGATCATCTCCGCTCGGTGATCGGCAAGGAAGCTAGTAATCTACATCTTGGCCGCAGCCGTAATGATATCAACGCCACGCTCATAAAGCTCAAGCTGAGAGAGCCGTATCAGGAACTTGCACACGAACTACTTAAGCTTCTGCAATCGCTGTGCACTCTGGCTCGCGATCACCTTGAAACAATCTTCCCGCTGCACACCCATCGTCAGCCAGCACTGCCATCCACTTTCGCGCACCATTTGACTGCGTTTGCCAACGCGCTCGAACGCGATCTGGATGCCCTTTTGACCGTACATCCGCTCCTCAACCTTTCCTGCCTTGGGGCTGGCGTCGGGGGTGGCACAACCTTGCCCATCCTCCCGGAATTGACAGCAAGGCTGCTAGGCTTTGCGATGCCGCCACTTAACTCAATTGACAGCGTGGCGTCTCGGGATCTGATCCTTCGCTTGCTGGCAGGTTGCGCGATTCTCGGATCAACTCTCAGCCGCATCGCCGAAACGTTGCTCTTGTGGGTCGGCGACGCGGGATTGGCTAGTCTACCGGACGAACTGGTCGGCTCTAGCTCCGCGATGCCTCACAAGCGGAATCCCTTCCTTCTCGAGCAGGTCCAGGGAAAAGCGGGTGCGATCATTGGCTGTTTCGTCGCGGCGGTCACAGGGATGCATAGTACCCCCTTCACGAACTGTGTAGCCGTCGGAACGGAAGCGACTCGCCATGTTTGGCACGGGATTGACTATTCCATTGGGGCGGTACGCCTCATCCGACTGTGTTTCTCAGGGTTAAACGTCGCCAAAGACTCGGCCTCGACTATGGTCGACAGGTCGTTCGTGAATGCTATGGAAACGGCGACTCGCCTCGCCCTCAGCTGCGATCTCGATTTTCGTTCCGCACATAACGAAGTCGGGCAGATGGTTACGACAGCCATCGAGTGCGGCGCACCGAGTCTCCTGGCGATCATGCAAGGTGGTCGGATGCTCAATTCTGAGATATCGCCGGCGCCAGACGTGATCGCGCGAAACGCTCGAGCTGGAGGTGGCCCCGCTCCGGATGCCGTTGCGACAACGCTGAACGAGCTTGAAAAGAGCATCAAACGAGCAGCCACTCTTTTGCTTGATCTCGGCGCAGGTTGGAGCCGTGCTCGAGAAGAACTTCGATCTGCAATCACGAGCCTCGACGAGTCCACCTCTCAAGGGGCCGACGGGGGTGCAGTCCAGAGAGTGGTTGGAATTCGCGGTGGCGATCTCCGGTAACATGAAGGTATCTGTTCAGCTGGGAGGTCAATTGGCTGATCGATGGGTTTGGTGGCAAGCGTTTGCGAGCCATCGGTCTTGCGCATGTCGATCTCGCCGGAGGCGAGCAGCGCCCAGAACAGCATGGCAGCGGTGTCCGCGGATGGCAGCACGGTCTGCGTTTTGATCCGTCGCTTGAACTCGTCGTGCAGTGGCTCGATTGCGTTTGTCGTGTGTGCGCTCTTTCACTGGCTCGACGGCAGGCGGGTGAAGGCGAACAGGCTTCGCCTGCTTCCTCCAGACTGTCGGCGGCGGCGCGGTGCTTCGGCCGCCATTTGCGGATGAGGGGATGAGGGCCTTGCGGCGCGCCTCGATCTCTTCGCAGGTCGCCGCGTAGATCATGTCGCTGTAGTCGGCGGTGATCTCCTCGTGCAGGCGCTCGGGGGCGTGCGCCAGCAGGTTCCTGTGCTTGTGCACCGTGCAGCGCTGGACCGGCACATCGTCCCACACAATGGCGATGGCCTTGTCGAGCCCCGGCGCCCATCGACGACGAGGAACTCGGTCCGCTTGAGCCCGCGCCAGACGAGATTGTCGAGAACGCTACGCCAGGCCCATGCTCTTGATCGCCAGCAGCATTTTGTTGCCATCCGCACGCGCCAAGAACGACCAGCAATGAGATCGAGGTGGCCTTGCGATCGAGCCGCACGCGGACAAGGCTTTCTGTGGTTCTCGACTGGCTTGCTTAACATTGGGGGCTGACATCCACCTGATCCAGGAGCAATTGATGATTGAAATGATAAACATTCGTGGCCCATTGGAGCTTTTGTGTCTGATCCGTGCTCGGGTGGGCGTAGAGCTCCGCTGCATTCCAAAGACGAGGCACCGCTCTTGTTAGCACTGAGATTGCTGAGAATGGGACCAAATCGCGGACGATGTCGCGCTTTCGACCAAAGGAGTTCAAATGAAGCCATCTCCAGATGACTTGGACGACGCTACCGGCTAACAGTGGCGGTCTCTCACACCAGTCATCGTCCACCAAATCAAGTCCGCCGCTCCGCACAAGAAGCATGAAATTCATAGAGGGCGCTCGCGCGATTACGGAGGCGGAGCTGCAAGCACGGAGCATCACGCGTTGTCACGTCACAAGGTCTTATGCTGAACAGATCGATAACAGCGGTTACTACGCCCAGCTCAAATACATTGTGGAGCCCGCAGTCGAAGAGTTGGACATCCCGGCATTTTGGATACGAGCGGCGAGCATGACAATACTGTTGTGGCGGGACTTCAACACAAGTACGCCCAGACGGGGCTGTTGCTGGTGACTAGCCGTTGCGCTTCTTATTGTCGTTTTTGCTTCCGCAAACGGCTTGTCGGTAGAGAATCGATGAAATTGTATCAGACCTCGCGAAAGTTTGGCAATATATATCAGCCGTCATCCTGAGATGACGAATGTGCTCCTATCAGGAGGCGATCCGTTCGTTCTTAGCACGGCAAAGCTGAACGAAATTATTACGAATTTGCTCCCGATCCGACATTTGGATTCCATTCGGCTCGGCACGAAGCTACCTTTGAACCAAAGCGGTTCGAGGATCCAGCTCTACCTGCTTTCTTTCCGACGAATCCGTGATGCTGACTGCGGTGGTTGTCACACATTTCGATCACATCGGTGAGATCTCGGTTGATGCTGAGCGGAATATCCGCTCTTTGCGCGGAGAGGGAGTGCAGTTCCTTAATCAATCTGTGCTTCTCGCGAAAGCAAATGATAATCCTGAGATCGCGACCTTTGCCAATTGTCACCAAATCGGTGTCCGTCCTTACTATCTCTTTCAAGCAAGGCCGGTGAAGGCCGCATCGCATTTTCAGGCTCCGCTTGACGCCAATGAGAGATTGCGCGTGGCGTCGCTCAACGTCTCGCGGGTATCGGAAAAAGACATTCAAATATATCATGTCGCACTATTCAGGAAAAATCGAGATCCTCGATCTTGGAGATGATGGGCGCGTTTATATGCGATATCATCAAAACAAACGCCGGTTCGTCGAAGGTCGAGGAGACGACCTCGCCCTTCACCGAGCGCTGCATGTCCGTGACTTCTTCCGGACGTTCGTCGATCAGGAGCACGATCAGATAGCACTCGGGATGATTATGCGCGATCGAGTGCGCGATGTTCTGCATCAGCACGGTTTTACCCGTGCGCGGCGGCGCGACGATCAGAGCGCGCTGGCCCTTGCCGATTGGCGCGACGATGTCGATCACCCTTGCAGACAAGTCTTTCCGCGTCGGATCGTCGATCTCCATGCGGAAGCGCTGATTCGGAAACAGCGGCGTGAGGTTGTCGAAATTGACCTTGTGCTTGGCCTTTTCCGGGTCGAAGGATCTTTTCCAGGCCATACATCGAGACCGCTTGCTGGTTAGATGATCTGCCGAATGATGATTGAGACGTGGATTGATGAGGGTCCCATCTCTTACGCGAGCTCGTGCCGTGTGAAGAACTCAGACTTCAACTCCGGGGCCGACAAACCGGAGACCATTGTGGCCAGAGTTTCGCTGCCGAATCCCTCGACTCGGAAGTGCGAACGACAATGAGCCTCGAAGCTTTCGACCCGAGAAGGAGATCCTGAAGTAGGGCCGCGACTGGCTTGCTTTGACGGAGATCTGCTGTAAGGCCGGGACCAGCCAGGCGCCTATTTCATTTGGAGGAAAAGGCACGGCGGACTGCTGCCGACTGAGATGCGGCGGTGACCGAGCTCGAGGAGGACAAGGGATGCTGAAGCTGGTCGCGGATCTGTCGCTCGACAAGCAGATGTTGCAGCACGTGATCGCCGAAATGTATGGTCTGTCCCGCCTGCGCAAGGCTCTTGAGCGATCCAGGCTGCGTAACTGTATCGGGCCTCTCGCGAGTTGACTACGTTTGCAGCCAAGTGAGATCAGCATTGCTGAGCTCCCAGACAGCTATTCGGGCGCTGGCCCGTTTTCGGCGAGGGCTTACACGGCGCCGATCAACCGTCTCGTCATCACTACCTCGAACCTCGCAGTTTGCTGCCCCGGGCTCTACAGGAAACCGGGAAGGCGCCGCTCGTTGCGGCATTCTGAGGCATTCGAGCCTCGTGGTTACAATCGAGAGGGTGCCGCTGGGATTAGCGGCCGTTAAGATCTGGACCCGGAAGAAATTCGAGGGGGCGGCAGCGCTTAAAAAGAAGGTCAATTCGACGGGGATCTCCATCGAGAAAAAGAAAAGCGTCCGGCCATCGCATCGCAGTCAGAGACGGCAACGGCGATCCAGAGCAGCCTGTTCTTGAGATCAGGTATCGCAAATTCACGTCCTGCCACCGATCAGAAGATCGATTGGAAGCTCACCGACTTGCCTGTTGGTTCCCGCGCCGACGCTACTGAAAAGCTCGAATTATATGCTGTTAGTTGGAAGATCGAGGTGTTCCACAAGATCGTCAAATCGGGCTGCAAAGCTGAGGTGTCGAAGCTCATGACCGCCCAGCGTCTGACCAATCTTATGTCGCTGCTTTAGATCCTGAATTAGCATGTCTTCTTCTCAACCGTTCCGCCCAAGATGCGCCGCCAACCCTCGCGTTGACTGCGACTGAAATCGGCGTGCTTGATCTCCTCGTCAACGACAATCGCCGCGACTTTCATGATGATTCGCTCCTGTTAGCGGTACGGAGATCGCCAGCATATCGCCGGCCCCGAGAGAGGGGGCCGCCGTCTTCCCCATCAACGGCCGGCTGCGCGATGCGAGACACTGTTCTGTGATGAAAAGGGCCGAACGCGGTTAATGCAGCTCTTGGAAGAGCGGTGAACGGTGGCCACGCATTGGATGACGCATGGTCTCTCCAGAATATGCCGGCGTGGTCAGCGCGGGAACGCCATGTGTGCGGGGCCGGACCGCGGATACGTTTGAGCTCCGGCATCAACGAAAAGATTTCGCGTTCTTCATAAGACTAGGGTTCAGACTCAATTGATCCAATAAGCGACGAGAGCGGCGAGGTGGACGGCGGCCAAGAAGTTTCTGGCAAGTTTGTCGTAGCGAGTAGCAACACGCCTGAAATCCTTGAGCCGGCAGAAACAGCGCTCGATAACATTGCGCCCTTTATAGAGG
>NZ_JADPJJ010000093.1:0-10942 GCF_023073375.1 Bradyrhizobium sp. 197 | reverse complement strand
GCAGCATGGCACCATGCGCAAGACCAAACATCGGGGCATCGCTCGCGTCGCCGCCGACTTCCTGCTTAATCTGATCGCCTATAACCTGATCCGAATTCCCAAACTGCTCGCCGCATAGCCACCCCGCGCCGGGGCACACTCAATACCAAGCTCGAAATTACATCCAACTCTACCGCGCCGCTCCAAAAACGACCGGCGGAAAAATGAAAATTCTCCATTTCAAGGTTTTTCAGCAGACTGCTAGTGTGTTTTCCTGCCGGATGTCCGCCGACTGGATGTCGTGCAGGATCATGTTCATCCGGCAGATCGACCAGGTCGTGCCTTGGGACTCCTGCCCGGCAAGCGAGAGGTTGTTTGGGTCGCCGCCGTTGTCGCGGACATAGTCGCGCGATTGGATCAGCATGCCGCCCGAGCCGACGGTCGGGTCGTAGATGCTCATGCCAGGCTGCGGATCGACGATCTCGACCATTGTGCGGACCACATCGGCGGGAGTGTAGAACTCGCCCGCCTTTTTGCCGGCAGAGTCGGCGAAGTACTTGATCAAGTATTCATAGGCTGCGCCGAGCAGATCGGGGAACTCGAAGTTCTCGTCACGCAGGGGGATTTTCTCGAACACCTGGATGAAATTGACCAGCGTGTCGTCGCTGAGCGTGCGCTGCCCGATTTTCCGGTTGAAATTGATGTGTTCAAGCACATCCTCAAGCTGGTCCTTATTGTGCCGCTCAAGCTCGCCCAGCGCGGAATTGAGGCCGTTGCCTACGTCCGCCTTCAGATGGCGGATGGTTGCCCAGCGCGATCCAGGGGGAACGTAGAAGCTGTATTGGTCACGACTTTCCAACAGGGCTTCGAGCCGGTCGCCATCAAGGCCGCGACGGCGCAGACTGGTTGTGAGCTTCTCGCGCTGCTGGTCGAATAGGTCGCTGCATCGCTTCAGGAACAGGACGCCGAAGATGTATTCCTTGTACTCCGAGGCATCCATATTGCCGCGAAGCTCGTCGCATGCCTTGAAGAGCAGGCTCGTTAGCTGAGAAAGCGTTAGTTTGGTCATTTGAACCCGATCGCGCCCTGTCTCGATGACAATCCGTCTTTCAAAAAGAACAGATTATCTTTTGCCTCGTAATTCCACCGCCTACCCCGATCAACTGCTTGCTCTTCCGCCGGCACAGCCAACAAATCGAAATCTGTTGGCTAACTTGATTCTATCCATTGAATTCAAACGATATTTTTGGCCATCAGTTTTGCTAGCAGTGATACACAGCCATAGTCCAGCACATCCTCAAAGTGATCGTACTGGGCTTCGTACCGTTTGTAAGTGGCCCAGCGCATCCACTTAGGTTTCGGTGGGAAATCCCATTCATCTGGATCTAAATCCCCTATCAGCCGCGATTTGATTCGAGCCTTTCCAGCGTGAGCGCGGTTCGTCGCATCGTTGAATTGGGAATGATAGGCAACTTGTCGGCGCCAGGTCTGTCTGCTGCAAAATCGGGTCGCGCCCGCTGGCCTCCAAAGGACAGACGCCAGGCGGTTCATGGCAGGGCACACAAAATACCATTGTCGCCCGCCGAAATGGCGAGGACGCGAAGCGAGAATGATGTGCTGGTCCAAGCTGCCAAGCTGGATGCGAAGCCAGCCCTCGGCTTGGCCGCTCATGTCCGCGCTAATCACGCCAGTGGCAACTTCACCCCAATACGAGTGCGTCCAAGTAATACCCCGAACGCCGATATTCGCGCCTGGCTTGATGAATTGCTTCCGAACAAGGCGGTTCAGGTCCAGCTTCAGGCCGTCCTGCAAGCAGACCCGTACTCTCGATCGCGGCATTTTGGCGCTGCCTATTCGATTATTTGCCGGGTCGTATCCTTCATTGCGGCAAGCAGCCTCGAAATTTCGCGTCGGCGTGCAATCGCGTCTGCGCTGTAACGGCCGTGCTTAAAGGCGTTTCTGTTGCCCTTGGGAGCGCCTGGAGACCGCCGTGCATCCTGCACCTCCCATTACTCATCGCGGGTGATTGGCAAGGCTTGTCCGCTCGCGTTCGCGCCCCGCATCTCTTCGCGCGGTGCATATCCAAGTGCATGGGGTTGATCCTCCGTTTTCGTCTCGCCCCTGCCCCCCGAGGGCTCGAGCATTCCGACCACTGCCTGCCCGCCCGCATGAACGTGGACGTGCTCAACCGTGACCTTTTGCTGGCCTTTTCCGCGATGGCGGTTCAAGGCTTCGAGCAATGCCGCATAGGTGCGCGACAGCTTGCTGGCCTGGGTGAGGTTCTCGCGTCGCCCCTCGAAGGTCTGTTCGCCGATCATGGCGCGCCGGTAGCATTCCATCGCGGCATTGTGGGCGGCAACCAGCTGCGCCGCCATCATGCCTTCCAACTCATCCTTCGGCCTAATCCCGGCAAGCGCGGCAAGGATGGCATTCGATTGCTTGTCGCGGTCTTCCTGGCTGGAGTTCTTCAGCCAGAGCGACTGGAGGGCTTGATTGGCAAGAATATTGTTCCAGTGATCCGATTGCGATCCGCCAAGATCTTTCAGCCGCCCTTTTCGGTCCTCGGGATCGTTGGCGACCAGTGTTTTCGGTGCGTTCATTCACGTCCTCTCGAAGGGCTCGCTGCGTAATTCTCATTCAGACGGCACCACCACAGCGCACACAGCGCACAACAGCCGTATTTTCCTATAGAAGCGCCATTAGCGACCAACCCTCTATTGGAAAGTGGGCTGTGGTGCGCTGTGTGCTGTGGTCAGTCCGCCTTGATCCACCACCTCTTGCCTTGCCAGTCGGGTTTGCCTTCGTTGTCCCGCTTCCAGCATAGGTGCTCCATGACGCCGGTGATCCGGCGCTGGTCCGCCGTGCCAATCCTGGCAGCCTCCATGAACAGGGCCTCCTTGGCGACCTGACCGACCGTTACCTTGTGCTGGGTCGCGAGGTAGTTCTCGATCGGGTCCTGCCAGGCGTCGGATTCGAAGCGCGCCTCCTGCTCGGGCCTGATATGCTGCCGTTCGAAATTGCGATCTGGCCACCATGGCTCACCCTCTTTGTAGAGTTGAACCGCCTCCGCGAAGAGTTGTTCGCGATCTTCAGCTAACCCTGCGGGATCAATTTGCCCGACTTTCACGGGCCAAAACCGACGTCCTCCAGTTTCGTCTCTGAGATACGCGTCCTTGTTGGTGGTGCCGATGAATACGCACTGCCGAGGCTCGGTGACCTCGAAGCGGCCGTAGCTCGGCCGGTAACGCTCGACCTGCCGCGTGATGAACGCCTTGAGTTGCGCGCTTTCGGCGCGCTTCAGGGCGTGCATCTCCCCGATCTCGATCAGCCACTTGCCACGGAGATGTTGAGAGACGTCCTTGCCCTCGCCGATCTCGGGAAGGTTGTCGGAGTAATAGTCGCCACCTAGTATGGAGCAGGCCGAGGACTTCATCGCGCCCTGGGTACCCTCCAGCACCAGCATGTAGTCCACCTTGGCTCCGGGTTCACAGATCCGGGCGACTAGCGAAATCAGGAACATCTTCCCGATCGCCTGGGTGTAGGGATTGAGCGCGGCGCCGAGCTTGGTCGTCATCCATACGTTGACGCGCTTCTGGCCGTCCCAGATAAGGCTCTGAAGCCATTCTCGGATGGGATGGAAGCTGCGCTCGCGCGCCCAGGCATTGACCGCGTCGCGTACCGTATCGCGGGCGATCCGGCGGATACCTGCCTTCTGAAGGTACTCCGTCAGTATTGTGACGTCCTCTTCCACCACGGGTCTGGAATTGAACGGCGCGAGCGGCTGGCCGATCTCTTGCAGCAGCATGACGCAACGCTGCATCTCGTCATAAGCGAAGGCGTCGCTGATGTTCGGATCTCGCCGGAGAGCGACCAGCGCATTGGTGACGATCGGGAGCGGTTTGCCATTCTCGCTGATACATTGGGCCAGCCACGTATCTTTGACCGGGAATTGAGCAATGACATTCATCGCGGGCCTCCCGCGAAGGCGAGGCTGGCGATGGTGCAGGCGGTGGCGTAGCAAAAATAGTAGATCCGACTCAGTCTGGCCGCTTGAAGAGCCATCAGCGCCGTGTCAGATTCTCCGCCACTCGTAAGTGAACTCTGCGATCCCGCCCTGTGCCCTTGCTCCCCAGCTGGCACGGGGCTTTTCGTTTCAGGGGGTGCCAACATGCGGCACCTCCGTAGCGAACGGTCCAAGAACGTAGTTCGGGACTATTTCGGGAGTTTTTGCGGCGAACTGTGCAAACCGGCGCCTATTTGTTCTCATTCGGCGGCGGATTGATGCGGGCGCCGAAAAGAAAAACCCTTGCAGATCAAAGGGTTTGATGGTCGGAGCGAGAGGATTTGAACCTCCGACCCCTAGTCTCCCAGACTAGTGCGCTAACCGGGCTGCGCCACGCTCCGAACGTCGTTCCATTAGCTAGGATCGCCGGTTTGCGCAAGGCGAGGTCGCACCATTTTGGTGTCTCTGCCGAACGGCCCCGGAACTGCCCCCAAGCGGAGGGAATCCGGCGTCAGGCGTCCTTCAGTGCCTGATCCAGCATTTCACGGCAGGCCATGAGCTCAGCGAGCACCCGTCCGAGGCGCTCCCGGTCGATAGCGCTGGGGCCGGGGGGCGCGGCGGGGGCGCCGCCCTTGCGGAAGGTGGTGAGGATTTCCTCGTCGTCGGTCTCGGAGAAGCGGAAGTCGATGCCCTCCTCCTCCTCGCCCTGGTAGTCGTCATCGTCGCTGTCGCGGGCGCCGCGGACGCCGGTCTCCTCCTCGGGCTCCATCAGGCTCGCGCCGACGGCGTCCTCGATGGCCCCGAACGAGACTGCGGCCGCGCCGTCGGCCAGGCCCTGCACCGATTTGACGCCGTGCTCTTTGAGGATCCGCTGTACCCCGCGGATGGTGTAGCCCTCCCCGTAGAGCAGACGGCGGATGCCCTTGAGCAGGTCGACGTCGTCGGGACGGTAGTAGCGGCGGCCACCGCTGCGCTTCATCGGCTTGATCTGGGAGAATCGGGTCTCCCAGAACCGCAGCACGTGCTGCGGAATGTCGAGTTCCTGCGCTACTTCGCTGATGGTTCGGAACGCATCCGGCGCCTTGTCCAAATGCCAAATCCTTATCCGAAAGGCGGTTTAGGCCTCGGGTTGTACCTTGCTGCCGTCGCCATTGGTGCGGTGCTGGGCGTTGATCCGCTGCTTCAGGATCGCCGACGGCTTGAACACCATGACGCGACGCGGCGAGATCGGCACCTCGGTGCCGGTCTTCGGGTTGCGGCCGATGCGCTGGCCCTTCTTGCGGACCATGAAGGAGCCGAACGAGGACAGTTTCACCGTCTCGCCTTTCTCAAGGCAATCGGTGATCTCCTTCAGCACGAGTTCCACGAAGGCGGACGATTCCGTGCGCGACAGGCCCACCTTCTGGTAGACGGCTTCGCACAGATCGACACGCGTTACGGTTTTACTTTGATCGGTCATCGCCCTGCCCCCACATCACGGCGAACAATTGTTGTCTGAAATTATGAGGTTACGATACGCCGGTCAACAGCGCTCATCAATGCAGACGCATCGATAATTGTGCTGATTCGGGCAAAATTTTATCGACTGTGGCTACCAGCGCACCAGCGCGGAGCCCCAGGTGAAGCCGCCGCCCATGGCTTCCAGCAGAACCAGGTCGCCGCGCTTGATGCGGCCGTCCTTGCGCGCCACCGCCAGCGCCAGCGGGATCGAGGCCGCCGAAGTGTTGCCGTGACGGTCCACCGTCAGCACCACCTTCTCCGGCGCGATATGGAGCTTGTGCGCGGAGGCGTCGATGATTCGCTTGTTGGCCTGGTGGGGCACGAACCAGTCGATGCTGTCGGCATTGAGCCCGGTCGCCTCGAAGGCGTCGACGATCACGTCGGTGATCATGCCGACCGCATGCTTGAAGACCTCGCGGCCTTCCATGCGCAGATGACCGACCGTCTGGGTCGAGGACGGCCCGCCGTCGACGAACAGCTTCGCCTTGTGGCGGCCGTCGGAGCGCAGATGCGTGGTCACGATCCCGCGGTCGGTTGCGGCATTGCCCGGTTGCTCCTGCGCCTCCAGCACCACTGCGCCAGCGCCGTCGCCGAACAGCACGCAGGTGCCGCGGTCGTTCCAGTCGAGGATACGCGAGAACGTTTCCGCACCAATCACCAGCGCGCGCTTGAAGGCGCCGGTGCGCAGGAAATTGTCGGCGGTGGCGAGCGCGAACACGAAGCCCGAGCACACCGCCTGAAGGTCGAACGCCGCGCCATGGTTGATGCCGAGCCCATGCTGGACGGCGACCGCGCTCGCAGGGAACGTGTTGTCGGGCGTCGAGGTCGCGAGCACGATCAGCTCGATCGACTGCGCGTCCACGCCGGCGTCGGCGAGCGCAGCCTGCGCCGCCTTGAGCGCCAGATGCGAGGTGAACTCGCCCTCGGCAGCGATACGCCGCTCGCGAATGCCCGTGCGCTGCACGATCCACTCGTCGGACGTGTCGATGCGCGCCGCCAATTCGGCGTTGGTCACCACCTGCTCCGGCAAATAAGAGCCGCAGCCCAGCACGACCGAACGAATTTGAGTCACGAAACATCCTCCGGCGCGGTCGGCACGAAATTGAGTGCACCACCCTCGCGGTTGAGCATCTGATTGATCTTGTTGAGAAGATCGAATTTCACCATCTCATAGCCAACATCGATCGCATAGGCAAAGCCTTCGGCGCTGATTCCGCCATGGCTCTTGACCACGATCCCGTTCAATCCCAAGAGCACGCCGCCGTTGGACTTGTTCGGATCCATCTTGTTGCGCAGCGCCTGGAAGGCGCCGCGCGCCAGGAGATAGCCGAGCTTGGACATCCAGCCTCGCATCATCTCGTTGCGGAGCAATTCCGCCATCTGCCGCGCGGTTCCCTCGGCGGCCTTCAGCGCGATGTTGCCGCTATAGCCTTCGGTGACGATGACGTCGGCCACGCCCTGGCCGATGCCGCCGCCCTCGACGAAGCCGAGATAGTCGAGCTCCGGCAGGTTCCTGGCACGCAGGATTTCGCCGGCTTCGCGAATTTCCTCGTGCCCCTTGATCTCCTCGACCCCGATATTGAGCAGGCCGACCGTGGGACGACTCTTGTTGAACAACACGCTCGCCATCGCCGCGCCCATGATGGCGAGCGACACCAGATGGTGCGCATCGCCGCCGATGCTGGCGCCGAGGTCGAGGACGACGGAATCGCCGCGCTTGGTCGGCCACATACCGGCGATCGCCGGACGGTCGATGCCGGGCAGCGTGCGCAGGTGGAAGCGCGACATCGCCATCAGCGCGCCGGTATTCCCGGCAGAGACCGTAACATCCGCCTCGCCCTTTTTCACCGCATCGATGGCAAGCCACATGGAGGAGGTTTTGCGGCCACGCCGCAGCGCCTGGCTCGGCTTTTCCTCCCCGCTGACCGCGACGTCGGTGTGGATGATCTTCGAGGCGGCCTTCAGCGCGGGGTGGCGGTCGAGTTCGGGCTCGATCTTGGCGCGGTCCCCGACCAGCAGGAATTCGATCTCGCGATGCCTCTGGAGCGAGATGGCGGCTCCTGGAATGACCACGACGGCGCCGGCGTCGCCCCCCATGGCGTCAAGCGCGATACGAACCTTGCTTGGCATAAAAGTCCTGGAAACCTGGTCTGGTGCGGTCTTGAACGAGCGGGGCCGCAAAGTGGGTTCGCCATCCATGTACATGGCGGTCGGCCAAGCGCCACGCGCACCCGGACCGGGCCGCGACAATAGCGTTTTGTTATCCCGAAACAACCTCTTGCCCCCAGCCTTTTGCATCCGGGACGATCCGGCTGCGGACGGACGATTTCACAGGTAGTATATAGAAATCAGATAGATAACTTGACCTTTCAAAGCGCCGCCGCAAACACCTCACGCCCCCTGGCAAAGCGGTCTTCTGGGGAAGACGGCACCTATTTGTCTTTCTTCTTGTCCTGAAGCGCCTTCAGTACCGCAAAGGGATGGTCCTCCGGATCGGGGGCGGTGGCCTCCACCTCGAACACGACCCCCGGCTTCCGCGGATAGGGATCGATCGCCAGGAACAGCGCATCGGTGGCAAGCCTCCCGAGGTCAATGATGCCATTGACGATCGCCTCCGGCGGATCGGCGACATGCTCCTTATCGTTCTGCCCCTCCTCCATCAGATCGGCCAGCCGGCGCACCTCGGCCTCCGGGGCGAATATAAGGTCCACCTCTTCCTTGATCTCGCTCTCGATCGGGTCGAGCGTGACCACACAGATCTGGCCGATCCGGGCGTGAACGTGCCCCGTGACCTGGATCCGGTTGCCGCTTTTCGGCACGACATCGAAGGCGGCCTGGACAGAGAGGACCTCCCGCAAGCCTGCCGTCTCGGCCATGGCCTGCCGCTCGGCGGCCGAGGCCTCGAGCTTGCGATGCAGCCCGGTGTCGGGGATCTGTGCAATGACGACGGGCACCCGCCAGGGATCGGGCCCGGGTCCTGTAATCGGTCGGCTCATGGCGTGACATCCTCAGGAAGCGCTGGAGGAAACTTGAAGGACGCACCCAGCAGTGCGGCCTCGCCGGTCCGGCCCAGATCGGCGTCGGTAGCCCTGGCATAGTCCGCCAGCCGCTGCGCCTGATCCATGCCGGCTCCATTCAAGATATTCTTGCAGATCGCCGATGCCAGCGTCGCGTCGCCGCCTTCCATGGCCTGGTCGTAGGCCTGGACCCGGCCGTAAAAGGCCTCGCCGAAGGCCCGCATCCGCTTCGGCACGGTCTGGTCGCCTATCCCCATCTCGCGCAGATTGTCGTCCATGTCCTCGCAGAAGCGATCGAACAGCGCCTGCGACAGCTCGGTGGCGCCTTGTTGGGAAGCGCTCTGGACCGCGCGCAGGCGGCGCAGCAGCAGCCAAAGATGCAGCAGCAACAGGTCGAAACGCCCGTTAACCGTATCCGGCACGCCCAAGTCTCGGTAAAATATGGGTTCTCGCGCCTGCGTCACGATCATGCCATAGATGGCTTCAATGGTGCCCGGCGAGGCTAGCCGGGGTTTCCTGAAGTGATTGAACGGCCAAAACATTGTGGTTTCCGCAAGCGGGCGCGCGCGTGTTGCATTCAGAGTCTCCGCCCGGTACTTCAGCGCCTCGCGCGACGCAAGGGGACGGAATCAGTTCCGCTATGACGATAACGAACCAGACCAGCCTGCGCGCGGACAAGCGGCGCGGCGTTCAAGCACGTTGGCGCGGCTTGCGCCTGTTCGCGGCCACGGCCCTGGTTGGCGTCGCGCTTGCCGGCTGCACCGGCGAGCAGTTCCAGAAGGGTTACATCCTGCCGCCCAACGCGCTGGAGCAAATTCCGATCGGCGCGAGCCAGGATCAGGTGCTGATCGTGATGGGTACCCCCTCCACGGTCGCAACCCTCGACGGCGAGGTGTTCTATTACATCTCGCAGCGCTCGGAGCGCATGGTCGCCTTCATGAACCAGAAGGTGGTCGACCAGCGCGTCATCGCCGTCTATTTCGACAAGTCGCGACGCGTGCGTCGGCTTGCGAATTACGGTCTCCAGGACGGCAAGATCTTCGACTTCGTCAGCCGCACCACGGCGACGTCGGGCCAGGAGATGAGCTACCTCACGCCGATCTTCAAGCTGCTGAGCTTTAACTGAGCCTTCAGCCTGCGGCGTCGTGCCGCTGCGTGCGACTTGCCGTTGCGCGTCCTGTTCCATACGCTCCTTGCAAAACAAGAAGCAGGGAGTGGATTCGTGCCCAATAGATTGCTGTCCCGCCGTCGCGTGCTCACCGGTGCTGCCGGCCTCTCGGCCGCAGCGATCCTGCCGCGATCGAGCCTGGCAGACTGGAAACCCACCGAAAACGTCCGCGTCGTGGTGCCCGCCGCCGCCGGCGGTTCGACCGACGTGATGGGCCGGCTCCTGGCCGCGCATCTGCAGACCGCCTGGGGCCAGTCGGCCGTCGTTGAAAACCGCTCCGGTGGCGGCGGCACGATCGGCGCGGCCGAGGTGGTCCGTTCGAAGCCGGACGGCCACACCATCCTGATCGGCAATCCCGGTCCGAACGCAATCGCCTACAGCATTTTCAAGAACCTCACCTACAAGCCGGACCAGCTCCAGCCGGTCTCCAACATGATCCGGATCCCGAACATCGTCTCGGCGCATCCGAAGACCGGCATCAAGTCGATCGCCGAGCTGATCGCCTATCTCAAAACCAATCCCGACAAGCTCAGCTACGCCTCCTCCGGCGTCGGCCAGAGCCCTCACCTCACCGGCGCCTGGTTCCTCCAGCTCACCGGCCTGAAGATGACGCATATCCCGTTCCGGGGTGCCGGTCCCGCGCTCCAGGCGGCGCTCGCCGGCGACATCCAGATTCTGTTCGACAACCTCTATCCGAGCCTGCCGCAGGTCCAGAACGGCACCCTCACCGGCCTCTGCGTCACCACGACCGAGCGCAGCGACCTCGCGAAGGACCTGCCGACCATGCGCGAGAGCGCGCCGGAGCTGGCGAATTTCGACGTCTCGTCGTGGTTCTCGGTTTTCCTGCCGAAGGGCGTCTCTCCTGCCGTGCTCGAGGCGCTCAATCTCCAGGTGAAGGCGATGCTCGAGCGCGACGACATCAAGAAGAACATCGTCGCCATGGGCGCCCGTGCCGACTATGGCACGCCGCAGCAGTTTGCCGACTTCGTGAACGTCGAGACGAAGAAGTTCGCCGGCATCATCCAGAAGGAAGGGCTGCAGATGGACGTGCAGTAGGCGTCACTTCCGTCATTGCGAGCGCAGCGAAGCAATCCAGAATCCCTTCGCGGAGAGACCCTGGATTGCTTCGTCGCAAGAGCTCCTCGCAATGACGGATTGAAAGCATCCAACCTATCGATCGGGATAGGGGGACGCCTCGCGGCGTCGCCCCTCCCACACCACCGTACGTACGGGTCCGTATACGGCGGTTCGGTGGATTATGCGGGTCTCGGAGCC
>NZ_JADPJJ010000127.1:0-10991 GCF_023073375.1 Bradyrhizobium sp. 197 | reverse complement strand
ACCAAAAACACTCGCTGATTGACGCTCCGCGACAATCAGAGCGAACAAAACTCTTGCGCGCGACAATCATCGCGGCAATCATCACCTCGCCGCGACACCCACTCGCCATCCTGATTGTCGCGCGCTTCCCATCCAGATTGTCGCGCTATAGCAAGAAGGCTCCCATAGAGCTTGAACCATGGTTGGAACGGGCACGCGCAAGCCTCGTAATGTCTTTCGCCAACGGCGTCATCAAGGACAAGGCCGCCGTCAGCGCAGCGATCACAACGTCCTGGTCCAACGGACAGACCGAGGGCCAGATCACCAAGCTTAAACTGGTGAAGCGCCAAATGTACGGACGCGCCAAGCTCGACTTGCTGCAGGCTCGACTAATCGGTGCCACATGACCAGTGCTGCACCAAAATTGCGTCAGAGCCCTTATTCCATGCCGAAACACAATTCGTCGAGATATCGAGAACCAGGTCCGCAGTCTAATCAAAGAATACGGCTTGCTCTTCCCACGCGCGATCGGACTGCGGTTTCGCAATCAGGTCTGCGAGCTATTGGGCAAGGATCATCAGCTCCTCGGTGTGATCGCGCCGCTTCTGTCGATCCATGAGCAGATCTGCAAGCAGCAAAGCAAGTTCGACGACGAAGTCCGCCAATTGGCGAAGTCGGATGAGACGACGCGCCGCCTAATGACGGTTCCTGGTGTCGGCGTGGTGACCGCGTTGACCTTCCGCCATACGATCGACGACCCATCGCGCTTCCGATCGGCATCAAGCGTCGGCGCCTATTTGGGTCTTACGCCTCGACGCAACCAGTCTGGCGAAACTGACATCAATGGCAAGATATCACGATGGGGCGACCGTCTTCTCCGAACTTACCTGTACGAGGCGGCGACCGTCCTGCTTTATCGAACAAAGAAATGGTCCTCTCTCAAGGCTTGGGGCATGAAACTCGCCAAGCGGATTGGCATGCGAAAGGCAAAGGTCGCCATCGTGCGCAAAATCGCCCTCGTTCTTCACTGTATCTGGGTCGATGGCACATCTTTCGACTGGGGCCAGGCGAAGGAAGCCTCATCCGATCATGTAAAGTTCCTGGTCCGGTCTGCCGGACTGGCGATGTCCCGCTGGGACGGTGTTGTGGCGACCTCGTTCATTCGGCTGGTGGCGGCTTGACTGTACTCCGCTGCAGACGTTGAGGCGCCCGACCCGGACATCATCATGAGGCGCTCCGCGACCTCGGAAAGGACCATGACCCCAGCGAAGACATCAACAACCCCGGGCGATCCAATGCCTGGCCGGCAAAGCACGTATTAGCCGCGCCCGCGCCGTCTCCGCAACCCGGACCAGCTCCGACGGCGCGAGCACTACCACTGTGCCGTGGGCGAGTTCAGAAATGTAAGCTTGACAACAAACTGCAATTAAAGGGCCGAATGACAGATTACAGATCAGCGGTGCCCACGTCCAGCGAATGACCCAGGCGTATCCACGTCCCGCGGCCACCCTTTCGGCTGCTCACTCCGACCGCCCGGCCGGGTGTTTCAATCCTCAGGTTCAAATGGAATTTCCTGTCGATCCCATCAGCCCGACCAAGCTGTTCGTGGCCATCAATCAGTGTCATCAGTGAACACTCATGTCGGCAGCCTCGCCGGCGCTTCGTCTGGCCCAACATACTTCTAGAGAGGGAGTGATCGTAAGCGTGGATCACACAATGAGAGCCGAGTCTGTTGTTCCGAACATCGACCGCTACGATCCCCGACCGCGCCCGCCGTCTCCCCTCGCGACCTGCGTTGGCGCGGCCGGCTGCAGCGTGAGGCCGTGTTCCCCGAGAACTTGGCGCGTCAGCGCGCCATTGATCTCGCGGGCGATCTCGTCGCGGATCTTGGCCCCGAGCTGCCGCTCGGCGTCAGCGTCGCCGTTCAGATGAAGATCAGTGAGCCGTTCCGTCAGTCGGCTCTCGAACTCCTCACCCATCGCATCGACGAGCCGATCCTGCATCTCTGCATGAGCTTCGGGCGCGATGCGGCGCAGCACCGTGTCCCAGGGTTGCCAGCTCGTTGCCAGATAGTCGGCGAATTCCGCCGCCTCCTTGCTTCGCACGACGGCCTCGGCGGTGGCAAGGTCATGTTCGTCCACGTGAGCCACACCGAAGTAGCGCATGGCTGGGGCGATGTGCTTCAGGTCCAGCCGGTCGCGCAGTTTGACTTGATATGCGAGATAGACCTCGATCTCGTCGACGAACCGGAGCGAGCTGACCTTGTCTCGGGCTATCCCGTCCAGCACGCCCAAACGGAACATGACCCGGCCTTGTTCGACGAGCTTGTCGAGGCGCCCGTCGTAGGCTCCCTCCTCGACATCAGCGTTCAGCCGTGCGGTCTGCATGTCGTTCCAAGCCAAAGTGATGCGATCCTGGCAGCTCGCGCTTGCTCCAATGGCCGACTGGAAGTACTGGGCGCGCAATCCCGGCCTGATCGCCGCCTGCCGCAGATCGTCTGCCACTCCCACCCGGAACTCGGAATTGCTAGAGTTCACCGTGTCCAGTAGCCTATCGAGGAAGCGAGCGTATTCTTTAGCACCCGGCTCTTCTGCGAAGGCTCGCCAGAGCGCTGCTGTGTTCGGTTCGTTTGGGAGCCAAGCCGCGACCGCCTCGCACAGAGGCCGCGCTTGATCTTGCGCCGCCCCGTCATGCACCGAGAAGAAGATCTGCGGTCCGGCATAGTCCTGGCTATTCAAGGTTGACGCCAAGTTCGTTAGCACCCGCTCCGGCAGCGGATTATTTTCTAGCTGAACGCGGCATTCCGAGCCGAGCTGCGTCGGCAACGTCTCGGGCAGGCTGGTCAGTTGGTTGTTCCTGAGGTCGAGCCGACGGAGCCCAGCCGGGAAGGCGGCAGGCAGACTGGTCACTTGGTTGTTGCTGGCCTCGAGCTGCTGAAGCGTTGGTGGCAGGGTATCGGTCAGACTGGTCAGCCGATTGTTGCTGAGGTTGAGCCGACGGAGCCCAGCTGGCAAGGCTTCGGGCAGATCGGTCACTTGGTTGTTGCTGGCGTCGAGCTGCTGAAGCGTTGCTGGTAGGGTATCGGTCAGACTGGTCAACCGATTGTTGCTGAGGTTGAGCCGACGGAGCCCAGCCGGGAAGGCGGCAGGCAGGCCGCTCACCCGGTTGCCGCTGACATTAAGATCTTGAAGTCCGGCCGGAAAAGCGTCGGACAGGCTGGTCAGCAGGTTGTTGCTGGCGTCGAGCCAGAGGAGGTTGGCCTGGCCCTCGATCGACAAACTACTCAGCCGATTGTGCATGATAGAGAGCCCCTGCATCTCTGGCGGCAGGACGGGCAAAGTGGTTAGCGCCAGAGATGCCAGATTCAGCGGCACGTGTACATCAGCCACTTCCTGCCAGGCTCTCACTCGGCTTACTGCCTCTCGCCGATCCTCCTGTTCGCCCTGTCCCGGTTCGGCGACCCAGCTTTCCAGCTGTCCTTGAGCCGGGGAAGGGCCGGTGGCCACCCTCAAGGCTTCGACCCACTGTGCTGCAGCCTGAGTGAGACCGCACAGGCAGCTTTGCCGGTGCCCACGTTCGGAAGTTTCGGAATCAATGCGGGCGCTTCGCTGGGTCTGTTCTGTATGCATAATTCTTCTTCTAAATGAAGGAAGTGGCGCCGGAGCGGCGGTTCTCTACCTTGATCGCCATCGCTACTGAGTGAGTACCGAGACATGATAAAGCAGGCTCCAAGACCGGGCTTGCCAACCTAGGACCGCCCGAACACGCTACCCATTCGTTCGCGGTCAGATGCAGCCGATCATAGTACGTTCGCGAAATTTGAGTCGTCCAATTGGTTGACATCCATCAAGGGCACATCCCATTCTCCTCCGCAGATCAAACTGGATCTGGCGGTCCAGGCAGCGGCGTCTCACCATAGCAGGCTTAGCTGTCCATGAGCTGACGAGCCGCAGGACAAGACGCCAGTGTGCCGACGGCCCTATCAATGGAGCCGCATCCATTCACTCGCGCAACGTCCCCTGCTGACGACATCCGATGCCATTCGTCGACCGAAAATCCGCATAGTTCTCGCGGATCAGATCGAGTGTTTGATTACATCCTGGGTTTCGGCCCGAGCGACAGCGGTAAGACCCATGTCGCGGTGGCTGTCGGACATGCCCTTATCGCGGTCGACGGTCTCGTCCAAAAGCCACCTGCTCGGCGCGATTTGTCGCGACCCACGCTCCTCTCGCCTCGACGGCTTCGATTGTCTAATCCTTGACCAGTAGGAACTCGATGCGGCCGAGACTCGGATCGATAACCAGCTCGGTTCTCTTGGTCGATTAGCCGTCACCTAAATGCAATGCGATCAGCTGCCCGTCGCCGGGGTTATGGTCCTTTCCGAGATCGCCAGCGCCTCATGATGATGTCCGGATCGGGTGGGTCATCCTCTGCAATGGCGGGCGGGCGAGCTCGCCACCAGTCGATTGACCGAGGTCGACCACCGTCTCAGCGGGACATCGCCGGCCCGGCGGACCGGGCCAGAAACTTGCAAATTAAGGCCGGGCCGGCGCGTGGCCCCAGTCAAACGACATGCCGTCGACGGAAATGCAGTGGAGGATCACAGAGATATTGTGCGCAATGGCGACGTTGCCTTTTCATACCGACACGCTTCGCGAGCTTTATTCCCAAGGCCTTCCGCGTTTCGCTGATGGTGAGCGGCGATTTCAGCGATGGTGAGCAGGCATTTCGCGCGATCGGCCGCGCCTTTGAGCTGATCTGCCGGCGCGTCAAACTTTTGTGAAATGCTCGGGCGAACTCGATGCAATGGTGAGCTTGCCATACCGAAGAAGGTCGGCAAAGGGAGCCGAATTCATTTTCCGCAGCTGACAATAGAAGGCTATCAGATCGAACGAGTTCGCCAGGCGAGCGCTGAAGCGCTGCGCAATGTTGACCTGGAAGGCGTCACCCGACAGATCAATCACGCGTGTGACGGCCTGGCCTGGTGTAAAGGAGGGGGCTGAGACTGTAACCAGCCCAACAAATTCTTCGACTGTTCGGCGAGCTCTCTCACGCCGGCGAACCGGATCCTGCTCCGGCCACCCGGTAGAAAGGACCAGCATTTGTCATGGCGGTAATCCAAGCTTATCACGCCTCGTAAAGATATAGGAGTGCCTGAGGCAAGCGATGCCTCCCGACGGTATCGTTCCAGCGTCCTGTTCAGCTCCTAGCCAAAAAAAGCCGGCGGCGCCGCCCTGGAATGCCGGGAGATCGGCGCGACGGCCTTTCCGTTCTCGCCAAAATCCCGCACGCACGCCGGCTTGAGCTCGCTCGCAAGCGCAAGAGTGACCGGCTTGGCAACGAAATTGACGTGATCGTCTGCGGTGAATTCGACGACGAAGTCGAACTCGAAGCCTATAAAGCGCACGAGCTTTACCAGGAGTCGATCCGGCAGTAGCTCTCGGAGCGGACTGACCTGAGCGAAGTCAATCCGCAACTTCGCGATGAGCTTTGAGTAGATGCTTCCGTGGAGGTCATTAGCTTCGCGCGGATCGACGCTCGACGACTGGGGCAGAAGACACTCGATGTGCAGGAGATCGAGTGCGGCAACGCGGAAGAAGCTCACTTCAGCTTGGCTCTGCCGGGGAGGCAAACCAACCGATCGAAGTCTGGTGTGGCCCACGGCGGCTCGGTCGCTTTGAGCCAGAGCGAAGGTAAGCGAGACCGCTGCCGCCCCTCATTCTTGACCTTGGCCGAGCGTCGCCTTCATCAAGGCGAGCAACACATCAGCCAGCAAGAGACGGTGATAACCTAAACGTCGATCGTTATGGCTGCACGATGTGCCATCGCGGATGGGTGACGAGTACCGCGGATACGCACGGGCAAATGAGAACCCGTTAGCCCTACGTCGCTGGCGGGTTTTTCTTTAGGGACGCAGCCGAAGTCCTGCTGCTCGGCAGAGTGATAGCTTACCGCCTGAGAAGGACTAAAGGCAGAGCGAAACAGTGCAGGAACGTCGCAGGACAAGAGCGCGTCGAGACAAACGAGGTCGCCTACACTGGTTGGGTGGGGGAGAACATCGAACGGTCGTACGATGACCAGCCGAGCCGTTCTGTAGACCTCGCACCATCATTGGTGCCCCTATTGTGCCCCCGCCTTTTTGGGGCACATACTTGGAGAACATCGCCGCTAAGTGGCTGATCTAACCAGGTTAATGGTGGGCGCACAAGGGATCGAACCTTGGACCTCTCCCGTGTGAAGGGAACGCTCTCCCGCTGAGCTATGCACCCGGGACCATCATGCAGGCCGGACTTTCGGCCGGCCGGCGCATTGGAGCCCGCGATTTAGAAGTGCGGGCCGAAGGTGTCAAGTTTTGAGGGCGCCTCAAGGCCCGAAAACCTTCCAGAGACGGCGCAATGCGGCGGTGAGACCGTTTTGGGGCCGCCTACGCGCCCTGCTGGCGGGCGCGGGAGGCGTGGGCCTGGAGCGCGCGGATGCGCTCGGCGAGTGTTCCGCCGCCTTCGGGCAGGGTGCCTGCGGCCGTGCCATTGGTGGCGGCGTCATTGGCCGGGCGGGGCGTCGGCCTCGGCGGCTGGCCGGCCTCGGCCGCAAGCAGGGCCTCGATCGGCGAGTTCGGGCCTTCGAGCTGCATCGCGAGCTTTGCGACCTCGGCTGCGATGTCGTTGATGCGCTCGCGCAGCAGCGCGTTCTCCATCCGCTCGGTCGCCCAGGAGCTCTCGGCCTGCTGCTGGATCGCGTTGATGTCGCGCTGGAGCTTGGCGCGCTCGTCGCGGGCGGTGCGGAGCTGCTCCTCCAGCGCGGTCTTTTCCGCGCGGAGCGATTCCATTGCGGCCGACGATTTGCCGCCGCTCAACGCTGCGATCTCGACGCGCAACTCCTTGACGGTGCGCTCGTTGCCCTCATTGGCCTGGCGGAGCTGGTTATTCTCGTAGTCGCGCTCGGCAAGCAGCTTGCCCTGCGTGGCGAGGCGGCCTTCGAGGTCGGTGACGCGGCCCGCCAGCAGCTCGGCTTCCTTGACCTGCACGATGAGCTGCCGATCGAGCTCGTTGACGCGCTGGCTCAGATTTTCGACGCGGCCGCGGGCGTCGCCAAGCTCGCGCGAGGCGGTCTCGGATTCGGTGCGTTCCTGCGTCAGCCGCGTCTGCGTTGCGGCAAATTCCTTCTCGGCGTCGCCGACGCGGTTTTTCAGCTCTTCGATCTGCGCACGGACCGCGACCAGCTCGACCTGGCGGCTCTCGGCCATCATCGAGCGGTCGGATAGCTCGGAATTGATTTTTGCCAACTCGCCCCGCTTGTCGGTCAGCGCATTCTCGGCGGCGCGCAGGGCCTCGGTCTTGGTGTTGAATTCCTCTTCGGTGGCGCGGAGCTGCTCCTTCACCGCCTTCTCGCGCGCCTCGAGCGCGAAAATCGTGGCGTTCTTCTCGCCGAGCTCGATCTTCATGCGGTTGATGGCGTCGCTCTTCTTGCCGAGTTCGGCGAGCTGGCTCGTGGTCTTGTTCTTGAGTTGGTCGACGCTCATCTCGAGCCGTCGCGCCGACATGGCGAATTCGGCGCGGAGCTGGTCCTTGTCGGCCTGGATCTCGGCCATCGACAGGGGCGTCGCCGCCTCGAGCCGGCGCGTGGTCAGGCGCACGGCACGGTTATGCACCAGCGGCACGATCGCAAGCCCGCACAGCATCGAGAGCAGGAAACCGATCGCCAGGTACATGATCGGTTCGACCATGGGCCAGAACTCCAGAGCTAAGGAAAAATTTACCAACGACATTGCATGCGGGGCCGGCAAAAAGCCAGCCCCGACATGTCGTTAACCTTGATCCGTCGCCGGAGGGGAAAGCGGAAACCTAGAATGGGTTCCAGGTCGCGCGCGGCGTGAATTTCAAATAGCCGATATTGGCTCCCAGCCGCAGGCCGAGGCCCGAGCGGATCGGCACCAGCACGATGTTGTTGGCGGTGAGCGCCGTCATGCCGAAGCCGCCGATGATGTAGGCCGAGCCGTCGAGGCCGGCGAAGCGCTGATAGATCGCATTGGTGGCGGGCAGATTATAGACCAGCGTCATGGTGCGTGCGCCGTCGCCGCCCCAGTCGAAGCCGAGCGAGGGGCCCTGCCAGTACACGCGCAAATCGCCGGCGTTCTTGGTGTAGAGCGTGCCTTCGCCGTAGCGCAGGCCGGCGACGAAGGCGCCGGAGCCTTCCTCACCGAGGATATAACCGTTGGGCAGGCCCCATTGGCTGACCGCCTTCTCGATGATCGAGGCAAGACCGCGCGAGACGTTGCCGAAGAAGCGGTGGCCGGCGTTCACGAGTTCGTCCGGCCCATAGGTGCTGGGCGTCTGGGTCCGCTGCGGCGGCGGCAAATTAGGTGGCGCCGCCTGCTGGGCGGCGGCCGGCACGATCAAGCCGACCATCGCGGCAAGCGCGAACGCAGCAAGGCGTGATGCGAAAGTCATAAAAGAACCCCTGGTAGCGAAACCGGTCGCTTCCTTAACCTGACGCCAACAGGCGCGGCTCTAGGTTGCGCCGAATGTCCCCTCGACTCGGATGTTATCCGCAGCAACTATGACGGCACAACGGCAGGAAGCCAGCCCTTTGCGCCCCGGAATTGCCTTGATCGGCCTTCTGGTCTGCCTGCTGTCGGGCATCTGGATCATCTGTCCGGGGTTGCCGGCGCGGGCGGCCACCACCGAGCGGATCGTCGTCAATCGTTTCAACGGCGTAGCGATCGAGGGCTTCGACCCCGTGGCCTATTTCGTCGATGGCGCGGCCGTGCAGGGCACGGCGGAGTTCGAAGCGAACCTCTGGGACGCTGTCTGGCGGTTCCGGAACGAGGGCAACCGGGCCTCTTTCCTGGCCCACCCCGAGATCTACGGACCGCAGTTCGGCGGCTATGATCCGGTCGATATCGCCCGGGGCGTGACCGTCGCCGGCAATCCGCGCTTGTTCGTGATCGCGGCGCAGCGGCTTTATCTGTTCAGCCGGGAATCCAATCGCGACGCCTTCGCCGCCAATCCCGAGCGCTTCCTCCATGAGGTGGGCAAGCGCTGGCCGACCCTCCAGGACAAGCTCAGTCAGTAGCAACCACCGCCTGCGGGTCGCCCCAGGCAATGAACGCCGGGATGATGAAGCCGCCATCGTGCCGAGCGCCGAAGCGGAGTTCGCCACCCCTGCCGTCGGTCACCCTGCCGCCGGCCGCGGTCACGACCGCGCAGCCGGCCCCGACGTCCCACTCACAAGTTGGCCCGAAGCGGGGATAGATGTCGGCGCTGCCCTCCGCGATCCGGCCGAATTTCACGGCCGAGCCGACCGTCTTTCGCACGGCATTGGGCCGGCCATCGATGAATGCCTCGCTTTTGGGATCGCCGTGCGAGCGGCTCACCGCCGCGATCCAGGGCTCGCCCGGCGTCGGCAGCTTGCGGGTATGGATCGGTTCGGCCGCGCCGATGGTCGCGCCGCCAAACCTCACCCGCTCGGCGCCGCGGCCGACGATACCGCGCCAGAGCAGCCCCAGCGCCGGGGCGCTGACGATGCCCAGCAGCGGCACGCCTGATGTCACGAGGGCAAGGTTGACGGTAAACTCGTCGCGTCCGGCGACGAACTCCTTGGTGCCGTCGAGCGGGTCGATCAGGAAGAAACTGTCGCGGAACGGCGGCGAGGCGAGCTGGGTCCGCTCTTCCGAGAGCGTCGGGATATCGCCCGCAAGCTGCGCCAGGCCGTCCGCGATGATGCGGTCGGCGGCAAGATCGGCCTCCGTCACGGGCGAGCCGTCCTGCTTGCCGTCGACCCGCATCGCCGCGCGGTTGACCGCGAGAATGGCCTCGCCGGCCTTCACCACCAGGGCGGTGAGCGGCTCCATCAGGTGGGAGGCGGCCGCGCCGTCGATGATCCGCTTCACCTGCATGCCTCATTCATCGGCGATTCCATCCCTACTTGAGTGATTCGCCGCGGCTTTATGGCCGCTTCGAGCCGATCGCAAGCTAGCTGCCACGGGCTTGCGAATGCTAGAACCCGCGGCATTCGTCAAGCATGCGTGATTCGCCGCGTCCGCGCCGTGCAATTCCAGGAACCCTTTATGTCTGACGCTTCGTCACCCGCTACCGCGACCGCTCCAGATGCGCTCGAACTCGCTGCGCTGCTGTGCTCGCGCGTTTGCCACGATCTCATCAGCCCTGTCGGCGCCATCGTCAATGGGCTCGAAGTGCTCGACGACAACCCTAAGCCCGACGACCGCGAGTTCGCGCTCGACCTGATTCGCAAGAGCGCGAAAACCGCCTCCGCGCGCCTCCAGTTCTGCCGACTCGCCTTCGGGGCGGCCGGCTCGTCCGGCGCGCAGATCGATCTCGGCGATGCCCAGACCATGGCGCGCGGCCACATCGAGGACGGCAAGTGCTCGATCACCTGGAATCTGCCGCGGATCCTGATGCCGAAGAATCGCGTCAAGCTGCTACTCAACATGCTGGTCGTTTCGCAGCACACGATCCCGCGCGGCGGCACGCTGACGATCGACCCGATCGGCGAGGGCGAGACGATGAGCTTCCGCATCACCGCGACCGGACATAATGCGCGCCTGCCGCAGAACATCTCCGAGCTCCTGAGCGGCGAGCGCGGCCCGGCCGCGGATGCGCACGCGATCCAGCCTTATTACACGCGGCTGCTGGCAGAGGCTTGCGGGCTCACCGTGAGGCTTGCGCACGAAGGCGAGGCCATCACCATAATCGCTTCGTAGACACGAAGCCGCTCTCAAACGTTAATCGAATCTTTACGAGGCGCTTCGGCTTGTCCGGAGCGCCTTATCTCTTTGTTGGTTCCGTTCTTTTGCACATACTCAACCATTATTAAACGCTTTGCGGTGAAGCTGGCCTCATTCCGAAATGGCGCATCACGTCACGTGCGCGCCCTCCCTGTATGAAGGCCTGTTTTCATGGATGATCTGTTGCGGGAGTTTTTGACGGAAACCGGCGAGAGCCTGGACACGGTGGACAATCAGCTTGTGAAGTTCGAGCAGGAGCCGAACAACG
>NZ_JADPJJ010000036.1:0-11113 GCF_023073375.1 Bradyrhizobium sp. 197 | reverse complement strand
GATCCGCTGGCTGAGGATTTTGTTGCGCCAAATCCTCAGCGCTCTCTTCGTGGGGCCGACGATCAATCCGGTCTGAAATTAGCGTTCTTCACGGACGACGAAACACTTGTCCCGGCCATCCACGTATACTCCCCGAGGCAAGCAAGAGCGTGGATGCCCGGGACAAGCCCCGGGCATGGCGCGCTTGCGGAGGCGGACGTCAAAACCAATGCACCAGACCGGCAGCTGCGGGGTCGCCGCTAGCGCGCCGCGCTCGGCTCCTTCTCGACCGGCGCGCCACTGTCACCGAGAACGTGGATCGCGCCGTGCTTCACCATCGTTACCTTGCGGGTATGGAAGGCGTCGAGTGTCGAGCGGTGGCCGATGGAGACGAGGGTGGCCTGTGGCAGCTTCTCCGTCAGCAGCCGGTACAGCCGGGCTTCGGACGGTTCGTCCAGCGAGGCCGTGGCTTCGTCCAGGAACAGGTAGTCCGGCGCGTGCAGCAGCGCGCGGGCGAGCCCGAGGCGCTGCTGCTCGCCCAGCGACAGCATCCGATTCCAGTGGCCTTCCTCGTCGAGTCGCTCGGCGAGGTCGGGCAGCCCGACCGCGATCAGCGTGTCCCTGACGCGTGCGGTTTCGAATGCGCCCGGCGCGGCCGGATAGACCACGGCGTCGCGCAGCACGCCGACCGGGAAATACGGGCGCTGGGGGAGCATCATCAGCTTCGCCTTTTCCGGGACGAAGATGGTGCCAGTGCCGAACGGCCAGATGCCGGCGATGGCCCGGAACAGCGTCGACTTGCCGGAGCCTGACGGTCCGGTCACCAGCACGCGCTCCGACGTCTGGATGGAGAAGGCGTCGGCGGCGACCAG
This sequence comes from Bradyrhizobium sp. 197, assembly GCF_023073375.1. NCBI lineage: Bacteria > Pseudomonadati > Pseudomonadota > Alphaproteobacteria > Hyphomicrobiales > Nitrobacteraceae > Bradyrhizobium > Bradyrhizobium sp. 197. Next base: position 10,262 of record NZ_JADPJJ010000036.1, on the reverse strand, counting down.
CGGCGTGCCGCTCGGCAGGTTCACGCAGAGCTGTTCGAGTGCGATAGTGCGATTGACGCCGGCGGGCTCGAGGGCAATCGCCGGCTCGTGCGGCGGCAGGTTCGCGGCCGCATCGACCGACATCTCGAAGCCGTCGAGGCGCGCGACGATCGAGCGCCATTCCGCCAGCGACCGGTACGCCGTGACGAAGAACGACAGTGCGCCCTGCACGCTTGAGAAGGCGGAGGCGGTCTGCATCATGTCGCCAAGCTGAATCTTCTTGGCGAAGAAGGCCGGCGCCACCAGCACGTAGGGAAAGATCACGGCGGCCTGCTGATAGCTCGCGGTGAACGCGGTGAGGCGCTTGGTCCGGCTCATGATGGCGTACCAATTGCCGATCACGAAGCCGAAGCGCTCCAGCAGGCGGCCGCGCTCGGCGCCTTCGCCCTTGAGCAGCGCGATCTGCTCGGAGTTCTCGCGGACGCGGACGAGGTTGAAGCGGAAGTCGGCCTCATAGCGCTGCTGTTCGAAATTGAGATTGACCAGCGGCGCGCCGATCCAGTGCGTCAGCGCGGTGCCGAAGATCGCGTAGACCAGCGCGCCCCAGCACAGATAGCCGGGGATCATGAGGTCGGCGCCGAACAGGTGCAGCGGCGCGGCGTTGGACAGGCCCCAGAGGATGATCACGAAGGAGAACAGCGTCACGATCGACGAGAGCAGGCCGAGCCCGATGGTCAGGGTCTGCTCGACGAAGTTCTTGACGTCCTCGGTGATGCGCTGGTCCGGGTTGTCGGCCGCATCGCCCTTGAGCTGCATGCGGTAATGGGTGGCGCCTTGCAGCCATTCGCCCAGATAGTGCCGGGTCAGCCATTGCCGCCAGCGGATCTGGAGCCACTGGTTCAGGTACAGCTTGTAGACCGCCAGCGCGATGAAGGCGGAGGCGAGGCCGACGAAGATCCAGATCTGCGTGACGAAGGCATCCCAGTCGCTATTCTGGAGCGCACTGTAGAACCGGTTCTGCCATTGGTTTACCAGGACGTCGATCGCGACCAGCGCCAGCTCCATCGCGATGACAGCGGCGAGCAGGCCGCGGCCGGCCCATTTGTCCTCCGATCGGAAATAAGGGGCGGCGATTCGCCAGACGATCGCGAGCGTGGCGCGGATGTTCTTCACAGAGCTGGGTCTCCTGAGGGGATGTGCACAACTGCCCGGGGCCAAAGATTTGGGGCGCGACGGCGGAAATGGGCGCGCTTAGACTAAAGTCGCAGGTTCTGCAATTTGCGTTGGCTTGTCGCAGCTTGCAACCCTAGCATGGGCCTCAACGGCGCGGGGTGGGGTGCTTCGGGATTTCGCGGGCTTGTGAGCGGGAGGGGAACCGCTGCATTCGCGAGGAATTCGCGTCCAACTCGGCGGTTATCGCTTCAGCGTCGAGCAGGATCGGCTGTCCACGCGGGCCGCCTGCCGCACACATGCGTGGGGGAGGAAGACCATGTGGAATCAAGTCTATGACCCGTTGCACAGCCCTGTGCTGTCGACGATCGCGGCGGCAGTCCCTGTCGTCACACTATTGGTCCTGATCGCGAGCGGGCGCGTCCAGGCTCATATTGCGGCGATCATCGCCGTGATCGTGGCCAATCTGATCGCGATCTTCGTCTTCACCATGCCGGCCAACATGTCGATCCGCGCTTCGGTGCTGGGCATCGTCACCGGTTTCTTTCCGATCGGCTGGATCGTTCTCAACGTCATCTTCCTTTACCGGGTGACGGTGACCACCGGACGCTTCGAATTGCTCAAGCGCGCGGTCGGCGGGGTCACCGAGGATCGGCGGCTGCAATTGCTGCTGATCGCGTTCTCGTTCGGCGCCTTCTTCGAGGGTGCTTCGGGCTTCGGTACCCCGGTCGCGATCACCGGTGCCGTGCTGATCGGCCTCGGCTTCTCGCCGCTCGCGGCCTCCGGCCTGTCGCTGATCGCCAACACAGCACCGGTCGCCTTTGGCGCGCTGGGCACGCCGATCCAGGGCCTCGCTTCGGTCACCGGGCTCGATCCCTACATCCTCGGCGCGATGGTCGGACGGCAGTTGCCGATCTTCTCACTGATCGTGCCGTTCTGGGTGGTGTGGGCGTTCGCGGGCTGGAGGGGCATGAAGGACGTGTGGCCGGCGGTTCTCGTCACCGGCGTGTCGTTCGCAGTCCCGCAATTCGTGATCTCGAACTTCGTCAACCCCTGGATCGTCGACATCGGCGCGTCGCTGATCTCGATGGGCGCGCTGATCCTGTTCCTGAAGGTGTGGCAGCCCAGGCAGCTCTGGCTGTCGCCGGCGCTGCGCAGCCGTGATGAATCGACCTCCACCATGGCGGCCGCAAAACCCCTCGACAAGACGCCGCTCACCCAGAGCGAGATGTTCAGCGCGCTGCTGCCTTGGATCATCGTCTGTATCGTGATGCTGATCTGGGGCAACGGTGCCTTCAAGACCTGGGCGAACTCGATCTTCACCTGGAACTACCCCGTTCCCGAGCTGCATCAGATGATCAACAAGATGCCGCCGGTCGCACCGGGACCGACGAAAGAGAGTGCGGTGTTCGGCTTCACCTACCTGTCCTTCACCGGCACGGGCATGCTGATCGCGGCGATCATCTCAGGCTTCCTGATGGGCGTCGGTCCTGGCCGGCTCTTGACGGAATACGGCCGCACCATCCGGCTGTGCGCGATCTCGCTGATCACGATCTCGGCGATGCTCGCGATCGGCACGCTGACGCGGCTCTCCGGCGTGGACGCGACGCTCGGCCTCGCCTTTGCTGCAACCGGCGTGCTCTATCCCTTCTTCGGCACGCTGCTCGGCTGGTTGGGCGTGGCGCTGACGGGATCGGATACCGCTTCCAACGTTCTGTTCGGAAATCTTCAGAAGATCACCTCCGAGCAGCTTGGCCTGTCGCCGATCCTGATGGCGGCGGCAAACTCGTCCGGCGGCGTGATGGGCAAGATGATCGACGCCCAATCGATCGTGGTCGCCTCGACCGCGACCAACTGGTACGGCCATGAAGGCACCATCCTGCGCTTTGTGTTCTGGCACTCGATCGTGTTGGCTTCCCTGGTCGGCGTGTTCGTGACGTTACAGGCCTATGTCTGGCCGTTCACGGCGATGGTGCTGAAGTAGCAGGCCACGCCCGGCGTCGATGCAAATCCCCGCGGAGGTCTCTCCGCGGGGATTTTTGCATGCGGGCGAAGCTTCTCATTGCAGCTGCCGTCTTATAGAAGGTGCGGCAAATCAGGTCGGTCGAGAGGTCTCATGGTTTCGCTCAAGCAGATGGTGTGTGCGGCGGTTGCGACGCTCGCGATGGCCACTGTCGCGCGTGCCGATGACGGTTTCCCGTTCGGCACCGAGATGACGCTCGAAGCACTGCCGCAGCCCGGCTCGAAGCGGATTCCGAACATCGAGATCGGCGACAATGGCGAGGTGGTGCTGGAGCTCTGGTGCAAGGGCGGCAAGGGCCAGTTCTCGGTCGCCGGCAACACCGTGATCTTCATGCCCGGCCAGATCCAGGACCGCTCCTGCCCGCCGGCAAGAGCGCAGGCCGACGACGATCTCGTAGCAGCGCTCGGCAGCGCCGAGACCTGGAAGCGTCAGGGCGACGTGCTCACGCTCGTCGGCCCCAAGCCGCTGCGCTTTCGCGTCAACGGGAATTAGCTTTCGTGTCCCGGCCCTGCAGCGCTTTCGCGCTGCGTCCGGGGCACCCTGCCTCGTACTACTTCCACACCGACTTGTCGGCGTCCCAGCGCTGGCCTTTCAGCTCCTTGGTGAGCGCCTCGACCGAACCGTTGTCGTCGGGCTGATCGCCTTCCTCGTCGGCCGTCGCTTCGTCCGAGAGATTGAGCTTGGCGCCGCTGCTCTCGTCGGCTGTCGTGGTTGCGGGGCTGCCGATCCAGAGCATGAGCTTGTCGGACGTGCCGGGTTTGTCGGGCGAGAAGAGCCCTGCAACCTCGATCGTGTCGGTCAGCTCGAGTGCCGGGAAATCCTGGTTCGGCCGCTTGAACACCAGCTTGAGCTTGCCGGTGGCCGGGTTGAAGCTTTGCGAGACCGGCTTTGCCGCGAGCGTCCTGCTCAGCACGCCAGCCACCGCGGCCGCGAGCTTGTCGCGGTTGAGCTTGTCGCCGTCGCGCCAGTCGGCGGCGGGGATGCGGATGGTGCGGTCCATCTCGGTCATGCCCGCGGTCCAGCCCGCGGTGATGATGCCGGGCATCGCCTTGAATTTCTCCAACAGGGCGCCTGCGCGCTCCGGATCGACCGACATGTTGATGGTCTGCTCACCTGCGCGCAGCGCGTCGCAGCCGACGGTGAGACTCGCCAGCGTCACCTCGACGTCCTGGCCCTTCAGGCTCTTCAGGAACTCCGTCGCGGCATCCAGCTTGACCTTGACCGCAATCGCTTCCGGCGAGACGTCGGTGAAATCCTTCGGCTGCGGCGTGATGCCGTCGTCGGAGGTCTGGTTGTCCAGGAATTCCTTCTCGCTGAGATCGGAGTTGTCGGGAGAGGTGACCTCGGTCACGGCCTGGCCAATGCTGATCTGGCCGCGGAATTCGAACGTGTCTCCAGCCTGTTTGCGCAGCAGTTTGACGGTGACGGGCGCTTTCGCGCCGAGGCTCTGCGTCGTACCCGTCAGGTTCTGGCCGGCGACCTGGAGATTGACGACGAAGCGGTCCTTGCGGTCGGAATTCTTCGCGACCGGATAACAGACGTCGAGCACGGCTGCGGTGACGGTCTTGCCCTGGCGTGTCTCCTTCAGGATCACGTCGGCATTGCCGTCCATCAGCCCGTCGATCGAGGTGAAATAGCGCGTCTCCGCGCCGCTGGGCGCCGTAGCCTTCGGCGACAGCTTCATCTGGGCGGATGCGACCTCAGGCGAAACTGCAAGCAGAGCCGCCAATAAAACTGTCGGGCAAACCAGAAGCGCGCGCATCGACGAAATCCCCGGGCAATGGGGCATGATCCGGAAAAGTGTGAAGCGGTTTTTCCGATCAGATCATGCCCAAACAATTCGAATCGGGCGTTACCGTAGTGGGTTTTGGGCGCCGGTTGAATTGGAAAGCACAGGCCATGATCGGCAAAAAAGAAGGCCGCCCGGAGGCGGCCTTCGCAACACTGTCAGGCGAGGATCGGCCTTAGAAGCCGCCCATGCCGCCGCCCGGCATGGCGGGCGCTTCCTTCTTCGGTGACTCGGCGACCATGGCCTCGGTGGTCACCAGCAGGCCGGCGATCGAGGCGGCGTCCTGGAGCGCGGTGCGGACCACCTTGGCGGGATCGATGATGCCCTTGTCGACCATGTCGACATAATCTTCGTTCTGGGCGTCGAAGCCGAAGGTCTCGGACTTGTTCTCCAGGATCTTGCCGACGACGATCGAGCCTTCCACGCCCGCGTTCTCGGCGATCTGGCGAAGCGGAGCTTCCAGCGCCTTCAACACGATGTTGATGCCGGCCTGCACGTCCGCATTGGCGTTGGTGAGACGGCCGACGGCTTTCTTGGCACGGAGCAGCGCGACGCCGCCGCCGGGGACGATGCCTTCCTGCACCGCGGCGCGGGTGGCGTTGAGCGCATCCTCGACGCGGTCCTTCTTCTCCTTGACCTCGATCTCGGTGGCGCCGCCGACGCGGATCACCGCGACGCCGCCGGCGAGCTTGGCGAGGCGCTCCTGGAGCTTCTCACGGTCGTAGTCCGAGGTGGTCTCCTCGATCTGGGCCTTGATCTGGCCGACGCGGGCCTCGATCTCGGGCTTCTTGCCGCCGCCCTTGACGATGGTGGTGTTCTCCTTGTCGATCACCACCTTGCCTGCCCGACCCAGCATCTTCACCGTGACGTTCTCGAGCTTGATGCCGAGGTCTTCGGAGATGAGCTGACCGCCGGTGAGGATCGCGAGGTCCTCCAGCATGGCCTTGCGGCGATCACCGAAGCCCGGCGCCTTGACGGCGGCGACCTTCAGGCCGCCACGGAGGCGGTTGACGACCAGGGTGGCCAGCGCCTCGCCCTCGACGTCCTCGGCGATGATGACGAGCGGCTTGCCCGACTGCATCACGGCTTCCAGCACCGGCAGCATGGCCTGCAGGCCGGACAGCTTCTTCTCGTGCAGGAGGATGTAGGCGTCCTCGAGCTCGGCGGTCATTTTCTCGGGGTTGGTGACGAAGTAGGGCGACAGATAGCCGCGGTCGAACTTCATGCCCTCGACGATCTCGACTTCGGTCTCGATCGACTTGTTTTCCTCGACGGTGATGACACCCTCGTTGCCGACCTTCTGCATCGCCTGGGCGATCATCTTGCCGATGGCGGTGTCGCCATTGGACGAGATGGTGCCGACCTGGGCGACTTCGGAGGAGGCTGCGACCGGCTTAGCGCGCTTCTGGATGTCCTTGACGACAGCGGCAACCGCGATGTCGATGCCGCGCTTGAGATCCATCGGGTTCATGCCGGCAGCAACCGACTTGGCGCCTTCGCGCACGATGGCCTGGGCCAGCACGGTCGCGGTGGTGGTGCCGTCACCGGCGAGATCGTTGGTCTTGGAGGCGACCTCACGGACCATCTGGGCGCCCATGTTCTCGAACTTGTCCTCGAGCTCGATCTCCTTGGCGACGGTGACGCCGTCCTTGGTGATGCGGGGCGCGCCGAACGACTTCTCGATGAGGACGTTGCGGCCCTTCGGGCCGAGCGTCACCTTGACGGCGTTGGCGAGAATGTCGACGCCGCGCAGCATGCGATCGCGCGCGTCTCCGGAAAACTTGACGTCTTTGGCAGCCATGGTCTGTAATTCCTCTTGTTTCGTGATGTGTCTGCCGCTCAGCGTCGCAAGTCCGGAGTCCGGAATCGAACCCGGCGGAATGATGGATGCCCGGATCTCAGGGACCCGGGCATTACATTCAGCGGCTGTTCAGGCTGATGGCCTTAGGCCATGACGCCCATGATGTCCGATTCCTTCATGATCAGGAGATCTTCGTTGTCGATCTTGACCTCGGTGCCCGACCACTTGCCGAACAGCACGAGGTCGCCGACCTTGAGGTCGATCGGGGTCAGCTTGCCGGCCTCGTCGCGGCCGCCGGGGCCGACGGCGACGATTTCGCCCTGGGACGGCTTTTCCTTGGCGCTGTCCGGAATGATGATGCCGCCCTTGGTCTTTTCCTCGGCGTCGATACGTTTGACCACGACACGGTCATGCAGCGGACGAAATTTGGATTTAGCCATGACGTTTCCCTTTGGAGGCTCGCTTCGGATGTAGCGGAAGTGGATGGGGCGGCGCTTCCCGTCCACCCTCTTGCCGAGGATCGGACGGCGCGCTTAGCAATCGGGCTTTCCGAGTGCTAATAGTGCGCCCGGAAATATGGCTTGGCCGCGATCCTGTCAAGCAAAGGTGGTTAAGCGATTGGTGAGGCCGATATAGGATTGTGTCTACAGAAACCTATTGGTCGCGCTGGCGTATAAAGGACGTCATTGCTCCGACAGCGGTTTTGCGCTTGGCTGCAGGCGGGATGCGGTCGAAGTCTTGTTTTGGGGGGCAGTTTGCTCGGGGGAATGTCATGATCAGTTCAGCTCACGCACGCACGGTTGCCAATCTGGCGGCCGCCTCTTGCCTGGCGCTGCTGCTTGGCGCCTGCGGCGGCGGCATGAGCCTGCCGTCGTTCTCGTCGTCCTCACCGCCGCCTGAGGCCGAGCCCGGGGCCGGCCCGGAAATGCCGGCGTCGATCCGCGCCGACGAAATCGTCGGCCGCTGGGGTCTCGCCTCGTTCCAGAACCCGGCCGACCGCGCCCGCACCGAGGCTGCCGCCCGGGCCCAGTGCAAAAATCCTTACGTGATCACCGCCGGCTCCTCCGGCGGCGTCATCATGCATCTCGCCGACCAGGCGACGCCGCAGGAGCTGCGGCTGAAGGGCTCGCCCAGCGGCAAGAACTATATCGGGCCGGCGGGTCCGACACCGGGCGAGCAGGACCGCGAGATCGTCTCCTTCGACGGCCGCGTCCTCATCACCCGCTTCATCGACAAGGATGCCGCCACCCGCTACGGCAACATGGTCTACGTCCGCTGTGCGCCAAGGGCGTGATCGGGGCGCCGGCCTAGCCACTCGTCATTGCGAGGAGCGAAGCGACGAAGCAATGCAGGCTGCTTCCGCGGACAGTCTGGATTGCTTCGCTTCGCTCGCAATGACGAAAAAAAACGCCGGCTTGCGCCGGCGTTTTGTTTTTCAGAGTGTCGCGTCTGCTCAGTCGAACAGCGCGTCGATGTCGTCCTGCGAGGCGTGGCCGACGTCGCCGGCGAGCTTCGGGCCGTTGAGGAGTTTTTCGTCCTCGCTGCGGGTGTCAGCGGCCGGCGCGGGCACGTGGGACTTGATCGCGTCGACGCCGCCCCAGATCTCCATCATGGAGTTGATGTGCTGCTCGATGAACTTCATCGTGCTCATGACCTTGCTGATGCGTTGGCCGGTCAGGTCCTGGAAGTTACAGGCTTCGAAGATCGAGATGACGCGTTCCTGGATATCGTCGGCGAGCCGTTTCTGCTGATCGGCCGATTGCACCTTGGACATCGCGCTGGCCGCTTGGTCGATCGACTCGGCGGCTTCGAGGATCTGCTGGGTCGCCTGTTCGGTGCCGCCGACGACCGCGCCGAGCTCGCCATTGACCTTGGCCATTTCGCCGCCGTCGAAGCTCTTGCCGTGCAGCGTCGCGATCTCGCGCTTGGTACGGTCGATGGCGTCGTGGATGAGGTCGAGCTCGACCTTCAGCTTCTCGCACTGCTCGATCTGCGCCCGGTAAGTATCGAGCATGGTACGAGCTTCGGAGAGCTCGTGAGCGGTGGAGGCGTCGATCGCCGCCATGGCCGCGCTGCCGGACAAGGGCGGAGTGCCCTTCGCCATCTGTGCACGGATCGCACGCAACTCGGACATGATCTCGCTATGCATCGGCGGAGCCTCCTCAATCATTTCGGGGCTTGGCATCTCGCCGACAACAGCCTCTTCGACACGAAAACGTTTGCGGTGAATAGCCATCAAGAACTCCCCCCACCTCACTCACGCGTCGTTTTAGGCAGAAGCGATTTAACACGAAGTTCACAGCCGGAACTGTCGTGCGGTCGCGTGCGACGGCGTGAAAACCTGCAATTAACCATGCGTGCGCGCCGTTCACCGAAAATAAACGCTGATCGCCAAATTGCCCCGCCGCTCGCGACGTGGTGAATCGAAACGCCGGCTCCGTTTACCAAACGAAACGGCTTTTGCTCTTTATTGACTACGTCGAGGGCGCGGATCAGCCAGATGCGTTCGACGGCGAATGTAACTAGACGAAACAGTACAGAGTACGTCGATGTTCAAAAAGATGTCTGTCGCGCTGCTCGGCAGCGCTTGCACCTTCATGGCCGGCGCCAACAGCGCCAGCGCCTTCGATAATAGCGTGCCGAACGATCCGCCGGCGGTACTTTACCAGCCGCAGGTGCCGCCGGCGCCGGTGCGCGTCGCCTCCAACGCGAACATGGGCGGCGGCTTCATCGAGTTCATGTTCGGTGACGGGCCCGGCCGCGGTCCGGCCTATGCTCCGCAGCAGCCGATGTATCAGCAGCAGCCGGGCTATTACGACCAGCGCCGCCTGCCGCCGATGGGCGAGCCGCAGATGCAAGGCGCTGGCGTGCAGCCGGAGGCGGTCGATCCGCGGCAGCGTCAGTTCGATCCGAGATTCGAGAAGCAACTTGTTGACTATAGCGGCAACGAAAGTGTCGGCACCCTGGTGGTCGATACGCCGAACAAGTTCCTCTATCTCGTCGAGGGCAACGGCAAGGCCATGCGCTACGGCATTGGCGTCGGACGTCCCGGCTTCACCTGGTCCGGTGTGAAGTCGATCACGGCCAAGCGCGAATGGCCGGCCTGGACGCCGCCGGCGGAAATGATCGCTCGTCGCCCCGACCTGCCCAGGCACATGGAAGGCGGCCCGGAAAATCCACTCGGCGCCCGCGCGATGTATCTCGGCTCCACGCTCTACCGTATCCACGGCTCCAACGAGCCCTGGACCATCGGCACCAACGTCTCTTCCGGCTGCATCCGCATGCGCAACGAGGACGTCATCGACCTCTACGGCCGCGTCAATGTCGGCACCCGGGTCGTGGTGATGTAGGCGCATCGCGCTCGAAACTAAAACGGCCGCCTCGTGGGCGGCCGTTTCTGTTGTGTGCCGAGTATGAACGACAGCTTGGAGGTGGAAGTCCTCTATCCAGCCTGATGGCGGCGAAGGATTAGCGAAGCGCAAGGGCGTCATCGTGAGGTG
>NZ_JADPJJ010000009.1:0-226666 GCF_023073375.1 Bradyrhizobium sp. 197 | reverse complement strand
TTGGCGGCGTCACCCATACCTTGACTCACAAACACATGTGGTCAGTCAAGAGAATACAAACGGCCACCTGGGCAGTTACGCGCAGCGAAGCAATCCAGAATCTCACCGCCGTGGCAGTCTGGATTGCTTCGTCGCAACGGCTCCTCGCAAAGACGAAGGATGGATCGCACCTAACCTCCGCCTCGCGACAGCTCGCGCTTATAGGATGCATAATTCGGCTGGTCGACCGCGAGCTTGTCCATCGTCGTCTGCCAGAGGTGTTCGGCCAACCCCGGCGTTGCGAGATCCACCTCGCCTTTCGCGATACGGTCGGCTAGCGCGCGGTTGAGCTCCGTCACCGTGCCGTCCGCGCCGAGCAGCGCGCGCAACCGCTCGACCTCCGCAGCATCGCTCCCCTCCCCCTGCGTCAGCTGCCGTGTCACGAGATCGAGGATGTTGACGGCGACCCGCAGCTTGAAGGCGTGGTGGCCGGAGATCAACGGCGCGATGTCGTTGCGAAGGAAATCGGCGACCGATTTGGTCAGCTCGATCGGGGTCGGTTCGTCCTGCATGGTCAACTCCCCCGCGGCGCCAGCAGCCGCAACAGATCGATTTCGGTCTCGGAGGCGCGGCGGCCGATCATGGCGCGTTCCATCGAATGGTCGGGGCCTTCGCGAAAACGCTGCATCATGCCGCCGCACATGATGCCCCAGCGCAGCGTGCCCATCACTTCCCAGAACTTGACCCGCTCAGGATCGCATTTGCGCCCCGCTGCCTCATAGCCGGCGAACAGCTCTTCGCGCGAGCCAAACCCGCCGACGGGCTTGTCGATCTCGCCAAAGCGCCAGGAGTTGACGCAGACCCAGCCGAGATCCTCCATGGGATCGCCGAGATGGGCGAGCTCCCAGTCGAGCACCGCGCGCACGCCGTCGGCACCGATGATGAGATTGCCGTTGCGGAAATCGCCGTGTACCAGCGTTTCTTCGGGGGACGGACCGGGGTCGTGGTCGCGCAGCCAGCGCAGCGCCAGCTCGAACACGGGCTTGGGCCAGTTCAAGCTGCGATAGTCGCGCTCAAACTCGCTGATCTCCTTCGTGGCGCTCATGTGCCGCAGTTCGGGCAGCTTCGAAAGGGGCAGCTTATGGAGTCCGGCCAGCACCCCGCCGATCTGCCGCGCGAGGCGCGGTCGCGCCGCGGCGAATTCATCATCGCGAAGAATCTTGCGCGCGATGGTTTCGCCCTCGACCCGCTGCATGATGAAGCCGGTGCCGAGATCGTCGTCCGGCACCAGCACATGCATGACGCGCGGCGACGGCACGCCGGCCTCGAATGCGAGCTGCATCAGCGTTGCTTCGGCAGCGAGGCCGGCTGCACGCGTCGGTGCAGCACCATAGCCGTTCGGTGCGCGGCGCAGAATCGCGCCGATCGACCCATCCGGATGTACGATATCGAAGCGCCAGGTTTCCTGACTGGCGCCGCCGGACAGCCTTGCTACTCCGGCGACACCCGTCGCGCCCGGGTACCAGCGCTGAACGCTGCGGGAGAGTTCGGCCTCGATCATTTGCCTTTGAACTGCGCCGGGCGCTTCTCCAGGAACGCACCGACGCCTTCACGGAAGTCCTGCGTATCGCCGGCGCGGAGCTGGCACTGGAATTCGAGATTGAGCTGATCTTCGAAGGAATTCTCCGGGCTGTCCCAGTAGAGCTTGCGGATCAGCGACAGTGCGACCGTCGGGCCGCTGGCGAGCTCATGCGCGAGCTTCATCGCCTCCTCCATCAGCACGCCGTCATCATAGACGCGGTTGACGAGGCCCCATTCCAGCGCCTTCTCGGCCGGGAGCCGCTCACCCATCAGCGACAATTCGATCGAGCGGGCCTTGCCGATCAGTCGCGGCAGCAGCCAGGTCGAGCCGCAATCCGGCACGAGGCCGATACGGCGGAAGGCTTGCAGGAAATAGGACGAGCGCGCGCACAGGATCATGTCGCCGAGCAGCGCGAAGCTCATGCCGGCGCCGGCCGCAGGACCATTGACCGCGGTGACAACAGGACAATGCAGATTGCGGATGCGGCGCAGGAACGGGTGGAAGCCGGTCTCCAGCGTCAGGCCGGCCTTGGTCTTCTTCGACTGGTTGTTGCGGCCCTGGAGATTCGCGCCGGTGCAGAATGCGCGGCCCGCGCCGGTCAGCACGACGCAACGCACCTCGTCCTTCTTCTCCACGATCACGTCGAGCGCATCGGCGAGACCGCCCAGCATGTCCACGGAGACCGCGTTCATCACCTCCTGATGGTCGAGCTTGAGGATCGCGACCGAACCATCGAGATCGAGCGTGACGTGTTTGAACTGCATGGTTTCCTCGTACGTTGCGGCCTGTGTCAATTTCGCAGACCGGAATTGCTTGCCGGGGCGCATATTTGATTTTTGGCGCGGTCTTGTCCATGGTGATCAGAGCATAGCCAGCAATCTTGCGCGCAGCGGCTGATGCGCTCATGCCAAAAACAGGAAACGCGCCATGGACCTTTTCGACCTCTCGGGCCGCGTGGCCGTGATCACCGGCGGCAATGGCGGTATCGGACTCGGCATCGCACAGGCGCTCGCCGGCCAGGGCTGCAACGTCTCGATCTGGGGCCGTAATCCTGACAAGAACAGAAGCGCTGCCGCGAGCCTTGCGGATCTGCCCGGCAAGGTCGACGCGCGGGTCTGCGACGTCACTGACCCGGCCTCGGTCAATGCCGCGATGAAGGCCACGCTCGACATTTTCGGCCGGGTCGACGGCTGCTTCGCCAATGCCGGCATCGGCGGCGGCGGCCGGCGCTCCTTCATCGAGCGCACCGAGGAGGAATGGCGCACGATGTTTGCGACCAATCTCGACGGCGTCTTCCACGCGTTCCAGGCTGCCGCAAGACACATGACCCAGCGCGCCGAGGCCGGCGATCCCTTTGGCCGGCTGGTCGCGACCTCGAGCCTGGCCTCGATCTTCGGCACCGCGCGTAACGAGCATTACGCGGCGACCAAGGCCGCGATCAACGCGCTGGTGCGCGCGCTCGGCGTCGAGCTGGCACGCCACGGCGTCACCGCGAATGCAATCCTGCCCGGCTGGATCAAGAGCGACATGACCGCCGGCATCATGGCCAACGAAAAATTCGTCGCCAACGTGATGCCGCGCATTCCGGTGCGGCGCTTCGGCGAGGCCAGCGATTTCGGCGGCATCGCGGTCTATCTGATGAGCAAGGCCTCGTCCTATCACACCGCGGATACGTTCGTGATCGACGGCGGCTATACAGCGTTTTGAGTTTTTGTCGTGGTGGGCACGCTGCGCTTTGCCAACCTACGATGTCTGATTTCGTAAGCGCAATAAGGGGACAGGGCAAATGTTTTCCCACGTGATGATCGGCACCAACGACGTCGACAAGGCCAAGGCATTCTACGACGATTTGCTGAGCACGCTCGAGGTGCGGCCGGCCAGGGTTGACGGCCATCGCATCTTCTACATCACCAAGACCGGCGTGTTCTCGGTCACGAAGCCGATCAACGGCGAGGCGGCGACGTGCGCGAATGGCGGCACCATCGGCTTCGCCTGCCATTCGCCGGAACAGGTCGACGCCTGGCATGCCGCCGGTATCGCCGCTGGCGGCATCCCTTGCGAAGATCCACCCGGCGTCCGACAAGGCCCGGGCGTGAACCTCTATATTGCGTATTTGCGCGACCTCGACGGCAACAAGATCTGCGCGATGCATCGGATGGTGTGAGCGGGGGCACTCACTGCGTCGCCGTAGCCAGGATAGCCATCCGAAGGACGGCGTCGCTTCCGTTCGCCTGTGTCCGGTGCGCTAGGCATCGCGTGGCACGGGCGCAACTCGCGGCACGATCACGCCAATTCGTGTCCCCTCGTCTGGCTCGCTTTCGAGATTGATACGCCCGCCCAGCCGACTGACGACGATGTTATGAACGATGTGCAGGCCGAGACCGATGCAGCCTTGACTGCGACGCGTCGTGAAAAACGGATTGAACGCCTGCCGGCGCAGATCCGCGCTCATGCCGCAGCCATCATCAGAAACGACAATCTCAATATCATCCCGGCCGCACGCGCAAATCTCGATATTGATGCTGCCGCTCTTGGCATGCGGAAACGCGTGCACCATCGCGTTCTTAATCAGGTTGGTCACCACCTGTGCGAATTGACCCGGATAACTGTTCATTGCCAGATCGGGCTGGCATTCGACATTGAGCGCCAAAGCGTTCTTCCGCAATTCCTGCTGTAGGCTCACGGCGACCTGTCGCGTCAGCTCGCCCGGATCGAAGCTGCGGCGTTCAAGATAGCCTTGATCGACAGCGACCTGCTTGAATGCCTGGATCAATTCCGCGGCGCGGGCGAGATTGTCGGCCAGATGCAGTGATGCGGTCTGAACAACCGCGACGAACTCATTCAGGCTCGATCGCTTCAGCCCGCCCCGTGCGACTTCCGCCGCAAACTTTGTCGTCTTGCGCTCCAGCGCCGAGGTGACGGTCAGGCTGGTACCGACGGGACTGTTGATCTCGTGTGCCACGCCAGCCACCAACCGTCCGAGAGCTGCGAGCTTCTCCGCCTCGACCAGTGAATCCTGAGCCTCTTTCAGGCGTTGCAGCGCCGCCTCCGCCGCGTCGCGCGCGCCGCGAATCTCTCGCTCGCTGCGCTTGCGTTCGGTGATCTCCTCTGCCGCGACATTGACGCCGACAATGTTACCGTTCGGTCCGCGTTGCGGATGCCAATAGGTGATCCAGCAGCGTTCGTCATTATAGCCGGGACGCTGGCCGTAAACCTCGATCCCGATGACCGGCTCGCCGGTTTCCATGATGGAGCGAACGATGCCCTCGACGGCGGATGCGAGCCCGGGCACGCAATCCCGCACCGTGTGCCCGAGATGGCCTTCGACCGAGATACCGCAGATCTCGGTGAGGCGCTGGTTGATCTGCAAATAGCGGCAGTCCGGCGAAAGATATGCAAGCCCGATCGGCGCCGTATCGTAGATCAACTGCAGCGCCGGCTGCTTTGGAAACTGCACTTCGCGTATAACGGAAGAACTCATGTACTCTCTCCCTCAGCGCGAGCCGGAGGTTAGCCGGTTACAGCGGCGCGCAAAAGCCCCAATAGCCACCGGAAACAGGCGGAATCAGTACGGAATCCGCTAGAGGAGCTGCGGCGGCGCGACCCGTTAACCGACCCACATGTTCAGGTCGCAAGATGCCTGCTGGAGATCTGCGAGCAGACGGGTCATCCGACTGTCGCCGCCGCGATGCCATCTCGCTCAAACAGTGTTTGAAACGCTATTGCGATATTCCATCGCGTGGCATGGTTCGCGTTGGAAAATGTGCGCTCGCACTTTGGCGACGCTGCGACTATTCTCTGCTCCAGCACGATCTCAGCGAGTCCGGGAGGAACAATGACAAAACACGCCTATATTCCCCGCACCACCAATTACACCCTCAACCCCGGCGACGAGCTCAACGACCTCCGGATGTCGGACCAGGTCCGGCCGCTCTATGATCACGTCAGGAAGTTCATCCGCGAAACCGTCGAGCCGATGTCGATCGAATTCGCCAAGGCCGGCGAAGGCAAAGAGGATCGCTGGAGCTTTACGCCGAAGCAGCTCGAGGTGCTGGAGAAAGCCAAGAACAAGGCCAAGCAGGAAGGCCTCTGGAACTTCTTCCTGCCCGACGACGACACCGGCCAGGGCCTGAAGAATCTCGACTACGCCTATATCGCATCCGAGCTCGGCAAGAGCCCGCTGGCCTCGGAGAGCATGAACTGCTCGGCGCCGGACACCGGCAACATGGAGGTGCTGGAGCGCGTCGGCACCAAGGAGCAGAAGGAGAAGTGGCTGAAGCCGTTGATGAACGGCGAGATCCGCTCGGCCTATGTCATGACCGAGCCGAACGTCGCCTCCTCCGACGCCAAGAACATCTCGACGAACGCAAAGCTCGTCGGCGACGAGTGGGTGATCAACGGCGAGAAGTATTACATCTCCGGTGTCGGCGATCCTCGCTGCAAGATCCTCATCGTGATGGTGAAGACCAATCCCGATGCGGCGCCGAGCAAGCAGCAGTCGCAGATCCTGGTGCCGCGCGACACCCCCGGCGTCGAAGTGCTCGGCCCCATGTACGTGTTCGGCCAGGACCACGCCCCGCGCGGCCACATGCACATGCGCTTCAACAACGTGCGCGTGCCCAAGGAAAACATTCTGCTCGGCGAAGGCCGCGGCTTCGAGATCTCGCAGCTTCGGCTCGGCCCGGGCCGCATCCATCACTGCATGCGCACCATCGGCAAGGCCGAGAAGGCGCTCGATTTAATGGTGCAGCGTGGCCTCACCCGCGAAGCCTTCGGCAGGAAGATCGCCCATCTCGGCGGCAACATGCAGATCATCGCGCAGGCGCGCTGCGAGATCGAGGCGATGCGGCTGATGGTCTTGAAGGCCGCCAAGGCCATGGATGTGCTCGGCAACAAGGAAGCCCGCGTCTGGGTCTCCATGGTCAAGGCCATGGTGCCGGAGCGAGCCTGCAAGATCATCGACCAGTCGATCCAGATGCACGGCGCCACCGGCATCTCGCACTGGACCCCGCTCGCCGAAATGTACCAGGACGTCCGCCATCTCCGCTTCGCCGACGGTCCGGACGAGGTGCACTGGATGGTGGTGGGACGCCACGAGCTGAGCATGGCGTGAACTTTCTTCCCCTTCTCCCCGCCTGCGGGGAGAAGGTTGGGATGAGCGGGAGTCCTCCGCAAGGAGGTGACGGTTGGATTCGCGGAGAGTCCCCCCCTCACCCGGAATTCAAGCGAGCTTGAATTCCGACCTCTCCCCGCGAGCGGCCGCAAGCGGGGCGAGGTGAAGCAAGCACCACCTACGACGCGGCCAACTCGCCGATCTTGTCCTGGGTCTTGGTCTCGAAATCGCCGGCATCATGCCGCTCGTGGAGCTGGCTGGCGGGATCGCCGGAGACGCGGTTGACCATGCGGCCGCGCTTGACGGCCGGGCGCTTGGCGATCTGGTCGGTCCAGCGCTGCACGTGCTTGTAGTCCTGCACGGACAGGAATTCGCCCGCGCCATAGACCAGCCCCTTGGCGAGCGCGCCATACCAGGGCCACACCGCCATGTCGGCGATGGTGTATTCGCTGCCGGCGAGATATTCATTGTCGGCGAGCCGGCGGTCGAGCACGTCGAGTTGGCGCTTGGTCTCCATCGCAAAACGGTCGATGGCATATTCGATCTTGGTCGGCGCATAGGCGTAGAAATGGCCGAAGCCGCCGCCGAGATAGGGCGCGCTGCCCATCTGCCAGAACAGCCACGACATCGCTTCGGTACGGCTCTTGATGTCCTTCGGCAGGAAGGCGCCGAACTTCTCCGCGAGATAAAGCAGGATCGAGCCGGACTCGAACACCCGGATCGGCTCCGGGCCTGAGCGGTCCATCAGCGCCGGGATTTTGGAATTCGGATTGATGTCGACAAAGCCGCTGCCGAACTGGTCACCATTGCCGATCTTGATCAGCCAGGCGTCGTATTCCGCGCCCTTGTGGCCGAGCGCCAGAAGCTCCTCCAGCATCACGGTGACCTTGACGCCGTTCGGCGTCGCCAGCGAATAGAGCTGGAAGGGGTGGCGGCCGACCGGCAGCTCCTTGTCATGCGTGGGACCGGCGATCGGGCGGTTGATGCTGGCGAATTGCCCGCCATTCTCCTTGTTCCAGGTCCAGACCTTGGGCGGCACGTAGGCGGGGGCGTCAGTCATGCAAAGCTCTCCGGCGGGAAGATGCGTCTGCATTAATTAGCGCGCAAATAGCGAATGACAAGCCTGACCGGTCTGCGCCCGGCGCGGGCCTCAGTCCGGCGGCATGCAGCCTAGCCCGTCACCAGCCTGCGCGGCCGGGCTTCGGCTTCCATCACGAACCCCTCATATCCCTTCGCCGCGACCTCGTCGCAGATTCGGCGGTAGACGCCGACGCCGCCGATATAGGGCATGAAGATGCGCGGCTTGCCGGGGATGTTGGCGCCCATGTACCAGGAATTGGCTTGCGGATAGAGCGTGCCATGGGCGACCTCGTTGACATGGGCGACCCATTTGTCCTCGGCCTCCCCGTCCGCCTCCATCGTGGCAAGGCCCTGCTTGCGCATATGGACGAGACCGTCGGCGATCCAGTCGACATGCTGCTCGATCGACACGATCATGTTCGAGAGCACCGAGGGGCTGCCGGGGCCGGTGATGATGAAGAGGTTCGGAAAGCCGGCGCTCATCAGCCCGAGATAGGTCTTGGGGCCTTCCGCCCATTTCCGGTTCAGCGTCTGTCCGCCCGGACCTCGGATGTCGATCTTCGCGACCGATCCGGTCATGGCGTCGAAGCCGGTCGCGAGCACGAGCGCGTCGACCTCGTGGTCCTCGCCTCCGACACGGACGGCATTCGCCGTGATCTCCTGGATCGGGTTGCTCTTGATATCGACCAGCGAGACGTTCGGCCGGTTGAAGGTCGCGAAATAATCGGTGTCGATGCAGATGCGCTTGGTGCCGATCGGATGGCTGTCCGGCTGCAGCAGCTTTGCCGTCTCGGGATCCGTCACGATCTCGCCGATCTTGCCGCGGACGAAATTCGCGGCGGTGTCGTTCGCCGACAGCGCGAGGCCGAGATTGTTGTAGGCATACATGAAGGTGAGACCACCGCGCTCCCAGCGCGCCGCGTATTTTTCGCGCCTGACATCGTCGCTATCATCGAGCGCGCCGCGGTCGGGCTGCTCGGCGAAAATTCCGTTGCGCGCGACTTCGCGGGCGAAGCGGCGGATCTCGGGATAATTCTTGCGGAACGTGTTGCGCTCCTCGCCGGTCAACGCGGCATTGCGGGCGGGAATGGAAAAATTCGCAGTGCGCTGAAACACTGTCAGATGTTTTGCCTGTCCGGCGATGACGGGCGCCGACTGAATGCCTGACGATCCCGTTCCGATCAGGCCGACGCGCAAGCCGGTGAAATCAACGTCTTCGTGCGGCCAGTTGCCGGTGTGATAGACGGGGCCTTCGAAATTCTCGAGACCCTTGATGTCGGGCTTGCGCGCATTCGAGAGACAGCCGGTCGCGAGCACGACGAATTGCGCCTGAACCGTTGTGCCGTCGGACGTCGTCACCGCCCAGCACCTCGCACGCTCGTCGAACACCGCGCGCTCGACGTTGGTGTTGAACTGGATGTCCCGGCGCAGATCAAACCGGTCAGCGGCGTGGTTGGCGTATTTCAAAATCTCCGGCTGCGATGCGTAGCGCTCGCTCCAGTCCCATTCCTGCTGGAGCTCTTCCGAGAACGAATAGGAATATTGCATGCTCTCGACGTCGCAACGCGCACCGGGATAGCGATTCCAGTACCAGGTGCCGCCGACGCCGCCGCCCTGCTCGTAGACTCGCGCCGAGAAACCGAGCCCGCGCAAACGGTGCAGCATGTACATGCCGGCGAAACCCGCGCCGACGACGATCACGTTGTAGGATTCCGTGGTCGGAGACGGATTCGCTTGCGCTGGCGACATCGACTGGCGCTCCCTCGTTGTTTTCTGTTGTTGTGGGCCAGCATTCGCTCGCGCATCCGAAAGCGCAAGGGGCAAATCGGCCGGCTCTGATCTGCTTATTTTGTACAGCGGAATGGCTCGTCTGCCGCGCGACGCCTGCGCGCAAGATGCGCGGCCGAATCCGGCGTGGCATCGCGGACGACGATGGGCTAGCGTCGAGTGGTCTTCGCTGCAGAATGCAACAACAGCAACGCGAGGCCGCCGGGAGGGAACGATGAAATCGCCGATCTGCGATATGCTGGGCATCGAGTTCCCGCTGCTCGCCTTCAGCCATTGCCGCGATGTCGTCGCCGCCGTCAGCCGCGCCGGCGGCTTTGGCGTGTTAGGTGCGACCGTGCACACGCCTGATACCCTCGAACGCGAGCTGAAATGGATCGACGACCACGTTGAGGGCAAGCCTTACGGTGTCGACGTGCTGATCCCGGAAAACATTTCGACCGCGGGTGAGAAGGACGTCACCTGGAAGAGCCTTGAAGCACGAGTGCCGCAGGAGCATCGCAACTACACGCGCGATCTCCTGAAGAAATACGACATCGAACTCACGACCACTGAGATGGCTGACGACCAGCCGCAGCCGTTCGATGCCAGGACCGCGTTGGAGCTGCTGGAGGTCTCGTTCAACCACCCGATTCGCCTGATCGCCAATGCCCTGGGCGTGCCGCCGAAGGCTATGATCGAGATGGGCAGGAAGCACGGCGTGCCGGTTGCCGCTCTGGTCGGCGCCAAGGAGCATGCGCTACGACAGGTCGCGGCCGGCGTCGATATCCTCGTGGTCCAGGGCACCGAAGCGGGCGGCCATTGCGGCGAGGTCTCCACCATGGTGCTGGTGCCGGAGGTGATCAAGGCGATCAAGCCGATCCGCGACGTGCCGGTGCTGGCGGCCGGCGGCATCATGACCGGACGGCAGATGGCGGCCTGCATGGCGATGGGTGCGGCCGGCGCCTGGACCGGCTCGGTGTGGCTTGCCACCGTCGAGGCCGAGACCACGGAGATCTTTCGCGAGAAGATGATCGCGGCATCATCGCGCGATGCGATCCGCTCGAAAGGGCGTACGGGAAAGCCGGCCCGACAACTCCGCTCGGTCTGGACCGACGCCTGGGATCGCGCACCCGAGAGCCCCGGCGCATTGCCGATGCCGCTACAAAGCATCGTCAGCCGCGACGCCTTCAACTCGATCGACCGCGCCGCGGCGAGTGGCAACGCGAGGGCGCGGGATCTCGTCAGCTATTTCGTCGGCCAGGGCGTCGGCCTGATCGACAGCGTGAAATCCGCAGGCTCCGTGGTGCAGGAGTTCAAGGAAGAGTTTGCCGAAGCCGTCGAGCACATGAATGCGCTGGTGGCGGAGTGATTGCCCGCGGCCCATCCTTCGAGGCTCGCCCGGCGGCGCACGCGCCGCTCGGCTCGCACCTCAGGATGACGCGGTATCTGTAGCCGTCATCCTGAGGTGCCGTAGCGCAGCGAAGGCCTCGAAGGGCGACGGCGTGCCCAAGATCTGAAACGTGAAGCAAACAGAAATGACGAACTCCTCTATCCCCCCAAACCGCATCCCCGTCATCGTCGGCATCGGCGAGATCGTCGATCGCCCCAAGGAGATCACCGACGGCCTCGAGCCGCTTGATCTGCTCGAACAGGCGTTGCGCCGCGCCGAACAGGACGCCGGTGCCAAGCTGCTCGGCGAGGTGCAATCGCTCGACGTCGTCAACTTCCTGAGCTGGCGTTATCGCGATCCGGAGCAGCTGCTGGCGAAACAACTCGGCATCACGCCGGCGCATTGCTATTACGGTCCGGTCGGCGGCGAAAGCCCGATCCGCTACGTCCACGAGGCAGCAAAGCGCATCGCGCGGGGCGAATGCACCGTGGCCGCGGTCTGCGGCGCGGAGGCGCAGTCGACCGCGACCAAGGCCGAGCGTGCCGGGGCCAAGCTGCCATGGACGCCGTTCGCCCATGACGTCGAGGAGCCGAAGCGCGGCGCGGCGTTCCAGAAGCCGTTGGCCGTGAAGCTCGGTGTGTTCCGCCCCGTCACCGTCTACCCGTTCTATGAGACCGCCTCCTCGGCGCATTGGGGCCAGACGCCGCGCGAGGCGATGGCAGAGTCCGGCACGCTATGGTCGCGCTATTCCGAGGCCGCGGCGCAAAATCCCAACGCCTGGCTCAAGCGGCGCTACGCGCCGGACGAGATCACGACGCCGACGGCGGACAATCGTCTCATCGCGTGGCCCTACAACAAGCTCATGGTTGCCAACCCCAGCGTCAACATGGGCGGTGCGCTGCTGCTCACCAGCCTTGCCAGGGCTCGCGCGACCGGCATTGCCGAAGACAAGCTGGTCTACCCGCTCGGCGGCGCCTCTGCGGAAGAGCCGCGCGACTATCTCCTGCGCGACCAGTTTTACGAGAGCCATCCGCAGAACGCGGTGCTGAAAGCCGCGATGGACCTAGCCGGCGGCGACCGCAAAGAGTTCGACGCGATCGAACTGTACAGCTGCTTCCCGTGCGTACCCAAGATGGCACGGCGGACGCTGGGCTTAGGCCCCGACGTACAGCCGACCGTGACCGGCGGCCTCACCTTCTTCGGCGCGCCGCTCAACACCTACATGACGCATGCAGCCTGCGCGATGGTGCGGCGTGTGCGCGACGGCGCAAAGCTCGGCCTGCTTTACGGCCAGGGCGGCTTCGTCACCAAGCATCATGCGCTGGTGGTGTCGAAGGTGCCGCCGCGTGAGACATTGGCGCAGGAGACCAGCGTGCAGGCGGTGGCAGACAGCAACAAGCGCGCGGTGCCGGAGTTCGTCATGGATATCTCAGGCGGGGGCAAGGTCGAGAGCTTTACGGTGCTCTACGGCCGTGGCGGCGATGTCGAGCACGGCGTGGTGATGCTGCGGACGGAAGATGACAGGCGCACGCTGGCGCGGATTCCGGCGAATGATGCGGCCACGCTGGCGCATCTCCTGAACACGGATAGGACGCCGGTCGGCTCACTCGGCGAGATCACGATGGCCGTCGATGGCGTGCCGGAGTGGCGCGCGGCCTAGACTAGCTCTCGTGTCCCGGACGCGGTGCGGCATGCAATGCCGCTCCGCAGAGCCGGGGCACGGGATCCCCTACCCCTTCGGCGCCTGCTTCTCCGACGCCGTCGCCGGCTTGCCCTTGGCGCCGGCGCCGGTCACGCGGACTAGGTCGCCGTCGGACAGGCCATCCGGTGGTGCGGTGATGACGCGGTCATCCGCTGCAATTCCTGAGGCGAGTTCGATCTCGCGGCCGAGGTCGCGGGCGATGGTCACCGGCTTGAACAGGACCTTGTCGTCGACACCGACAGTCGCGACGCGCAGGCCGCTGCTGTTGAAGATCAGCGCGCTGGCGGGAATGCTGAGCGGCGCCGAGTCGCGCTGCAGGCTGAGCTTGACGCTGGCGTAGCCGCCGGGCATCAGCTCGCCCGAGGAATTGTCGAGACCAAGCTGCATGCGCGTCGTGCCCGAGGCGACGTCGACGGCTTGCGAAGAAGCCTCCACGGTGGCCTGGAAGGTCCGGTTCGGATACTCCGGCAGCACGATGCTGGCCTTGGCGCCCATCTTGATCGCGGGCACGTAGTTTTGGGGAACGTTGACGTAGACGCGCAGCTTGGTGATGTCGGAAACCACGAACATCGCCGGCCCCGAGCCGCCGCCCGCGTTGATCAGCGCTCCGACGTCGGTATCGCGCGCGGTGACGACGCCGTCGAATGGCACGGTGATCTTCTTGTAGCCTGCGAGCGCCTCGAGCCGCTCGACGTTGGCCTGCCCCGAATGCACGGCGGCGTTCTTGTTGGAGAGATCGGCGGTGCGCTCGTCGATTTCCTGCGCCGACACGAAGTTGGAAGCGACCAGCGTCTTGCGGCGGTTGAGCGTCGCCTCCGACAGCCTGGCGCTGGCCTGTTGGCTGGCGAGGTCGGCGCGGGCCTGCAAGAGCTGCTGATCGAGGTCGGGTGCCTCGATCTCGGCGATCACCTGACCGGCCTTGACGCGCGCGCCGATGTCGGCGCTCCAGCTCTTCAGGTAACCCGATACGCGCGCGAAAATCGGTGCGCGGGAATAGGCTTCCAACCGGCCCGGCAGATCGAGGTTGGCATGGAGGGCCTTGGCGTTGGGTAGCGTCACCGCGACGCTGGGAACGGCCTGTTCGTCGGTCCACTCCTTCAGCTTGGAGCCCTGCTCCTCGCGCGCGCGGATGCCGGTGCCGACCACGAGGCCTGCCGCAATCAGCGCCACCACGCCAAAAATGCCCAGTTTCCGGTGCGATACCGGGGAGCGGGGTTCAGTGGGCGACATGCGGGGTCTCCAGGGAGGCGGCGGCTTTGGCGCCTTGCTTCTTGTGTACCATACTGAACACCACGGGAACAAACATCAGGGTGGCGAAGGTCGCAAAGATCAGGCCGCCGATCACGGCGCGGCCGAGCGGCGCATTCTGCTCGCCGCCCTCGCCCAGCCCCAAGGCCATCGGCGCCATGCCGATGATCATGGCGAGTGCAGTCATCAGCACCGGGCGGAACCGGACGAAGCCGGCTTCGAGCGCGGCTGCGATGGGATCGCCAAGCTCCTCGTAGCGCTCGCGGGCGAATGAGATCACGAGCACGCTGTTGGCGGTGGCGACGCCCATGCACATGATGGCGCCGGTCAGCGCCGGCACAGACAGCGTCGTTTCGGTCGCGAACAGCATCCAGACGATGCCGGCGAGCGCGGCCGGCAGCGCCGTGATGATCACGAAGGGATCGGACCAGGACTGGAAGTTCACGACGATCAGGAAGTAGATCAGCACGATCGCCCCGAGCAGGCCGAACAAGAGGCCGGTGAAGGCGCTGTTCATGGTCTGCACCTGGCCGAGCAGCACCACGGAAGAGCCTTTCGGCACCTCCTTTGCGGTGTCGGCGATCGCCTGCCGGATGTCGACGGCAACCGCACCGAGATCACGACCCGAGGTCGTGGCGAAGATCTGCACCATCGACTGGATGTCGTATTGCGAGACCACCGCGCTCGACGTCGAACGCTTGATGTCGGCGATGCCGCCCAGGATCGGCGACTGCGAATTGCCGGCGGCCGTGATCGGCAACGTCTGCAGCGCGCTAAGCGAATCCATCTGGTATTGCGGCGTCTGCATCACGATCGAATAGGACACGCCGTTATCCGGATTGAGGTAGTAGGTCGGCGCCACCTGCGAGGAGCCGGCAAGGTTGACCACGAGACTATTGGTGACGTCGCGCTCGGTCAGGCCGACATATTGCGCGCGGGTGCGATCGACATCGATGTTGAAGGTCGGATTGTTCGGCGACTGCTGGATGCGCGCATCCGCGACGCCCGGAATCCGCCGCACCTTGGCCAGGAGCGTGCTGGCGTAGGCAAAGTTGGCGCTGAGATTGGCGCCGCGGATCTGGAGGTCGATTGGCGCCGGCGCACCGAAGTTCAGAATCTGGCTGACGATGTCGGCGGGCAGGAAGGCGAAGCTGACGCCGGGGAACAGCCGCGGCAGTTGCTCACGCAGCACGCGCACATGCTCCTCGGTCGGCTTGTGACCCTCTTTCAGCTTGATCTGGATGTCGCCGTCCTGCGGGCCGATCACGCCGGTATTGTTGTAGGTCATGTTGATGCCGGAGATTGGCATGCCGATGTTGTCGGTCAGCGTTTCGATCTCGCTCGGGATCAGCTTGCGGATCGCCTTCTGCACGTCGGCGAGCTGGTTGGCGGTCTCCTCGACACGGGTGCCGACCTGGGTGCGGACGTGCATCAGGATGTTGCCGGCATCGACCGCAGGGAAGAAATTGCGCCCGAGGAACGGCACCAGCGCGAAGGACGCGCCGACCACGCAGAGGAAGCTGATCACGAACACCGGACGGTGCGCGAGCGCGAGCCCGAGGAAGTTGTGGTAGCCGCCGCGAATGCGTTCGAAGCGAGCCTCGAAGCCGCGCTGCAACCATACCAGGGGATTACGCGACTTCGGCGGTGCGCCCTCGTGATGCACATGTGGCTGCAACAGATAATTGGCCATGGTCGGCACCAGCGTGCGCGACAGCAGGAACGACCAGATCATCGCAAACATCACCGCTTCCGCCATCGGCACGAACAGGAAGCGCGCCACGCCGGTGAGGAAGAACATCGGCACGAACACGATGCAGATGCAGAGCAGCGAGACGAAGGCCGGCGTCACGATCTGGTTGGCGCCATCGAGGATCGACTGCTCGACCGGCTTGCCCTGCTCCAGATGGTAGTTGATGTTCTCGATCGTCACGGTGGCGTCGTCGACGAGGATGCCGACCGCGAGCGCCAGGCCGCCGAGCGTCATGATGTTCAGCGTCTCGCCGATCGCCGACAGCATGATGATGGCGCCGAGCACGGAGAGCGGGATCGAGACCGCGATGATGACGGTCGAGCGCCAGCTGCCGAGGAACAGCAGGATCATGACGCTGGTGAGCAGCGCCGCGATCACGCCTTCGAAGGCGACGCCTTCGATGGCGCCGCGGACGAACACCGATTGATCGCCGATGAAGCCGATCTTGAGCGCGTCCGGCAGCTGATCCTTGACGTCGATCACCTTCTGCTTGATGCCCGCGATGATGTCGAGCGTCGAGGTCGCGCCCGCCTTCAGCACCATCATCAGCACTGAGCGGTTGCCGTCGACATGGACGATGTTGGTCTGCGGCGGATTGCCGTCGCGCACGGTCGCGACGTCGCGCACATAGACCATCGCACCGTTGACGGTCCGGATCGGCAGATTGCCGAGCTCGTCGATTTTCAGCGGCGAGTTGTTGAGCTGGATGATGTACTCGAACTGGCCGATCTTCTGCGTTCCGACCGGCGTGATCAGGTTCTGGGCTGCAAGCGCATTGGCGACGTCCTGGCCGGAGAGACCGCGGGCCTGGAGCGCGGTCGGGTCGAGGTCGATCTGGACCTGGCGCTGCTTGCCGCCGAACGGATAGGGGATCGCTGCGCCGGGCACTGTGACCAGCGGGGTGCGGAGCTGGTTGATGCCGATATCGGCAAGGTTCTGCTCGGTGAGGCCGTCACCCGACAGCGCCACCTGGATGATCGGCACGGTCGAGGCGGAGTAGTTCAGGATCAAGGGCGGCGTCGCGCCCGGCGGCATCTGCTTGATCAGCGTCTGCGAGATCGCCGTGACCTGCGCGTTGGCGGTGCGGATATCGACGTTCGGCTGAAAGAAGATCTTGATGATGCCAAAGCCGTTATAGGAGTTGGCGGTGATGTGCTCGATGTCGTTGACTGTCGTCGTCAGCGCGCGCTGGAACGGCGTCGTGATGCGGCCTGACATCTGGTCCGGCGGCAGGCCGGTGTATTGCCAGACCACGCCGATCACGGGGATGCGGATGTCCGGAAAGATGTCGGTCGGCGTCCGCAGCGCCGCCAGCGGGCCGATGATCAGAAGCAGGAGCGCGAGCACGACAAACGTGTAGGGCCGGCTCAGGGCAATACGAACCAGAGCAATCATTCGCCAGGCAATTCCAAATCAGGGACAGGAAACACCGCCCCCGCGGGTTCCACGGCTGATTTACCTGAAGACCGCCCAAATGGCCAACGACGCTGCGTCACGTGCGGTTCAATTCCGCGCTATTGCACTGCGAAATAGCATTCCAGATATGCAGCTCGCGCCCGAAAGGCGACAGAAGCCGCTTTCCTGCGCGTAAAAAAGCGGCGCCCGAAGACGCCGCTTTCAGGAATTCCGTGCCGGCCCGGCCTACGCCGCGCGAACGTTGGTCAGGAACTTGCTGACCTCGGTCTTGAGCCGGCCCGAGTCGTTGGACAGCATCTGCGCTGCCGACAGCACCTGCGAGGACGCTGAGCCGGTTTCGGTCGCGCCGCGCTGCACGTCGGTGATGTTGGACGAAACCTGCTGGGTGCCCTGGGCGGCCTGCTGGACGTTGCGGGCGATTTCCTGGGTCGCAGCGCCCTGCTCTTCGACCGCCGCCGCAATCGCCGACGAGATCTCCGACAAACGCTCGATGGTCGAGGAGATCTCCTTGATGGCGCCGACCGAGTCGTTGGTCGCCGCCTGGATGCCGGCGATCTGCTGGCCGATCTCGCCGGTCGCCTTCGCGGTCTGTTCTGCGAGCGCCTTCACCTCGGAGGCCACCACGGCGAAGCCGCGGCCGGCTTCGCCGGCACGTGCGGCTTCGATGGTCGCGTTCAGCGCCAGCAGGTTGGTCTGGCCGGCGATGGTGTTGATCAGCTCGACGACGTCGCCAATGCGCGAGGCAGCCTTTGAGAGCTCGCTGACGCGCTCGGTGGTGGCGCGGGCCTGGCCGACGGCATCGCCCGCCATCCGCGCCGATTCCTGCACCTGACGGCTGATCTCGCCCACCGATGAAGCCATCTCCTCGGTCGCCGAGGCCACCGACTGTACGTTGGTCGAGGCTTCTTCCGAAGCGGCGGCAACCGTGGTCGCCAGCCGCTGCGAGCGGTCGGCGGTCGAGGTCAGCGTCGAGGCCGAGGCTTCGAGCTGGGTCGAGGCCGACGACACGGTCTGCACGATCTCGCCGATCATGGTTTCGAATTCGCGGGTGACGTTGTCGACGCGGCGGCCGCGCTCGATCTTGGCTTCGGCATCGGCGGCCGCAGCTTCGTCGGCGGACTTCTTGGCGATCAGCGCTTCCTTGAAGATCTGGAGCACGTCGGCCATGGCACCGATCTCCGTCTTCTCGCCGCGATGCGGGACTTCGGCGGAAAGCTCGCCCTTGCCAAGCGCCTGCATCGGCTCGGTGATCGAGTTGATGCCGCTCGATACGTCATGGACGAGATAGAAGCCGACGCCGGTGCCGATGACGACCGCAGCGCCTAGAATGATCGAGACCAGCATGAAAGCAAAGGAATAGCTGTTGGCGGCATCCTGGGCGGCCTGGTCGCCGCCCTTGGTGTTGAGCTCGATGTCCTTGCGCAAGACCTCATCGGCTTGCAGTCCAATCTTGTTGACGGTCTTGGTGTTCAGCTCATGCGCCTCGTGCGGGACCTTGCCGGCCTCCTTGCGTGAGAGCGCCATGACTTCCTGGGTGCCCTTCTTGTACTCGTCCCACAGCTTGGACCACTCGCTGTACATCGCCCGCTCTTCAGGCGAGGTAATCATGGGCTCGTAGACCTGACGGAACTTGGTGTTGGCCTCGACCACCGTCGCCAGCGTCTTCTCCGACGCGAGCTTCTCTTCGAGAGTCTCCGACAGCATGTGCTCGCGGATCACGTTGCGGTAGGTGATCACGCCGGCGCGCAGATCGCCGAGCACCCGCACGCTCGGCAGCCAGCTCGTGGTGATGTCGACCGTATTGGCGTTCATCGACCGCATCTTCATGACGGCGAGCAGACCCATGCCGGTCATTGCGACCAGCAGGAGCGCCACGACACTGATGATCTTGGCGCGGATGGAAATGGTGGCGAGCATAATCGGGTCTCTTTGTGCTGGCGCGGCGGGGCGTCCGGAAGTTCTACGAATCAACCAAAGGGAGCAGCACCGACATCCAACACCAGAGCACCTGAGCAGACGTTAATTACGACTCCGTACGAGTACGGAAGCCCGAAAGAAGTGAACATGACGCTAAAGATGCCCTGCGCTCAGCGCATGAGCCCAAGCGCGTCCGTGAAAAACGCCGCGCCGCCGAAATTTCCGGACTTCAAAGCAAGCAACATGTCGCCTTTTTCAGCACCGACCGCGCGCAGCACCGGGACGCCCGCCGCGATCTCTACTCCGACGAGAAATCCAGGAATCTTTAGCCGGTCGACCACGGCGCCCGATGTCTCCCCGCCGGCAACGACCAGGCGCTTGACGCCGGCATGCACCAGCCCCTCGGCGATATCGGCCATGGCCTGCTCGATGGCGTGACCGGCCGCGTCGCGGCCGTGGCGCGCCTGGAGCGCTGCGACCTGATCCGGCGTCGAGCTCGATGCAATCAGGACCGGACCGTCGGCGAGTCGCGGCTTCGCCCAGGCCAGCGCACGCTGCGCCTCGTCCTCGCCCGTAGTAATACGGTCCGGATCGAGATGTAACACCGGCATGACACGCTCGGCATTCGCGATCTGCTGAAGCGTCGCCTGCGAGCAGCTTCCGGCAAGGCAGGCCGCGGATCCGCCGACCGTGGCGCCGGCGCCGCTGCTGGCCGCTGCCGATTTGACCTTGCCTGTCGAGACCAGCGCGCGCGCCAGGCCAAGGCCGATGCCGGAGGCACCGACCGACAGCCGGTGTTCGGCAGCGACGAGGCCGATGGCCTCGAGGTCGCGGTCGAAGACGGCGTCGATGATCGCCGCGCCAACGCCCTTGCCGGCGAGCTCGGCCAGCCGCGCCCGCACGGCATCTGCGCCGCGGGTGACCGTGGCGAGGTCGACGAGGCCGATCTGCGTCCCGCTCTGACGCGCCAGAACGCGCACCAGGTTGGAATCGTGCATTGGGTTGAGCGGATGGTCCTTCAGCGGGCTCTCGTTCAGCGGCACGGCGCCGACGAACAGATTGCCCTGGTAAACGGTGCGGCCGGTTTCCGGAAACGCCGGCGTCACCAGCACCACCGACTCGCCGCCATCGGCGCGCAGCGCGTCCATCACCGGGCCGATATTGCCGGCATCCGTGGAATCGAAAGTAGAGCAGATCTTGAACAGCACATGGCTCGCGCCGCGGCTGCGCAGCCATGTCTCCGCCGCGCGCGAGCGCGATACGGCAAGACCGGCTTCGATCGAGCGGCTCTTCAAGGACACCACGACGGCGTCCACCTCGGGCAGCGCGAGATCGTCCGCGGGAACGCCGATGGTCTGGACGGTGCGCAAGCCCGCGCGTGTCAGCGTGTTGGCAAGGTCGGAGGCGCCGGTGTAGTCGTCGGCGATGCAGCCCAATGCAAGTGTCACGGCTTCACTCCGGCATAGGGCTGGAACCAGGCAAGACCGTCCGTGGTCTTGCCGCGCGGATTATATTCACAGCCGACGAAGCCGGTGTAGCCGAGCCGGTCGAGTTCGGTGAACAGGAACGGATAGTTCAGCTCCTCGCCGTCAGGCTCGTTGCGCGAGGGGATGCTGGCGATCTGGACGTGGCCGATGATCGGCATCATCTCGCGCAGCCGCATCGTGACGTCGCCATGGATGATCTGGCAGTGATAGATATCGAACTGGAGCTTCAGGTTCGAAATCCTCAACTCGTCGATCAGGTCGCGCGCGAAACCGAAATCATTGAGGAAGTAGCCGGGCACATTGCGCGCATTGATCGGCTCGAGCACGATGTCGATGCCGTGCGGCGCAAAGAACTCGGCGGCCCACGCCACCGATTTGTAGAACGCCTCGATGGCGACGCGCTCGCCACGGTTGGCGATGCCGGCCATCAAATGCAGCCGCTTGACGCCGGTCGCCTTGGCGTAAGGCAGCGCGGTCTCCAGGCTTTGCTTGAGCTCGGCGAAGCGCGAGGGGAGTGCCGCAAACCCCTTCTCGCCGGCATTCCAGTCGCCCGGCGGCAGGTTGAACAGCGCCTGCGTCAGCCCGTTGCGCTTGAGCCGCTCGCCGACCGCCTCCGCCGGATGCTCATAGGGAAAGAGAAACTCGACGGCGGTGAAGCCAGCTTGGGCTGCGGCATCGAAGCGGTCGAGGAACGGCACCTCGGTGAACATCATCGAGAGATTGGCGGCAAAACGGGGCATTGGGAGTCCTCTTGTCTATTTGTCGCCGGGGAGCTTGACGCCGGTGACCTGCGCATACATCCGCGCCACCGACGCGTCGTCGTCGCGGCCCATGCCGGCGGCTGCCGTCATCAAGAACATCTGGAGCGCGGCAGCGGAGACCGGCACCGGGAATCTGGCGCTGCGCGCCATGTCCTGGATGATGCCGAGGTCCTTGACGAAGATCTCGACCGCGCTCTTCGGCGTGTGGTCGCCGTCGAGCACGTGCGGCATGCGGTTCTCGAACATCCAGGAATTTCCGGCGGACGCCGTGATCACCTCATAGACCTTGCGGATGTCGAGGCCCTGCTTGGCCGCGAATGCGATCGCCTCGCTGGCGGCGGCGATATGCACGCCGGCCAGCAACTGGTTGATCATCTTGAAGGCGGCGCCTTGGCCGGCGGCATCGCCAAGCTCGTAGAGCTTTGCGGCCATGGCATCGAGCGCGGGCCGCGCTTTCTCAAACGCAGCCGGACTGCCGGAGGCGAGAATCGTCAGCTCGCCTTGCGCGGCGCGCTGCGCCCCGCCGGAGATCGGCGCATCCAGATAGTGCCGGCCGGTCGCTTCCAATTGCTTGGCAAGGCGCCGCGCCACGTCGGGATCCATGGTCGCGGACGACAGGAAGACGCTGTCCATGGGCATGGCTTCGGCGACGCCGTCCTTGCCGAACAGGATGGTCTCGGTCTGCGCGGCATTGACGACGACACTGACGACGATATCGGCGTCCTTGGCAGCTTCGGCCGGCGTCTTGGCGCCTGCGCCGCCGTCCGTCACGAAACGCGCCACCGCATCGGCCGAGACGTCGCAGCCGGTGACGATATGACCGGCGCGTTTTAGCGAGGTCGCCATGCCAAACCCCATCGAGCCGAGCCCGACGACGGCGATGCGCTGATTCTGTGACGTGGAGGCGGACATGCAACTCATCCTTGCGAACGTTTCCCGGACGGCCGCCCTTTGCGGCAGCTTGGCAACCGAATAACACGGCTTGGCCGCGCTGCCAAAGCGTGAGACAAACAGACATGACGGCCATGAGCAACGAGACACGGCTGCGCGAAGACATTTGCCGCTTCGGACGGTCCCTGTTCGAGCGCGGGCTGACACCCGGCTCCTCCGGCAATATCAGCGTCAGGCTGGACGGCGGCGGCTGGCTGGTGACGCCGACCAACGCCTCGCTCGGCTTTCTCGATCCCGCAAAACTGTCGCGGCTGGACGAGCAGGGCCGGCTGGTTTCGGGCGATGCGCCGACCAAGGAAGTTCCGCTGCACACTGCGCTCTACGCCACGCGCGGGAGCGCAAGGGCAATCGTGCATCTGCATTCTACCCATTCCGTCGCGCTGTCGATGCTCCCCGAGGTCGATCCGCGTGCCGTGCTGCCGCCGATGACGGCCTATTATCTGATGAAATGCGGCGCCACCGCGCTCGTGCCCTATTACCGCCCCGGCGATCCCGCGGTGGCTGACGCGATCAAGGGGCTGGCGGGGAAATATTCATCCGTGCTGCTCGCCAATCACGGCCCGGTGGTATCAGGCGACACGCTGGAGGCCGCGGTGTTCGCGACGGAGGAGCTGGAGGAGACGGCGAAGCTGTATCTGCTGCTGCGCGGGATGAACCCGCGCTATCTGTCGCCGGAGCAGGTGGAGGATCTGGTGAAAGTGTTCGGGGTGAAGCTGCCGGAGCATGGGCATGAGCACGGGCGCTCACCGCATACTCCGCCGTCATCCTGAGGCGCGAGCCTTGTGATGCAATGCATCGCAAGGTGAAGCCTCGAAGGATGGGCTAGAGGCGCTCGCGGCGCATCCTTCGAGGCGCGCGAAGGGCGCGCACCTCAGAATGACGGTAGAGATTGTGGTGGCAGTCTAGTTACAGCCCCAGATATGCCTTGCGCACATCCGGATTGCCTCTGATCTCGCTTGCTGCGCCCTGCATCAGCACGCGGCCGGTTTGCAGGATGTAGGCGCGGTCGGCGATCTCAAGGCACTCCGCCATGCGCTGCTCGACGATTAGCACGGTCATGCCGGCGTCGCGGATGCGCTTCACGGCCTGGAAGATTTCGTCGACCAGCTTCGGCATGATGCCCTGTGAAGGCTCGTCCAGCATCAGCAGCCGCGGGCGCGTCATCAACGCGCGGCCGATCGCGAGCATTTGCTGCTCGCCGCCGGAGAGCGTCTCGGCGCGCTGCTCGAGGCGTTCGGACAGGCGCGGGAACAGCTTGAAGACGAGATCGAGCGGACTCTCACGATCGGCCTCGCCACGATAGAGATAACTGCCGAGGCGCAGATTGTCGCGCACGGAGAGGCGCGGAAACAGGCGGCGGTTCTCCGGCACGTAGGCGATGCCGGTGGCCGTGATGTGGTGCTGCGCCATGCCGTCGAGCCGCTTGCCGTCAAACGTCACGGTGCCCGAGCGCGGGCGCTCGGCGCCGGCGATGGATTTCAGCAGCGTCGACTTGCCCGCGCCGTTGGCGCCCGCGACGCAGACGATCTCGCCCTTCTGCACTTCGATCGAGATCGCGGAGATCGCGACCAGGCCCTGATAGGCGGTCGTGACTTCACGCACCGACAGCATGACGATCTCCCAGATAAGCGCTGATCACCTTGGGATCGCGGACGACCTCGGTGGGCTTGCCCTCGACCAGCACCTTGCCGAGGTCGAGCACGATGGCGCGATCGACCAGCGGCATCACGATCTCCATGACATGCTCGACCATCAGCACGGTGATGCCGGCATCGCGCACCTTGCGCACCAGGGCGACACCGGTCTGCGCCTCGGTCGGCGTGAGGCCGGTGAGGACTTCGTCGAGCAGCAGCAGCTTCGGTTCGGTCGCCAGCGCACGGGCGACTTCGAGACGGCGCTTCTCGGCCGGCACGAGGTCGCTCGCCAGCACGTCGGCACGCGCGGCAAGGCCGGTGAACTCCAGCACCTCATACGCCTTGCGGCGCGCTACTCGCATCACGGTGTTACGCACGAGAGCACCGACGATGACGTTGTCGATGACAGTCATGGTCTCAAAGCTCTTGACCACCTGGAACGTGCGCCCGACGCCGCGCTGACAGCGCTCGGCCGCGGGCATCTTGGTGACGTCCTCGCCGTCGAACCAGATCGAGCCTTGAGTCGGCGGCAACACGCCGGCGATCAGATTGAACAGCGTCGACTTGCCGGCACCGTTGGGGCCGATCAGGCCCACGATCTCGCCGCGGCCGACCGAAATCGAGACGTCGCTGTTGGCGATGAGGCCGCCAAAACGTTGCCAGACGCCGCGGGTTTCAAGGAGCGCGGTCATCGCGAGGCTCCCTTCGCTTTAGAACGGGAGAACAGACTGACCAGCCCCTGCGGCAGAGCCAGCGAGATCGCCACGATCAGCCCGCCATAGACGATCAGATCGACGCCGCGCCCGGAGCCGCCGATATAGGAGCGCGTCAGCTCCGTCATCGGGATCAGGATGGCCGCGCCAAGCATCGGGCCCCAGAGAGTACCGATGCCACCAAGCACTGCCGGCAGCGCCATCAGCAGCGAGAACTGGAAGCCCATGACGCTCTCAGGATCGATATAGGCGAGAAACTGCGCATAGAAGGCGCCGCCGATGGCAACGAGGAAAGCGGAGACGGCGGCCGCGCCCATCTTGGAGTTGAACACGACGACCCCGAGGCTCTCGGCCGCTTCCGGATTGTCCTTCACCGCGCGCCACCAAAAGCCCCATTTGGAGTCTTCCAGCCACCAGGTGATGAACCACGCGAGGCTGCACAGCACCAGCGCGAAATAGAAGTACGGCAGCTTGCTGCGCATGAACTGGAATTTCAGCCAGCTGTCGCCGCGCACCTGAATGGTGATTCCCATCGCCGCCCCCGCCCATTCCCAGTTCTGGAACAGCAGCAGCCCGATCTCGGCGATGACGATGGTCGCGATCACGAAGTAATGGCCGCGCAGGCGGAAGAAGGGATAGCCGAGCCCCATCGCAATGAGGGCGGCAATCACGCCGCCGGCGAGCATGCCGAACCAGGGCAGCACGCCGAACTTGGTGAACAGGAGCTCGGTGGTGTAGGCGCCGATCCCGAAATAAAGCGCGTGTCCCAGCGAAATCTGCCCGCAGTAGCCGGAAAGAATGTTCCAGCTCTGCGACAGCGCCGCATACATCAAGGTCAGGATCAGGATGTTCTGGACGTAGACGTCCTTGATGAACAGCGGAGCGAGCGCTGCGAGCCCGGCCAGCACCGCGGCGATGATGAGGTCGCGGCGGCGCCGCACGGCAAAATTCTTGTCCATCACATCGACCCGAACAGGCCGCGCGGCCGGATGAAGACGACCAGCAGGTAGACTGCGTAGATGCCGACCGATTTCAGCGACGGCGGCAGCACCAGCGCGGTGGTCGCTTCAACGAGGCCGACGATGATGCCGCCGGCGAAAGCGCCGAACACGCTGCCGAAGCCGCCGAGCGCCACCGTGACATAAGCGATCAGCGCAAAGGACGCGCCGACGTCGGGATAGATATAGAAGAAGCTTGCCATGATCGCTCCGGCGAGGCCGACCAGCGCGGCACCAAGTCCCCAGCCAAGCGCGAACACGCGGTTCTTGTCGATGCCGACCAGGGCCACCGCGCCGGGATCTTCACGGGTAGCTTCCAGCGCGCGGCCGAAATCGGTGCGATGGATGAAGAAGTAGAGCCCGGCAAAGGCCAGGATCGAGACCAGCGCACCCATCAGCTGCGGTTCGGGCAGGAAGATGCCGGCAATTGAGATCGTCTTGCCGCCGAGCCAGGAATGCGGAACGCTGCGATAGTCCGGCGTGAAGAAGAACTGCGCGAGGCCGCGCATCACGATGGCGAGGCCAAAGGTCGAGAAGATCTGCACCATGCCGGCATTGGCCTTGGCCCGCATGGCAAAGCGCACGACCAATAGATAGACCACAGCTCCGAACACGAACAGCGCGGCAGCCACCAGCGGCGCCGACAGCAGGGGGTCGATCGCGAAGAACGTGAACAGGAAGAAGCTCACATACATCGCGATCATCAGGAACTCGCCATGGGCGAAGTTCACGACGTCCATCAGGCCGAAGATCAGCGCGAGACCGACGGCGATCAGTCCGTAGAGCAGACCCATGAGAAGGCCGCTCGCGAGACTCTGGATAATGGTTTGGGCTGTCAAAAGTCCGTCCCCCGAATTACGCCCTCATCCTGAGGAGCGCGCTCCTGCGCGCGTCTCGAAGGATGGGCCCGCCCTCGCCCTTCGAGACGCGGGCTGCGCCCGCTCCTCCAGCGACAACGGCTTCGCCGTTGCGCAGGGATGAGGGCGGGAGCTACCGTCTGAGCTCCCGCTTTCCTAAATCTTACTTCATCGGCCAGATCGCTTCAGCGATCGCGGCTTGCGGCGGAAAGATGGTGACGAACTTGCCGCCGACATATTGCAGCAGCACCGGGTCGGCATCGTTGTTCTGGCCCATCTCGTCGAACTTGACGCGCTTCCAGGGCATGATTGTCCGCTCGCCCGGGATGTCGGTGGCTGCCAGCGCGTCGCGGATCTTCTCGCCGTCCGTCGATTTGGCGCGGCTAATGGCGTCGGCGAGGATGATTAGGCCCATGAACTGGCGCGAGGTGAGGTCGTTGAAATCCTTGCCCGACCGCGTCTTGAACATCTCGTTGATCTTGCCGACCATCGGGCGCTTCTGCGCCAGGTCGAGCGAGAAGGTGCCGCGCGAGATCACGCCTTCGAGCTTGTCGCCGACGGCGTCATAGAGCGCCTTCTCCGAGAAGCCGGCGTCCTGGGCCACGATCGCGTTCGGCTTGTAACCGAGCTCGGCCATGGTCTTGACCAGCAGGATACCGTCGGTGGTGTAGCTCGACGGCATCAGCACGTCGGCATTGGCGCTCTTGAGCTGCTGCACCTCGGCCGAGAGCGAGGGCGAGTTGGCGCGATACTTGATGTCGGTGGCGATCTTGTAGCCGCGCTCGCCGGCGATCTTGGCCTGGGCGTTGCCGGAATCGGTGCCGAAGATGGTGTCCTCGTGGAACAGCGACAGCGTCTCGATCTTGGTGCCCTTCTCCTTCAAGGCATCGAAGAAGTCGAACATCGCGGCCGAATACATCTCGTCGTGCGGCGCGGCGCGGAAGTAATATTTCAGGCCGCGGCGATGCAGGCTGGGCGAGGAGTTGTCGGCGGAGACGAACGGGATCTGGTAGCGCTCGCAGATCTGGCTGACGGTGACGGCGACCGCGCTCTGATAGGTGCCGATGATGGCGGAGACTTTCTCCTGCGTGATCAGGCGCTCGGCTTCGGCGCGGCCCTTCTGCGGATCGGCCTGGTGATCGGCAAACACGAGGCGGACCTTTGCGCCGCCGAGACCCGGCAGGCCCTCACCCTTCGCCAGCGGCAGGTCGAAATCGGTGTCCTTGTTGATGACCTCGAGCGCGGTCTCATAGGCCTTCTGCGCGTCGACGCCCTGCTGCGCGCTGCCGCCCGAGAACGGATAAATCACGCCGATCACGACCTCGGAAGTCTGCGCGCGCGCTGCCAGCGGCACCAGCGCGGCTGTAGCGGTGGCTCCCAACAATACGTCGCGGCGAGTGATCGTCATGGCAAAGTCCCCTGTTGCTGAATTTCGACTGATCGAATGAAACGATTGATGGATGCGGTAAAGCCCGAAGAAGCAGCAAACGCTGCCCACTAAATCACGGCCATGGTCCTGTTCTTGAGATCCGTCACCAGCATCAGGCCGGGCGAATGCGTGATCGCGAACGGCACCTTCGCGGCGTTGATGACCGATTGCGGCGTCACGCCGCAGGCCCAGAACACCGGGATTTCGTCGTCGGCAACCGGCACCGGATCGCCGTAATCGGGCTTGGCGATGTCCTTGATGCCGATCAGATGCGGATGGCCGAGATGCACGGGCGCGCCGTGCACGGCTGGATAGCGCGAGGTGATCTGCACCGCGCGGATCGCGTCCGCCGGCTTGAACGGACGCATCGACACCACCATGGGACCGGCGAAGGGACCGGACTCGCCGCAGGCGATGTTGGTGCGATACATCGGCACCCGCACATTGAGTTCGATGTGGCGGATCGGCATGCCCTCGTCGAGCAGCGCCTCTTCGAACGAGAAGGAGCAGCCGAGCACGAAGGTCACGAGATCGTCGCGCCAATGCTTTGTCACATCGGTCGGCTCGTCGACCACCTCGCCGTCGCGCCAGACGCGATAGCGCGGCACGTCGGTGCGGATATCGAGATCGGCTCCGAGCGCCGGGATGTGCGGACTGCCGACCTCGGACATCCCGATGATCGGGCACGGCTTGGGATTGAGCTGGCAGAAGCGGTGAAAGGCGCTGGCATATTCCGCCGGCAGGATCGCCAGATTGCCCTGGACGAAGCCGGGAGCCACGCCGGCGGTCGAGGCGACCAGACCCTCGCGGTAGGCAAGCCGCGCCTTGCGGCTCGGAAGCATGTCGGGCGTTTCAGTTTGCTGCACTGCCACCAAAACAGTCATGTGATCGACCTGCCTATAAACTCGACAAAGACAAGCCAACACCAAGCGTGCTATAAAGTCTAATCGTCGTTTCTAATCATTCTCGATAAATTTGGTTTATCGATCGGGAAAATCCTTCCAATGCTGGACTTCAGGTCGATCGAGACGTTCCTCTGGGTTGTGAAGCTCGGCAGCTTCCGTGGCGCCGCAGCAAGGCTCAACACGACCCAGCCGGCGATCTCCCAGCGAATCGCCCAGCTCGAGCGCGAGATGGGCGTGAAGCTCCTCAACCGCGATCACCGCGTGGCTTCGCCGACGCCGAGCGGCCGGCAGATGATGGTGTATGCGGAAAAACTGATCGGCCTGCGCGCCCAGATGTTGGCCGAGGTCGGCGACCGCTCGGCGATGCGCGGTGTGATGCGTCTCGGCGTTGCCGAAACCATCGTGCACACCTGGCTGCCCCGCCTCGTGAAGAGCATGAACGAGGTCTATCCGAACCTCTCGCTCGAGATCGAGGTCGACATCACGCCAAATCTCACCGCGCGCCTGCTTGCGCAAGAGATCGAGCTTGCCTTCGTCGTCGGTCCGCTCTCGGCCTCCGGGGTGCACAATCGCGTCCTCGCCGACTATCCGATCGGCTTTCTCGCCAGCCCCTCGCTCGGCCTCGGCCATGGACCGGTAACGCGGGCTGAGCTGGCGCGGTTTCCGATCATTACCTTCCCACGGAAGACACGGCCTTACGAGGTCGTGCGCGAAGTGTTCGACCGGCCGGAGCTGCCGCCGATCCGGCTGCACGCCTCCGCCTCGCTCGCGACCGTCATCCACATGGCGGTCGAGGGCCTCGGCATCGCCGTGATTCCCGACGCCATCGTCGAGAGCGAGCTTGCAGACGGGCGGCTGCAACTGCTCGACACCGATCTCGAAATCGCGCCGCTGACATTTACCGCGAGCTGGCTCGCCTCGCCCGACGTCGTGGCGGTGGAGCGCGTCGCAGAGCTTGCATGTCAGATTGCGCAGAGCAGCCTCGCAGTTGACGCGCCCGCGCCGGCGCGTCATTGAAACAGGCGCCGGACAAATGAGAGA
Organism: Bradyrhizobium sp. 197; assembly: GCF_023073375.1. Taxonomy (NCBI): domain Bacteria; kingdom Pseudomonadati; phylum Pseudomonadota; class Alphaproteobacteria; order Hyphomicrobiales; family Nitrobacteraceae; genus Bradyrhizobium; species Bradyrhizobium sp. 197. Next base: position 196,943 of record NZ_JADPJJ010000009.1, on the reverse strand, counting down.
CTGACCGCATGAGCCGAGCCGCCACCAATTTGCAAATCGATTCCGCCCGCCTCTGGGGCTCCATCCACGAGACCGCGCAGTTCGGCGCCACGGCCAAGGGCGGCGTGCGGCGGCTGACGCTGAGCGCAGAAGACAAGCAGGTGCGCGACTGGTTCCGCAAGGCCTGCGAGGACGCCGGCTTAGAGGTGCACACCGATGCGCTCGGCTCGCAGTTCGGCCTGCGCAAGGGCCGCGACATGTCGAAGCTGCCCGTCGGCATCGGCTCGCATCTCGACACCCAGCCCACCGGCGGCAAGTATGACGGCATTCTGGGAACGCTCGGCGCGCTCGAAGTGATCCGTACGCTGAACGACGCCGGCATCGAGACGGAGGCGCCGATCTGTGTCGTCAATTGGACCAATGAAGAAGGCTCGCGCTTCGCCCCCGCGATGATGGCCTCCGCAGCCTATGTCGGCGACTTCACCACTGATGACATTCTGTCGCGCAAGGACGTCGAAGGCGTCACTGTCGGGCAGGCACTCGACGGCATCGGCTATCGCGGCGACAAGCCTGTCGGCTTTCAGAAGCTCGGCTGCTTCGTCGAGTTGCACATCGAGCAGGGTCCGATCCTTGAGGCTGAGAGCAAGACCATCGGCGTGGTCGATTCCGGCCAGGGTGTGCTCTGGTACGACGGCAAGATTACCGGCTTCGAGAGCCATGCCGGATCGACGCCGATGCCGTTGCGGCGCGATGCACTCGCCACGCTCTCCGAGATCGTGCTGGCAATGGAGGCCATCGCCAGCAAGCACGGGCCGAAGGCTGTCGGCACCATCGGCGAGGCCGTGATCGCAAACCCCTCGCGCAATGTCATTCCCGGCGAGATCGCCTTCACCATGGATTGCCGCAGCGCCGATGGCGCGATCATGGACGCGCTCGATCGCGATTTGCACGCTGCCATTGCCGAGATCGCCACGCGCCGCAAGGTCGAGGTCAAGATCGACCTCGTCTGGCGCAAGCCGCCGACGCATTTCGATCCGAAGCTGATTGCAGCGGTGGAGAACGCAGCGAAGACCCTCGGCTATTCCTCTCGCCGCATCACCTCGGGCGCCGGCCACGACGCCTGCAACCTCAATACCGTCATGCCGGCGGCGATGGTGTTCGTGCCCTGCAAGGACGGCATTAGCCACAACGAGCTGGAGGACGCCACGCAGCCCGACTGCGCGGCCGGCACCAACGTATTGATGCACACCGTGCTGGCGATCGCCGGCGTCGCGTCCTGACCGGAGAAAACCATGCGCGGAGTTTTCGTCGACGCCAATGAAGCTCTCGCCGTGATCATGGAGCGGCTGGAGCAACCGGGCGATCCCAAGGTGCGTATCCACAGGGATCCCGACATCAAGCCCGAGCAATATCCTGAGATCCTCGACGGCGCCGAAATCGCGATCGTCGATCACACCGCGCTGCCGACCGAGGTCGCGAAGAAGTGCGCAGGGCTGAAGCACGTGGTGTTCCTCGGCACCGGTGCGCGCAGCTACATGAATCCGGAAGAGCTCGCCGAGCTCGGCATCTCCGTGCACCTGATCAAGGGCTATGGTGACACGGCGGTCGCAGAATCCGCGATCGCGCTGATGTGGGCCTCGGCCCGCGTCATCGCGATGATGGATCGCGAGATGCGCGGCGGCAACTGGCTGCGCGAGGATGGCATGCAGCTCACCGGCAAGACGCTCGGCCTGATCGGCTTCGGCGGCATCGCCGCCGAGGTCGCACGCATTGCCTCGGGCAGCGGCATGAAGGTGATTGCCTGGAACCGCTCGCCCAAGAGCCATCCGGGCGTCGAATTCACCGATCTCGACAAATTGCTGGCGCGAGCCGATGTCGTGTCGCTGCATCTGCTGCTCAACGACGAGACCCGCGGCATGATCACCCGCGAGATGATCGCGAAGATGAAGCCGGGCGTCATCCTCATCAACACCGCCCGCGCCGCCGTCGTCGACGAGACCGCCATGATCGACGCGCTGAAGTCGGGCCACATCCGCCATGCCGGCCTCGATGTTTTCAACATCGAACCCCTGCCCGGCGATCATCCGCTGACGAAGATTCCGAACGTGACGCTGTCGGCGCACTCGGCCTTCCGCACGCCGGAAGCAAGTGAGAACCTGATCGAAGCGGCGTGGGTCCACTGCCGCCGGATCGTGAAAGGATAAGAGCAATAACAATGGCCGACTATCGCACCATCAAGGCACAGCCGCTCACCAACGTCGTCCGCGCCATTGTCAAGGCCGGCGGCTCCACGGACCGCGAGGCCGAGCTCGTATCCACGAACCTCGTCGAGGCCAACCTCAGGGGACATGACTCGCACGGCGTCGGCATGATCCCGCGCTACGTCCAGAGCGTCACCACGGGCGGCCTCGCCGTGAACCAGCACGTCAAGATCGTGCTCGACACTGGTCCGCTTCTCACCCTCGACGGCCTCACCGGCTACGGCCAGGTGATCGGCCATGAAGCGATGGAGCTGGCGGCAGAGCGCGCCAAGCGCAACGGCGTGTGTCTCGTCGGCCTGTCGAACTCGCACCACATCGGCCGCATCGGCCACTGGGCCGAGCAGTGCATCGGCCACGGACTGGTATCGATTCACTTCGTCAACGTGATCTCGCGCCCGATCGTGGCGCCCTGGGGCGGCAGCGATGCGCGCCACGGCACCAACCCCTTCTGCGTCGGCATCCCGCGCAGAGGCAAAGAGCCGATCGTGCTCGACTTCGCCACCAGCAGGATCGCGCAGGGCAAGACGCGTGTCGCCCACAACAAGGGCGTCGAGCTCGAACCCGGCACCATCATCGACAATGAAGGCAAGCCCACCGTCAATCCGCGCTACACCGTGATCCCGCCGCACGGCGCCATCCTGCCGTTCGGCGAGCACAAGGGTTCGGGGCTCGCGCTGGTGTGCGAAATCCTCGGCGGCGCGCTCTCCGGCGGGCAGGTGGTCAAGGGCCCGTCCGACGGCAAGCACAACGTCCTCAACGGCATGCTCTCGATCATCATCGACCCGGGCAAGCTCGGCACCGGCGAGAACCTGGCGCGCGAGGTCGAGGGCTTCGTCGCCTGGCACACCGGCTCGCCGCCGGCCCCCGGCGTCGACAAGGTGAAGATCGCCGGCGACCCTGAGCGTGAGACGAAGCAGAAGCGTCTGGCGGAGGGGGTTCCGGTTGATCCGACCACCTGGCAGGAGATTCTGGAAGCCGGGAAGAAGTTTGGGCTGGATCAGGCGGCGATCGAAAAGATCGCGGGGTAGCTCCATGTCGTCCCGGCGAAGGCCGGGACGGCCACCCCGCGGTTAGCGGATCGAACTAATCCACCATCTCCGCGACTGCCTTGCCGCAAGCCGTGGTGTCAGCATTGCCGCCCAGGTCCTTGGTGCGGAGCGTGCGCTCGGCCAGCGTGCGCTCGATCGCATCGACAATCGACTTGCCGGCTTCCTTCTCACCGAGATGCTCGAGCATCATCGCGCCCGACCAGATCGCACCGATCGGGTTCGCAATTCCCTGCCCCGCGATATCTGGCGCCGAGCCGTGCACCGGCTCGAACACCGACGGGAAATTGCCCTCGGGGTTGATGTTGCCTGACGGCGCGATGCCGATGGTGCCGGTGCAGGCGGGGCCGAGATCGGACAGGATGTCGCCGAACAGATTGGAGCCGACCACGACGTCGAACCAATCCGGATGCAGCACGAAGTTCGCCGTCAAAATGTCGATGTGGTACTTGTCCCACTTCACGCCCGGAAACTTCTTGGCCATCGCCTCTACGCGCTCGTCCCAATAGGGCATGGTGATGGAGATGCCGTTCGACTTGGTCGCCGAGGTCAGGTGCTTCTTCGGCCGCGACTGCGCGAGCTCGAAGGCGAATTTCAGGATGCGGTCGACGCCGATGCGGGTCATCACTGTCTGCTGCGTCACGAACTCGCGGTCGGTGTCCGGGAACATGCGGCCGCCGACGGACGAATATTCGCCTTCGGTATTCTCGCGCACCACCCAGAAATCGATCTCGCCCGGCTTGCGATTTGCCAGCGGCGACGGCACGCCCGGCATCAGCCGCACCGGACGCAAATTCACATACTGATCGAACTCGCGGCGGAATTTGATCAGTGAACCCCACAGCGAGACGTGATCCGGAATCTTGGCCGGCCAGCCGACCGCACCGAAGTAAATGGCATCGTGCTTGCCGATCTTGTCCTTCCAATCGTCCGGCATCATCTGGCCGTGCTTCTCGTAATAGTCCCAGGACGAGAAGTCGAAATGATCGAAATGAAGAGACACCCCGTGCTTCTTCGCTGCGGTCTCCAGAACGCGCAGACCCTCCGGCATCACTTCCTTGCCGATGCCGTCACCGGGAATGACCGCGATCCGGTATTGTTTCTTGCTCATCGAGAACGTCCTTGATTGGTCCGGCAGCCGCCGCCTTTTTGACCGCACTGCAATGGACCAAACGCGGCGGCAGTGCAACGCTGCACTGCAATGTTGACCATGGCGCGGCCAACCGCCTACTGATTTCATCCTGTTCTCACCGAGCGAGTAACTTCCATGGATCTGCATCTGCGTGGTAAGCGCGTCCTGATCACGGGTGCGTCCAAGGGCATCGGCGCAGCCGCCGCCGAGGCCTTTGCCGAGGAAGGCTGCCATCTCCTCCTCGCCGCCCGCAATGGCGATCAGCTCAAGGCGCTGGCCGAGCGCCTGCGCTCCGCCCATCAGATCGATGCCGCGACGAGCATTGTCGATCTGCGCAAGACTGAGGATTTGGCGCGGCTGGCGAAGGAGGCCGCCGACATCGACGTGCTCGTCAACAATGCAGGCGACATCCCCGGCGGCTCCATCGACAAGATCGACGAGGCGACCTGGCGGCACGCCTGGGAATTGAAAGTGTTCGGCTACATCAACCTCACGCGCATGATTTACGCGCAGATGAAGGCAAAGGGCGGCGGCGTGATCGTCAACGACATCGGCGCGGCCGGCGAGAAGTTCGACGCCAACTACATTTGCGGCAGCGCCGGCAATGCCGCGCTGATGGCCTTCACCCGCGCGCTCGGGGGCAAGAGCCTCGCCGACAACATCCGCGTGGTCGGCATCAATCCCGGCCCGGTCGGCACCGACCGTCACGTCACCCTGCTGAAGACGCGGGCAAAGCACCAGTTCGGCGACGAGAGCCGCTACAAGGAATTCCAGAAGAGCCTGCCGCTCGGCAGGCCGGCGCATGCCCGCGAAATCGGCGACCTCATGGCGTTCCTGGCGTCGGATCGCGCCGGCTATACATCGGGCGTCATCTATACGGTGGATGGCGGCATCAGCGCGGGATGGGGTTGAGTTTTTCTGTCATTGCGAGCGACGCGAAGCAATCCAGAATCTTTCCGCAGACAGACTGGATTGCTTCGCTGCGCTCGCAATGACGGTTCAATAAGCACAGGAGTAAAATAATTGTCTCAGGATCTGATCCGCGAAACCGCCTGCGTCGTCGTCGACAAGCTGCGATCCGGCGAGGTCTCGCCGCTGGAGCTGCTGGATGCGCTGGAGAAGCGCATCGGTGAAGTCGACGGCAACGTCAATGCGCTGCCGACGCTGTGCTTCGATCGCGCGCGGGATAGCGCCAAGGCGCTGATGCAGAAGCCGGCCGGCGCGCGCGGATTGCTCGCAGGCCTGCCGGTGCCGATCAAGGACCTGACCGATGTTGCAGGCGTGCTGAACACCCAGGGCTCGCCGATCTACAAAAACAATATCCCAGCGAAGTCCGACCTCATGGTCGAGAACCTCGAAGCCAATGGTGCGGTCGTCTACGCCAAGTCCAACACGCCGGAATTCGGTGCCGGCGCCAACACCTTCAACGAGGTATTCGGCGCGACCCTCAACCCCTGGGACATTTCGAAATCCGCCGCCGGCTCCTCCGGCGGCGCGGCGGTGGCGCTCGCGACCGGCATGGCCTGGCTCGCACAGGGCTCGGACATGGGCGGCAGCTTGCGCAGCCCCGCGAGCTTCTGCGGGATCGTCGGCATGCGACCGAGCATCGGCCGCGTCGCGCACACGCCGAAAGCGGGCATCGACCGCAATCTCGGCGTGCAGGGCCCGATGGCACGCAATGTCGAAGACCTCGCGCTGCTGCTCGATGCAATGAGCGGCGATTATGCCGCCGACCCGCTGTCGCTGCCGGCGCCCGCGACCTCGTTCCTGACGGCCGCACGCTCGGGCAAAAAGCCGAAGCGCATCGCCTACTCCGCTGATCTCGGCATCACCCCGGTCGACCCCGAAGTCAAGGCGCTCACGCGCAAGGCGGCGGAACGCTTTGCCGAAGCCGGTGCCATCGTCGAGGAGGCGCATCCGGATTGGCGCGAGGCGCATGAGTGCTTCCACGTGCTGCGCGCGTTCGACTTCGCGATCAGCAAGGCGCAGCTGCTCCGCACCAAGCGCGACCTGCTCAAGCCCGAGGTGATCTGGAACATCGAGGAAGGTCTCAAGCTCACCGTCGAGCAGCTCGAGCGCGCCGAAGCGCAGCGCGTCGGCATGACCGCACGTGCAGTCGAGTTCTTCCAGACCTACGATCTGCTGCTGGTACCGACGACGATCGTGCCGCCGTTCCCGATCGAGAACCGCTATGTCGCCGAATGCGCGGGCAAGAGGTTCGACAATTACGTCGAATGGCTCGGCATCGTCTACGCCATCACGCTCGCCTGCTGCCCGGCGTTGTCGCTGCCGTGCGGCTTCACGGCGTCGGAACTTCCGGTTGGTGTGCAGGTGGTCGGCGCGCCCCGGAGCGACGCTGACGTGCTCGCGGGCGCGAAGGTGCTGGAGGATATTCTGGGTCTGCGGGGCACGACGCCGATTGATCCAAAAGTGAAGAAGTAACTTCTCGAGCCCCGGACGAGCGGCAGCGCTGACGCGTTGCACCTCGTCCGGGGCACGAGATATCTAGCCCGCGCGCGTCGCCTCCAAACTCCGGCTATACCGCGACATCGCGAAGCAGAAGACAAAATAGATGGCGGCGACGAAGATGTAGACTTCGACGGAGAATTGCTGCCACGCGGGATCGATGATCGCGGTCTTCGCCGTCGTCAGCAGGTCGAAGATACCGATGATCAGGACGAGGCTGGTGTCCTTGAAGAAGGCGATGAAGGTGTTGACCAGCGGCGGGATGACGTGGCGGATCGCCTGCGGCAGGACGATCAGCCGGTTCTTGCGCCAATAGGACAACCCCAGCGCATCAGCGGCCTCATACTGTCCGCTCGGCACGGCCTGAAGGCCGCCGCGGATGACTTCGGCAAGATAGGCACCTGCGAACAGGATGATAGCGATCTGCGCGCGCAAGAGCTTGTCGATGTTGAATCCGGCAGGCATGAACAGCGGAAACATCACGCTCGCCATGAACAACAGACTGACCAGCGGCACGCCGCGGATCAGCTCGACATAGAGCACGCTGAGCGAGCGGATTGCCGGCAGCTTCGAACGACGGCCGAGGGCAACCAGGATGCCGAGCGGGAAGCCGAACGCGAGACCGAACGTCGCCAGGATCAGCGTCACCGGCAAGCCGCCCCAACGGTCCTGCGAGACGAACGACAAACCGAACACGCCGCCCCACATCAGCACGCTGATCAGCGCCAGCGCTCCGATCCAGAGATAGGCCAGTTCGCGCCGCCATAAGGCGCGGCGGGTGGAGAGATAGAACAGGGCGATGAAGAGCAGCACCGCCAGCGCCGGCCGCCACTGCTGGTCGAACGGATAGGTGCCAAACAGGATGAAGCGGTACTTTTCGGGTATGATCGCCCAGCACGCGCCGACGCCGCGCACTGCGCGGCAGGCACTGGAATCGTTCGCCGGCGTCAACCAGACTGCGTTCGCGATTCCCCACAGCACTAAGCTGAAGACACCCTTGGCGAGCACCGCCAGCAGCACGACCGAGAGGATGCCGTTCGGAATCGACGAGAACAAATTGGTGCGCAGCCAGCGCAGCACCGGGTTGCCGATTTGCGGGCGACGGGCGGCGCGCGGTGCTTCCGGAATGTCGGCGATCGCCGTCATGATCAGCGCTCCACCAGCGCGATGCGCGAATTGTACCAGTTCATGAAAAAGCTGATGCCGAGGCTGATGGTGAGGAACACCGCCATGATCAAAGCAATCGCCTCGATCGCCTGGCCGGTCTGGTTCAGCGTGGTGTTGGCGATCGAGACCACGTCCTGATAGCCGATCGCCACCGCGAGCGAAGAGTTCTTGGTCAGGTTGAGGTACTGGCTGGTCATCGGCGGCACGATCACCCGCAACGCCTGCGGCAGGATGATCTGCCGCAGCATGAAGCTGCGGCGGAGGCCAAGCGCATTGGCGGCATCCCACTGGCCGCGCGGCACCGACTGAATGCCGCTGCGCACGATCTCGGCGATGAAAGCCGAGGTATAGGTGACGAGCGCGATCACGAGCGCAAAATATTCGGGCGCGAGCGTCAGTCCACCGACGAAGTTGAAGCCGCGCAACTCGGGCCATTCGATGATCCAGGATACGCCGAGCAGTGCGGACACGAGCGCCGGCAGCACGACAATGAGGCCAAGCGCGAAAGGCCAGGCCGGCCGTGGCTTGCCGTCGCGCATCTGTAGTGAGATCAGCCGTCGCTGGATGACATAGAACACGACAAGCCCGAGCACTGCTGTGCCGAGCACCCAAAGCTGCGGCCTCCCGGTTGGAATCGCCGGCAGGATCAAGCCCCGATTGGAGAGGAACACGCCATCGATCGGCCGAAACGCCGCGCGTGCGGCCGGCAGTGCCTGCATCAGCACATACCAGAACAAAAGCTGGAGCAGCAGCGGGATATCGCGGAGCGTTTCCACATAGACAGCGGCAAGCCGCGACACCAACCAGTTCGCGGACAAGCGCGAAATACCGATCAGCGTACCCAAAATGGTTGCGAGCACGATGCCAATTACGGCAACGCGCAAGGTGTTGGCGATGCCGACGACGAAGGCCCAGAGATATGAGTCTCTTGGATTGTAGGCGAGCAGGCTGTCGGCGATGGGCATGCCAGCCTCACGGCCGAGGAACGCAAATCCGGTCGTGATGCGGCGCGCGGAAAGATTAGTGACCGTGTTGGACCAGAGGAAGACGATGACCGCGACCGCGATCCCGACCACCAGGACCTGCCAGAACAGGTCTTTCAGCTCGCGTCGCCCGAAAGCACCGAACAAGCGGCGGCGCGGCGGCGGTCTCGGAGCGTCTGACGTCACAGCACAAAAATCCTTCTCAAGACGGCGATTTCCGGCGGCGCACGTCAACTGTTGCACCAAACTCTACTTCGTGCAACAAATGTTTCATGGCCGAGCCCGCGAAATCCTCGCCGCTGAGCGAACTGCGCATTGCATTGCCGTCGCTCCCGATGCGGTTGCAGGAGGTCGGGCGTTTCGTCGCGGCCAACGATTACGACGCCACCACGCGTTCGATGCGCGATCTCGCAGCGGTTGCCGGCGCCGATCCGGCCGCGTTCACGCGGCTTGCGAAAGCCATCGGCTATTCGGGCTGGGACGAATTGCGCGCGGCGCTGACGGAGGCGCGGCGGCCCTCGCAGATCGCGCCCTTCTCCGGCCGCGCCAAGAGCCGCCGTCACGGGCCGAACGCCGATGTCGCGCTCGTCACCGACAAGCTCGAGGCCGAGGCCGCTGGCCTCCCGCGCATTCCGGCCCAGCCGATCGCGGAAGCGGCCCGCGCACTTCATGACGCCAAGCGGATCTGGATCACAGGCTACCGGAGCTGCCGCAGCGTCGCTGAGCTGCTGAACTACGAGCTCCGGCTGTTTCGTCCCGAACAGGTGCAACTCGTCGGTGCGTCGGGCCCCGACGATCTCGACCTCGGCGCGTTCCGGCCCGGCGAAGCCGTCATCGTCATCGGCTTCATGCCCTATACACATGCGAGCGTCCGCGTCGCGCAGGCCGCCTATCGTGCCGGCGCGACCCTGATCGCGATTGCGGATAGCCCATCGGCGCCGATGGCCGAAGGCGCCGACCACGTGCTGCTGTTCGAGGCGGCCTCCTCTCCCGGCTTTTTCCCGAGCCTCACCGGTGCCATTGCGATCGCACAATCGCTCGCTGCCGTGACATTTTCGCTCGGCGGCATGGCCGCAAAGAAGCGCCTGGAAAATACCGAGGCGCGACTGGCCGCGGCCTCCACTTACGTTCCAGAGAAAGGTTGACCCATGGCCGCTCGCACCAGCCGCGTGCTGCACCGTTCGTTGCGCGAAACGCCGCCCAAGGCGATCGGCGGCGAAGGCGTCTATCTCCTGGCCGAGGACGGCCGCCGCGTGATCGACGCATCCGGCGGTGCGGCGGTGTCCTGCCTGGGCCATCAGCATCCGCGCGTGATCGCAGCGATAGCGAAGCAGGCCTCGACGCTGGCCTATGCGCACACCGCTTTCTTCTCCTCCGAGCCGGCCGAGGCGCTGGCCGAACTGCTGGTCGGCCACGAGCCCGGCGGCCTCGCTTATGCTTATTTCGTCAGTGGCGGATCGGAGGCGATCGAAGCCAGCATCAAGCTCGCGCGGCAATATTTCATCGAGCGTGGCGAGCCGCAGCGGCAGCATTTCATCGCACGGCGCCAGAGCTATCACGGCAACACGCTGGGCGCGCTGGCCGCCGGCGGCAATGCGTGGCGACGTGCGCCCTATGCGCCGCTGCTCTCCGACGCTTTCAGCCATGTGACCCCGGCCTTCGCCTATCACGAGAAACACGATGGTGAATCAGATGCGCAGTTTGTGGCGCGCCTCGCCGCCGAACTTGAAGCCGAGTTTCAGCGGCTCGGCCCTGAGACCGTCGCGGCGTTCCTCGCCGAGCCCGTCGTCGGCGCGACCGCCGGTGCCGTGACGGCGCCGGATGGATACTTCAAAGCGGTCCGCGAGATCTGCAATCGACATGGCGCACTGCTCATCCTTGATGAGGTCATGTCCGGCATGGGCCGCACCGGCACCACGCATGCATGGGAACAGGAAGGCGTCGCGCCCGACATCCAGGCGATCGCGAAGGGCCTCGGCGGCGGCTACCAGCCGATCGGCGCGATGCTTGCCAGCGGAAAGATCATCGACACGATCCGTGCGGGCTCCGGTGCGTTTCAGCACGGCCATACTTATCTCGCGCATCCCCTCGCCTGCGCCGCCGCACTCGAGGTGCAAAACGTGATCCGCGAGGACGGCCTGCTCGAACGCGTCAAGGAGCGCGGCAAGCAGCTCGAGCAGCGGCTGACCGAGCGCTTCGGCAACCACCGCCATGTCGGCGACATCAGGGGTCGCGGGCTGTTCTGGGCGATCGAGCTCGTCGCCGATCGCGCCGGCCGCAGCTCGTTCGATCCGGCGTTGAAGCTGAACCAGAAGATCAAGGCGGAGGCCTTTGCCAACGGGCTCGGCTGCTATCCCGGCGGCGGCACCGTGGACGGGGTCCGCGGCGACCACGTGCTGCTGGCACCGCCCTATATAAGTTCGGCTGACGAGATCGACCTGATCGTCGACAAGCTCGGCACCGCCGTCGACCACGTGTTGCGTAGTGTCAATCATTGAGGGGAGAGTAATATGATGAGGAAAGTGGTTATCGCAGCGAGCGTGCTCGCGGCATCGACGGTGGTCGCATCGGCCGCGACGCTCGACACGGTGAAGAGCCGCGGCACGCTGATATGCGGTGTCAGCGCCGGTTTTGCCGGCTTCTCCGCGCCGGACTCGCAAGGCAATTACAAGGGTCTCGACGTGGATTATTGCCGCGCCCTCGCCGCCGGCGTGCTCGGCGATGCGAGCAAGGTGCGTTACGTCTCGCTGACCGCGCAGAACCGCTTCACCGCGCTCCAGTCCGGCGAGATCGACGTGCTCTACCGCAACTCCACGCAGACCTATCTGCGCGGCGTGACGCTGGGCCTGCGGCAGGGCCCGATCAACTTCTACGACGGCCAGGGCTTTGTCGTGAAGAAAGACCTCGGCGTGAAGGAGATCAAGGATCTCAAGGGCGCCACCGTCTGCGTCGCCCAGGGCACCACGCATGAGGTCACGCTCGGCGACTACGGCCGGGCGAATGGCATCGACTGGAAACCGCTGGTGTTCGACCGCGTCGACACGATGTACCAGACGTTCTTCGGCGGCCGTTGCGATGCCATGACCCAGGACGCTTCCGCGCTCGCAGGTGCCGTGACGACCGCGGCGCCGAATCCGGCCGACTACGTCGTGCTGCCGCAGACCATCAGCAAAGAGCCGCTCGGCCCCTTCACCCGCAACGGCGATGAGGTCTGGAGCGACATCATCACATGGCTGCATTACGGGCTGATCGAGGCCGAAGAGCTTGGCGTCACGCAAGCCAATGTCGACGAGATGGCGAAGTCGCAGACACCGGCGATCCAGCGCCTTCTGGGCGCCTCCGGCGATCTCGGCTCGCGGCTGGGGCTCGACAATAAATGGCTGGTCACGGCAATCAAGGCCACCGGCAATTACGGCGAGATCTACGAGCGCAATGTCGGCAAGGCGAGCCCGCTCAAGCTCGAGCGCGGCCTCAACGGCCTCTGGAGCAAGGGCGGATTGATGTACGCGGTGCCGTTCAAGTAAAGGCCTCGCGTGTCCCGGACGCGCCGCAGCGTGCAACGCTGCCGCGCTGAGCCGGGACCTCGCCGCGACAATGGGCCCCGGCTCTGCAGCGCCATGCGCTGCGTCCGGGGCACGAAACCTTCCATCGGGTAACGTTCAATGACGACGTCTCCTCGCATCGCCCTGATCCACGCCCTCAAGCATTCTATCGCCCCGATCGAGGCGGCGTTCGCGAAGGCGTGGCCAGAGGCGAGGCTGATGAACCTGCTCGACGACAGCCTGTCGGCTGATCTCGCGCGTGACGGCAAGCTCAACAATGCCATGACCGAGCGCTTCCTTGCGCTCGGCGACTACGCCGCGGCGACCAGCGCGGATGCGATCCTGTTCACCTGCTCGGCCTTCGGTCCCTGCATTGAGGCGGTTGCGCGCGCGCATGCGCCGATGCCGGTGCTCAGGCCGAACGAAGCCATGATCGAACGGGCGGTGACGATGGGCCAGCGGATCGGCCTGCTCACGACCTTCCCGCCCACGCTGGCCTCGATGCCGCCGGAATTTCCGGCCTCCGTCAAGATCGTGCCGAAACTTGCCGAAGGCGCGCTGGCCGCGCTCGACCGCGGCGACCGCGCGACACATGACCGGCTGATCGTGGAAGCCTCACGTGACTTACGCGATTGCGACGTCGTCGCGCTCGCGCAGTTCAGTATCGCGGCGACTGCGCCTCTCGTGGCGGAGGCTAGCGGCCGCCCTGTCGTGACCACGCCCGACAGCGCCGTCGAGAAGCTGATGAAGCTGTTGGTGGCGAAGGATTAAGTGCCAGCCTTTTTCCGGCGCCGCGCGGCCTTGATCGCCGCCGCAAGCGCTGCCTTCGTTTCGCTGACAAAATCCTCCACCAGCTCCTCGCGCGTGGCATGCGCCGCCTCACCGGTGAACAGGCCCTGCTCTGCCAGCATCACCACGCCGTGCAGCGCCGCCCAGATCTTGAGCGCGTGCCGCTCGCGCAAATAGCCGACCGCGGGCGCTTCAAGAGCTTCCACCACGAGCGCAAATGTCTCGTGCGTGGCCTCACGCAACTCGCTGCCCTTGGGCGCGCAGGACACAGTGCGCGAAGCGAACATCAACCGGTAGATGCCACTGCGGTGCAGACCGAAATCGAGCGTCGCCTGCGCCAGCCGCGATAATTTCGATTGCTTCGACGGCTTTGCCATCGCGGCCCGCAAAATCGCGCTGAGCAGCCGGAACGCCTGCGCCGTCACCGCCTCAAGCAGCGCCTCGCGATCGGCAAAATGCCGGTAGGGCGCCGGCTGGGAGACGCCGAGCTGCTTTGCAAGCGCCTTGATGCTGATCGCCTCCGTTCCGCCCTGCTCCGCTTCGCGTAGCGCAGCCTTGATCAGGGCGTCCCGGAGATCGCCATGGTGGTAGGTGTTCTCGGGTTTTCGGGCAAGTTGTGAACGCATGTTGCGCAGAGCTTATAAGTTTGTGCTTGACAGGGGAAGCCTGCCGCGAATGTAATAGGCTATAACTTAGAAGAAGCGGCAATGCCGTGACAAAATTGACAAGAGGAACGCGCACCCTTCGGGTTCACGCGCGCACGACCGAGGAAGCCGCCATGACAGAGCGACTGAGGATTCACGTCGATCCCGACAAATGCCAGGGGCACGCGCGCTGCAAGGCGCTGGCGCCGGAGCTGTTCGAGCTCGACGAATACGGCAACGCCCACGAGGCCGGCGACGGCACGGTCCCGCCCGGCCTCGAAGACAAGGCCTGGCTTGCCAAATCCAATTGTCCGGAAATCGCAATCGACGTGATCGAGGAGTAGCGCACCGCCTGCCGCCCCGCGTGCCTTTCTTGAACACGAGCCCCTAGGGATTCACTGATATGTCCGACGTCAGCCAACCCGCCGCCCATCCGCCCGTGACCGATTGGGTCCATGATTTCGACCACACCGATCCGCAATGGACGGAAGATCCCTTCCCGATCTGGGACGAGCTGCGCGCCGCAGGCCCGGTCGTGCACACCGAACGTTTTCTCGGCTGTTACATGCCGACGACCTATGAGGCCGTACGCGAGATAGCCAACGACAGCGAGCATTTCTCCTCGCGCCGGATCATCGTCCGCGACGTGCGGCCGGAAATCACCAGCAGGAACTCCGCCCCGCCGATCACCTCCGATCCGCCGGTGCACAAGCCCGCCAAGCAATTGCTTCTGCCGCCGTTCACGCCGGACGCGATGAAGAAGCTGGAGCCGCGGATGCGCGCGATCTGCAACGAGTTGATCGACGGCTTCATCGCCGAACGTCGGCTAGACGCGGCGGAGCGCTACACCAAGCACATTCCGGTGCGGGCAATCGCGCACATGCTCGGCATTCCTGAGTCCGACAGCGATCTCTTCATCAAATGGATCCACATGATCCTGGAGCTCGGCATCAAGGACGAGACCATGCTGCTTCAGGCCGTGCACGAGATGAGCGCTTACTTCGGCGCCCACATCGAGGCCCGCAAGAACAAGCCGACCGACGATCTGATCTCCTACCTGATGAATGCCAGGGACAAGGAAGGCAATCCGCTCGAGGATTCACACGTGCTGGGCTCGCTGCGACTGCTCCTGATAGCCGGCATCGACACCACCTGGAGCGCGATCGGCTCCTCACTCTGGCACCTCGCCCGGACGCCCGCCGATCGCGAGCGACTGATTGCCGAGCCCGGGCTGATCCCGAACGCGGTGGAGGAGCTGCTGCGCGCCTATTCGCCGGTGACGATGGCGCGCGAAGTGGTCAAGGAGACCACGATCTCGGGCTGCCCGGTCAAGCCAGGCAACATGGTGCTGCTGTCCTTCCCGGCCGCGAACCGCGACCCAAAGATTTTTCCGGATGCTGACAAGGTTGTGATTGACCGCCGCGAGAACCGCCACGCCGCTTTCGGCCTCGGCATCCACCGCTGCGTCGGCTCGAACCTTGCGCGCATGGAGATGCAGGTCGCGCTGGAGGAATGGCTGAAGCGAATTCCGGACTTCGCCCTCGATCCGGCAGGCACGGTGACCTGGTCACAGGGAACCGTCAGAGGCCCCCGCCAGTTGCCATTTTTGCTTGGAAAGGCGATGTAGACCTTTCCAAACAGCGATACGGAGAGGCCGGGCGTGACAGAGCAAGCAATCAAACCGGCCTCCGACCGCATTGACATCTCTGACGCCAAGCGCCGGATCAAGGCAATCTTCATCGGTTCGATCGGCAATCTCGTCGAGTGGTACGACTTCTACGCCTATACCGCGTTCGCGCTCTATTTCGCTCCCGCCTTCTTTCCCGGCAGCGATCCAGTCGTGCAGCAATTGAATGTCGCCGTGGTATTCGCGGCGACGTTCCTGATGCGCCCGTTGGGCGGCTGGTTGTTCGGCTATATCGCCGATCATTACGGGCGGCGCATCTCGCTGACGCTGTCGGTCGTCTTCATGTGCTTCGGCTCGCTGATCATCGCGTTGACGCCGACCTATGCCTCGATCGGCTTTGCCGCACCGGTGATCCTGGCGCTGGCCCGCATCATCGAGGGCCTGAGCCTCGGCGGCGAGTACGGCGCCAGCGCGACCTATCTCAGCGAGGTCGCTGATCCCAAACGTCGCGGTTTCTATTCGAGCTTTCAGTATGTCACACTGATCGGCGGCCAGCTCACGGCGATCATCGTGCTGCTGCTTCTGCAAAAAGTCTTCCTCACGCCGGAGGAACTGAGAGCCTGGGGCTGGCGTATCCCGTTTGCGATCGGTGCGGCGCTCGCGATCTTTGCCGCAGTGATGCGGCGCGGCCTGCATGAGACCGAAGCCTTCGAGGAAGCCAGGAAGGTTGTGAAGCCGACCGGCTCGCTTACCAACCTGCTGCGCTATCCCCGCGAACTGCTGCTGGTGGTCGGCCTGACCGCAGGCGGCACCGCGGCGTTCTACACCTTCACCACCTACATGCAGACGTTCGTGAAGCTTTCGGTCGGGCTGACCGAGGACCAGACCACCTTCGTGATCTTCGGCACGCTGATTTTCGCGACCATCCTGCAGCCAATCTATGGTGCGATCTCCGACAAGATCGGCCGCAAGCCGTTGCTGATCTTCTTCGGTGTCGCAGGCACGCTCGCAACCGTGCCGCTGCTGATGACGCTGAAGGAGACCAAGTCGCCGTTCATCGCGTTCATACTGATCTGCGCGGCCTGGCTGTTCGTCGCCGGTTACACCTCGATCAACGCGGTGGTAAAGGCCGAGCTGTTCCCGACCAATGTCCGCGCCCTCGGCGTCGGCCTGCCCTATGCGATCACGGTCTCGCTCTTCGGCGGCACGGCGCCGGCGATCGCACTCTATTTCAAGAGCATCGGGCGCGAGGAGTGGTTCTACTACTATCTCGCCAGCGTCATCTGCCTGTCGCTGATCATCTATTCCACCATGCGCGACACCAAGCACGCCTCCGCGATGCATCGCCACGAGTAGCTCATGGCCGAGGACAACGAGCCGCCCGACAGCAAGCTGACGCGCACCAAAGAAAAATGGGCGCGCGAAGGCCGCTTTTTGACCGGCAAGATCACGCGCCCGGAAGAGCAGCGCCTGCCGCCCGGCCAGCATCTGACAAAGGACTGGCCGGTGCTCGATCTCGGGGTCGTGCCGCCGGTTTCGCGCGAGCGCTGGCGGCTCGACGTCTACGGCGCAATCGAGAACCCGGTGTTCTGGACCTTCGCCGATTTCGTCGCCCAGAAGCAAGCGCAGTTCACTTCCGACATCCATTGCGTGACGACATGGTCGCGGTACGACAATGAATGGGAAGGGCTCGCGACCCGCGAGCTGCTCGCTGCCTGCCAGCCGCGCGACGACGCGCGCTTCGTGGTGCTGCATTCTTCTGACGGCTACACCACCAATCTCGCGCTGGACGACTTTGCCGCCGAGGATGCACTCCTCGCTCATAGCTGGTCCGGCCAGCCATTGTCGGACGAGCATGGCGGCCCGGTGCGGCTGGTCGTGCCGCATCTGTATTTCTGGAAGAGCGCCAAATGGCTCCAGGCCATCGAATTCCTGACCGCGGATGCGCCGGGCTTTTGGGAAGTCCGCGGCTATCATAACCGCGGCGATCCCTGGGCCGAACAGCGCTATTCAGGCGATTAGGTTCAAGCAAGAACGAGGAAAGCCCATGCCGACAGAGCGCTTTCAATTCACCGGCGAAGGCGGCCATCAACTTTCGGCCGCACTGGAGCTACCCGACGGCGAGCCCGCGGCCTTCGCACTGTTCGCGCATTGCTTCACCTGCGGCAAGGACACGCTGGCCGCCAAGCGCATCTCGGTCGCGCTCGCCGCCAAAGACATCGCCGTGCTGCGCTTCGACTTCACCGGGCTCGGCTCCAGTGAAGGGGATTTCGCCAATTCAACGTTCTCCTCCAACGTCGCCGATCTCGTGCGCGCGGCGGATCATCTGCGTCGCGTCCGAAAGGCACCGTCCATCCTGATCGGTCACAGCCTCGGCGGCGCCGCGATCCTCGCGGCAGCCGGACACATTCCGGAAGCCAAGGCGGTTGCGACCATCGCGGCACCATCCGATCCCGCCCACGTCACCGGTCTGTTCAAAGAGCATATCGACACCATCCGTGCGCAGGGTGAGGTCGAAGTCTCGCTGGCGGGACGCCCGTTCCGGATCAAGCGCGAATTCCTCGACGACATCGCCGAGCACGAGCTGATGAAGGACGTCACCGGCCTGCACAAGGCCCTGCTGGTCATGCATTCTCCGGTTGACGATACCGTCGGCATCGACAATGCGACGAGGCTCTTTGTCTCGGCCAGGCATCCCAAGAGCTTCGTCTCGCTCGACCATGCCGATCATCTCCTGACCAAGCCATCCGACGCCCTCTACGCGGCCGACCTGATCGCGGCTTGGGCGAGCCGGTACATCGACACAGCCAACCCCGCGAAGGCGATGGACCTCCCTGAGGCACCGCGCCAGGTCGTGGTGCAGGAGACCCGCAAGAGCAAATTCAACCAGACCATCTCCGTCGGTCCGCATCGCCTGATCGCGGACGAACCGGTCGCCGCCGGCGGCGATGATGCCGGTCCTGGTCCCTATGATTTCCTGCTTGCCGGTCTCGGCGCCTGCACCTCCATGACCATGCGCCTTTATGCCGACCGCAAGTCGCTGCCGCTCGATCGTGTCACCGTCACGCTGAAACATTCCAAGATCTACGCAAAAGACTGTGCCGAGTGCGAGACACGCGATGGCATGCTCGACCAGATCGAGCGCGACATCGCGATGGACGGCACACTCGATCCCGAGCAGCGCAAGAAGTTGATGGAAATCGCCGACAAGTGCCCGGTGCACCGGACCCTGACCTCGGAAGTCCGCATCGTGACGAAGGCTGTGGACTAGCGCGCTAGAAGCACGACACCATCGTCCGCAGCGCCGCGGTGATCTCGCTTTCGCGCCAGGCCGCGAAGCCAAGCAGCAGGCCGTGATCGCAGGGACGGTCGAGCGCAAGGCTGGACAAAGCCCGCGTTTCAACCCCTGCAGCGACCAGCCGCTTTACCGCCGCCTGATCGGCCCGACCGCGCTTGAGGCGCGCGACGAGCTGGATGCCGCCCGGGGGCACTTCGACCGAGAGAACCTCGCCGAGATGACGCTCCAGTCCCTCGACGAGGTGATCGCGGCGGACGTGATAGAGCCGGCGCATCCGGCGCAGATGCGCCAGGAAATGCCCGTCGGCAACGAATTCGGCCAGCGCTTCCTGGATGTGGCTCGCGGCGATCAGCCCGATGTGCCGCTGCGCGATTTCCAGGGTGTTGACCAGTGCCGGGGGAACGACGAGATAGCCGAGCCGGATATCCGAGGTCATCGCCTTCGAGAACGTGCCGACATAGAACACGCGGCCATGGGCATCGAGCCCCTGCAAGGCCGGCACCGGCCGGCTGTCATAGTGGAATTCGCCGTCGTAGTCGTCCTCCACAATCCAGGTCTTGCCGGGCCTGCTCAGGCCAAGAAATTCGGTGCGGCGCGGGAGTGACATCAGGCGGCAGGTCGGGTGCTGGTGCGACGGCGTCATGAAGATCAATTTCGGGGCCGCCAGTCCCGGAATCCGCTGCATGCCCTGTTCGTCCAACCTCATCCCGAACACGCGCGCGCCGGATGCGCGGAAGGCCGCCGTGGCGCCGGGATAGCCGGGGTCCTCCACCCAGACGTCGTCGCCGGGCGTGATGACGGCAGCCGCAATCAAGGTCAGCGCAGCCTGCGCGCTCGGCAGAATCAGGATTTGATCCGCCTTGGCGCGAACGCCCCTGCTGGTCGCGAGATAATGCGCCAGCGCCTCGCGCAGGCGCGTCCGGTTGACCGGCCCGAGCTCGCGCTTGGCCGCGCGCACGGCGCTGCGGCGCAGGCAGCGCGCCCAGACCTCGTTCGGAAACTCCCTGAAATCGCCGTGTCCGGGACGCAAGGGTCTTGGTTGCGCCTGATACGACATCGGCCAGTCGGTCTGCGTGAGGCTCGAAGCCCAAGGTGAAAGCCGCGGCTTGCTGGCGCGCACGCGAGCTGCAACGGCGTCCGTTTTCTCGATGCGCTCGCCGTCGACCGTGACCATCGGACGGCGCCCATGCGAGGCCTCGAGATATCCCTCGGCGGCAAGCTGCTCGAAGGCATAGGTGACGGTGTTGCGCGAGACGCCGAGATCGTTCGCAAGCCGGCGGCTCGACGGCAGCGTGCGGCCTTTGCCGAGACGGCCGGTCGCGATCAAGCTTCGGAGCTGGCTCGTCAGTTGAGCCACCAGCCCCTCCTCGTCAGCCCGCTTAAGGTCGAGCAGGGCGGAGATCATGCCTTCCGAAACTGGCACCTTATTCCTCTACAATCTGGCACTTTTTCAGGCTCCAATTGGGATGCTATCCGCTGAACCGGACTGCTTCAAGGACCTCCAAAATGAACTCCCTGTCACCCCGCGTGGCCGTTGGCCTGTTCCTCATCGTCGTGCTGGCCTGGGGCATAAACTGGTCGGTGACCAAGCAACTGGTGCAGTTCGTCCCGCCGCTGTGGAGCGCGGCGATCCGGAGCTGGATCGCGCTGATCGGCCTCGCCGCGATCCTCGGGCTGAGCAACAACCTGGTGATCCCGGACCGGCGTGACATTCCGGTCGTGCTCAGCGTTGCACTGCTACACATGACGTTGTTTTCGGTTCTGGTTGCGTCGGGTCTGCGCTTCCTGCCCGCAAGCAAGGGCGTCGTGCTCGGCTACACCACGCCGCTCTGGGTCGCGCTCGCTGCACCCCTGCTAGGAAAGGACACCCTGACGGCGCCAAAGCTCGCCGGCGCGCTGCTCGGGCTGATCGGCCTTGTCGTCATCCTGAACCCGGCCTCGATCGACTGGACCAATGCAAACGTCGTGCTCGGCGCCGGCATGGTGATCCTGGCCGCGATCTCCTGGGCCGCGAACATCATCTATATCCGCGCGCATCGCTGGATTGCGTCCCCGCTCCAGCTCCTGATCTGGCAGGTGCTCGTGGCGACAATCGTGCTGTCAGTGAGCGCGACAATCGCGGATGGCCTGCCGCATGTGGAGTGGTCGTGGAGGCTCGTGTTGCTGTTCCTGTATTCGGGGCTGATCGGAACGGTGCTGGCCTACTGGGCGATGTCGATGGTGAACAAGAGCATCTCGGCCCTGACGACTTCGCTCGGTACCACCGCAACGCCGCTCGTCGGCATCGCCGGCGCCGCGATCCTGCTGGGTGAGCCGATCGACATGAGTCTTGTGTTCGCGGCCGCGCTGATCGTCACCGGCATCGCTCTCGCGACGCTCGGCGATCGCCTGCTGCGCGGTCAGGCCACCGCGAGAGGCTGAACGCGCAGGACTCCGCGCAGGCCCGCCGCGGTGCCGAGCAGGATGCCGGCGACAGCGACGAACGAGCCCAGCGCGAGCGTCGACACACCAGTGAGCCCTTGCCCGATCGAACAGCCGAAGGCCATCACGCCGCCGATGCCCATTAGGGCGGCGCCGCCCGCCGATCGCAGCATGTGGCGTGGCGAGGAATAGCCTTCGAGATGGAATCGGCCTGTAACAAGCGCGGTGGCGAGACTGCCAGCGAGGACGCCGGCAACTGTCGCAATGCCGAAATTGAGCGTCAGGCCGGTCGAGAGCATGGCGTATTGCAGCGCATCCGCGATCGGCGCGATGAAGGTGAGCGAGGTCACCGGCACCGGGTTGAAGTCATCCGCGCCGAGATAGCCGGTGACGAACCAGCCGCCGGCGACGAGGAGACCGACGATGCCACCGGCTGCGATCTGGCCGGGCGAACGCCGGAACGGTGGGTGTGCGAAAGCAAACAGGATAAGCACAACGACGATGACAGCAGCAGCAATCGTGCGCGAAGCCGCTTCTGCCGGACCGAACGTCGCCAACAGTGACGGCAGCGAATTCAAGTGGACCGTGGTTTGCGAGGCCTGCACCAGCGCGATGCGCGCCGGCGCGATCAGACCCTTGAGCGTCATCTGCGCGGCAATGGCCAGCACGACCACCACGACGAAGGAGCGGAGATTGCCGCGGCCGAGCAGCACCAGCGCCCGCGAGCCGCAACCGTTCGACAGCAGCATGCCGTAGCCGAACAGCAGACCGCCGAGGAACAGCACCGGCACCGAAAAGGATTGTTGCAGATAGATCGATTTGCTGAGATCGACCATGCCGTTGCCGGCGAAGAATTGGCTCGCGGCGGTCGCAATCGCGATCGCCAGCGCATAGGTCCGCACCAGCCGCCCGTCCCCTTCCGCCAGCCAGCCGCGCATGCTGCTCATCAGGCAGAAGCCGCTGAGCAGTCCAACGGCGCCGTAAACGAGGCCAATGACGAGGCCGGCGAGGATGACAAGTTGGGTGGATGACTCCATGATCAAGGCTTCAGGATCACGCGATCACGCGACGAGCCGGCAACGGCGACATAGGCCTCCTTTGCGCGTTCGAGCGGATAGACGGCGTTCGCCTTGATCGGGAACGGCTTCAGGTGCCCGCTCGCAAAGCCCGGGCCGAGGTCACGCAGCACAGCGCCTGTCGCGGCCGACGGCAGGCCGAGCGTGTCGATGCCGACATAGGTGTGCTGCCCGCGGTAAAATTCGAGGATGTTGAACTGCACGATGCGGTCGATGGCGGCGATCAGGATCTGGCGGCCGCGAAGTGCGAGCGACTTATGTGCCGCCTGGAAATAGGGATCGCCGACCGTGTTGAAGACGATGTCGGCGCCTTTGCCATCTTTCAACTCACGCACGCGCGTGGCGACATCGGTGGCGGAAGCGTCGATCACCTCGATCGCCGCGTTGGCATGGCCCTCATAAGCTTCCGCCTTGCGCACCACGCCGACGACGCGCGCGCCCTGCCAGGTCGCGATCTGCACCGCCGCTTGACCGACCTTGCCGTTGACGCCGAACACCAGCACCGTTTCGCCGGGCTTTGGAATGCCGGCGCGGCGAAAGCCCTCCATGGCGGTGACGAAGGGCACGCCGATGCTGGCGGCCTCCTCCCAGGACACGGTCTTCGGCTTGTCGACCACTGCGTCAGATTCAACGACGAGATGGCTGGCGTGGGTGCCGTCGCGGCGGATGCCGAGATCGCCGGAGGAGCCGAACACCTCGCGGCCGATCGTACCGGACGGCCCGTCGATCACCACGCCGGCGTAGTCGCGGCCGGGCGTGCGCGGGAACACAGCATAAGGCATCAGCCCGGTCGCGGCCTTGACGTCGGACGGATTGACGGCGGCGGCCTTGACCTCAATCAGGAGATCATTCGGACCGCGCGTGAGCGTATGACGTTCGACGCCAAGGGCAAGCGTGGCGGCGTTCTCGGCCTTGGCATTGAGGCGCACGCAGCGCGCTTCGACGGCTTTGGCATCGGCTATGGACATCGAAAGACCCACGGGACTTCTCGCGGGCCTTGTCGCCTTTGGGGGCGGTCAAGTCAATCCTTCGGCCTCTTGTCGTAGAGGCGCTTGGCCTTGCCGAGCGAGCGCTCCAGCGTGGCCGGCGCAACCACGCTCACCCTGGAGCTGATGCCGATCGTGTTTTTGATTTGGGTCGAGATCCGGCTCGCATGGTCGAGAAGACCCCGGCCGTCCCAACTCTCCGGCCGCGCCTCGGCAATGATGGTCAACTCGTCCATGCGGCCTTCGCGAGTCAGCTCCAGAATGAAATGCCCGCCGCACCAGTCGGTGGCGAGCAGAACCTCCTCGATCTGGGTCGGGAACAGATTGACGCCCCGCAGGATGATCATGTCGTCGGAACGGCCCGTGACCTTCTCCATCCGCCGCATGCCCGGCCGAGCCGTGCCCGGCAGCAGCCGCGTCAGGTCGCGGGTTCGATAGCGGATCACCGGAAATGCTTCCTTGGTGAGCGAGGTGAAGACCAGTTCGCCCTTCTCCCCGTCGGGCAGCACCGCACCAGTTTCCGGATCGATCACTTCAGGATAGAAATGATCCTCCCAGATGTGCAGGCCGTCCTTGGTCTCGATACATTCCTGCGCAACGCCGGGGCCGATCACCTCGGAGAGACCGTAGATGTCGGTCGCGTCCATGTCGAAGGCGTCCTCGATCTCGCCGCGCATCGCGTTGGTCCAGGGCTCGGCGCCAAAGATGCCGACCTTGAGCGAGCATTGACGCGGATCGAGCTTCTGACGCTTGAACTCGTCGAGGATCGCCAGCATGTAGCTCGGCGTCACCGTGATGATGTCGGGCCGGAAGTCATTAATCAGCTGCACCTGCCGCTCGGTCATGCCACCGGAGATCGGCACCACGGTGCAGCCGAGCTTCTCCGCGCCATAGTGCACGCCTAGCCCGCCGGTGAAGAGACCGTAGCCATAGGCATTGTGGATGATCATGCCGGTGCGGCCGCCGGCAGCGCGGATCGAGCGCGCCATTACTTCCGACCAGGTGTCGATGTCGGCCTGCGTATAGCCAACGACGATCGGCTTTCCTGTCGTGCCGGAGGAGGCATGCACACGCACCAGTTTTTCACGGGGCACGGCAAACATGTTGAAGGGATAGTTGTCGCGCAGGTCCGTCTTCACCGTGAATGGAAATTTCGCGAGATCCGAGAGCTCGCGAAACTCCGACGGGTGCACGCCGGCCGCGTCGAAGGCCTTGCGATAATGCGCGACGTTGTCGTAGGCGTGCTTCAGCGACCAGGCCAGCCGCTGCGTCTGGAGCGCCATGATCTCGTCACGCGACGCGCGCTCATGCGCGTCCATTTCGGCGCGATAGGTGTTGCCACCTTCCTTGAGCCTCGTCAGAGCCATCCTCGTTTCCCCATATCATTGGTTTGTTCTTTTTCGTTATTGATCTTGCGCCGGCAGCCACGTACCGGGAATGACCCGCGAATGCCCGCGGAATTCCGCGATGACGGTATCGCCGGCGGTGATGCGCACGTCGTAAATGCCGGAGCGGCCGCCGCGGCTGACTTCGCACGCTTTTGCGACGAGGCGGTCGCCGAGCTTGCCGGGCTTGATGAAGGTGATCTGGCCCTGCGCGGCCACCACGCGTTCATTGTGCGAATTGCAGGCAAAGGCGAACGCGGAATCGGCGAGCGTGAAGATGAAGCCGCCATGGGCGATGCGCTGACCGTTGACCATGTCCGGCCGCACATTCATCGCCAGGGTCGCAAAACCCTGGCCGATCTCGACGATTTCCATGCCGAGGCCCTTTGAGGCATCGTCCTCCGCCCACATCGCATCGGCGCAGGCGCGGGCAACATCCTCAGGCGACAGGGCGGCTTTGACGTTCACGCGCATCTCCCGGCCAATTGCTTACCCGCAATGCTCTGCTGCTTTGCCATAACTGTCAAACGTGGTCGTAGTCGACCACGACCCGCTCCGACGATGGCTTCGCCTGGCAGGTCAGGACAAAGCCGGCCTTCAGCTCCCAGGGTTCCAGCGAGTAGTTGATGTCCATCGGCGCCTCGCCCTCGACCAGTTTTGCACGGCAGGTCGAGCACATGCCGCCCTTACAGGCGAAGGGCAGATCGATGCCGGCGCGCAGTGCGGCATCCAGGATCGCCTCGTCCTCGGCAACCGGCACGTCGCGACGCTTGCCGTCGATGATCAGTGACGCCACCGCTTTCGGCGGCGCGTCGGGCGCAACGATCTTCTTCGGCCGCGGCTTGCCGCCGAACTCGGAGACGAAGCGCTCGACGTGGATACGCTCTTCCGCGATGCCAAGACCGCGGCAGGTCGCCTCGATCTCTTCGCTCATGCCAATGGGTCCGCAGATGAAGATGTGATCGATGCTCGCGGCCGGGACCAGCGAGCGCAGCAGCACCCTGACCTTGTCGCCGTCGAGCCGGCCATGCAGGACCGGAATGTCCTGTTCCTCGCCGGAGATAACGTGGAAGATCGAGAGGCGGTCGATGAAGCGATCCTTGAGCTCTTCAAGCGCCTCGAGGAACATGATGTTGTCGGTCGCGCGATTGCCGTAGAACAGGAAGAAATGGCTGTCCGGCTCGCGCGCAAGCGTGCCCTTGACGATCGACAGGATCGGCGTGATGCCGGAGCCTGCGGCAAAGCCGACATGGATGCGGCCGGCGCCGGCCGGCGGGACCACGCCGAAGCGTCCTGTGGGCGTCATCACGTCCAACTCGTCGCCGCACTTCAAATCGTCCGCCGCCCAGCTCGAGAATGCGCCGCCGTCGACCTTCTTCACGGCGATGCGGATCTCCCCATCGTCAGGACCCGAGCAGATCGAATAGGAGCGGCGCACCTCCTCACCATCAAGCGTGGTGCGGAGCGTGAGGTACTGGCCGGGCGTGAAAGCGTAGTCGCCGGCGAGTTCACCGGGGATAGCAAATGTCAGCGATACGGCGTCGGACGCCTCGCGGCGAAGGTCGTTGACGGCCAGGCGATGGAAGCGCGGTGCGGCTGCTGACATGGTCAATGACACTTGAAATAGTCAAAAGGTTCGCGGCAGGCCTTGCAGCGCCACAGCGCCTTGCAGGAGGTCGAGCCGAATTCGGACAGCAGCTCGGTATTCGCTGAGCCGCATTGCGGGCACGCAACGGCCTGCTCGCCGAACAGCGCGCGTCGTGAATTCGAGGCTTGCGGCGGCGCGATGCCGTAGGCGTGAAGCTTCCGGCGGCCCTCGTCGCTCATCCAGTCGGTGGTCCAGGCCGGCGACAGCACAGTGCGGACCTTTGGACCGCGGAAACCAGCCCGCTCCAGCGCGACCTCGATTTCCAGTGCGATCATGTTCATCGCCGGGCAACCCGAATAGGTCGGCGTGATCGCGACCTCGACATCGTCGCCATCTAGAACGACATCGCGGAGCACACCGAGATCAGCGATGGTCAGCACCGGAATTTCGGGATCGACCACGCTGGCCGCGGCGTCCCAGGCGCGTTTGCGCAGTTCGCTGTCGCGCTCCAGCACCGTCACCATGTCTGCCCCGGGAAAGTGCGCTGCATCGACTGCAGCTCGGACAGAAGATGGCCAAGATGCTCGCTATGTCGCCCGGAACGACCGCCCTGCTGCATCCAGTCGGTCTGCGGCAGCTCAAGCGTGGCTTCACTGACGACACCCGACAGCGTCGTCAGCCAACGACCGCGCAAGCTTCCGGGATCGATGGCGATATCGGCATGGATCAGGGCGCGTTCGCCTTCATCGACCGCAAACATCTCGCCGGTAAAAGCCCAGAGATGATCAATCGCGCCCTGCGCGCGGGCGTGGCTTTCATCCGTGCCGTCGCCGAGCCGGATAATCCACTCCGAGGCATGGCGCAGATGATAGGCGCTCTCCTTCTCCGACTTTGCGGCAATCGCGGCAAGCGTCGTGTCGCGCGAGGTCATCATCATCCGCCAGTAGAGATCGGCGAAAGCGGAATAGAAGAACTGCCGCACCAGGGTCTGGGCAAAGTTGCCATTGGGCTGCTCGACCAGCAGCAGATTGCGGTATTGCCTGACATCGCGCAGGTAGGCGAGTTTGTCCTCGTCGTTGTCCTTGCCTTCGGCCTTGGCGGCGTAGGTATAGAGCTCGCGCGCCTGGCCGAGGAGATCGAGCGCGATATTGGAGAGCGCCATGTCCTCTTCCAGCATCGGCGCATGTCCGCACCATTCCGAGAGGCGATGCCCGAGGATCAGCGCATCGTCGGCGCGGCGCAAGGCATAGAGCACCAGCGGTGTTTCCGAGACCTGGATGTTCGCGACGGGCATCACATGTGTCCCACTTCGTCGGGCACCTCGTAGAA
Source organism: Bradyrhizobium sp. 197 (assembly GCF_023073375.1). NCBI lineage: Bacteria > Pseudomonadati > Pseudomonadota > Alphaproteobacteria > Hyphomicrobiales > Nitrobacteraceae > Bradyrhizobium > Bradyrhizobium sp. 197. Next base: position 169,224 of record NZ_JADPJJ010000009.1, on the reverse strand, counting down.
CGTCGGGTGGCGGTAGATCTTCGATTCCGCAGGCTCGAACATCATGCCCTTCTCGGCGGGATCGCTCGCGGTGATCGCGGTCGACGGCACGACCCAAATCGAAAGACCCTCGCCGCGACGGGTGTAGATATCGCGCGCGGCCTGCAAGGCCATGGTCGTGTCGCTCGCGTGCAGCGAGCCGACATGTTTGTGTGCGAGCCCGTTGCGGCTGCGAATGAAGACTTCCCACAGCGGCGTGTTCGGCGTGGCCATCCCGATCTCCCTATTCCGCGGCTTGTGCAGTCTGACGGCGCGCGCGCTTTGCGGCGTAGGCGGCTGCCGCCTCGCGCACCCAGGCGCCCTCGTCGTGCGCCTTGCGGCGTGCGGCGAGCCGATCGCGGTTGCAGGGGCCGTTGCCGGCGAGCACCTGCTTGAACTCGGTCCAGTCGATCTCGCTGTAGCGCCAGTGCCCGTCCGCATCCTGAATCATGCCAGGGTCGGGAATGGTGAGGCCGAGATATTGCGCCTGCGGCACGGTGGCATCGACGAATTTCTGGCGCAGCTCGTCATTGGAGAAGCGCTTGATCTTCCATTTCGTCGAGGTGTCGCTGTGCTGGCTCGTGGCATCGGGCGGGCCGAACATCATCAGCACCGGCCACCACCAGCGGTTCAGCGCTTCCTGCGCCATCGCCTTCTGCTCGTCCGAGCCGCGGCACAGCGTCAGCACGATCTCATAGCCCTGGCGCTGGTGGAACGACTCCTCCTTGCAGACGCGGATCATCGCGCGCGCGTAGGGGCCGTAGGAGCAGCGACACAGCGGGATCTGATTCATAATCGCGGCGCCGTCGACCAGCCAGCCGATGATGCCGATGTCGGCCCAGGTCAGCGTCGGATAGTTGAAGATCGAGGAATATTTTGCCTTGCCCGCGAGCATGGCGTCGACCAGCTCTTCACGCGAAGTGCCGAGCGTCTCGGCGGCGGCATAGAGATAGAGCCCGTGGCCGCACTCGTCCTGCACCTTGGCAAGCAGCGCGGCCTTGCGGCGCAATGACGGCGCGCGCGTGATCCAGTTGCCCTCGGGCAGCATGCCGACGATTTCGGAATGGGCGTGCTGGGAGATCTGGCGGGTGAGCGTCTTGCGATAGGCCGCCGGCATCCAGTCGTTCGCCTCGATGCGCTCCTCGGCATCGATGCGCGCCTGGAACTGCGCAGCCTTGGCCGCGTCCTCAAGACCGCGATCATCGGTCTCGGTCGTGTTCAGCGCCTGGGTATACATGCGCATCCTCCCGTTTTATTGGGAGGCAATATATATCAAGAATTATCGCATGCAAGATATTTCTGTAACATAAAGATCAAGCCTCAAACCTCCTTTCCAGGAGCTTTCGCGCCGGCGGCAACGGCCCCTTTTCATTGGTTCCATGACCATCAAGCCATTGTTCTGATGCAGCAAGCAGCGCGCGGTAGATCTCGCCGCATAGCGCGCGGGCAGCCTTGCCCGGCCAGTCTGCCGGAAGCAGACTTTCGGGCAGCAGCGGATCGCGCAGCACGACGCGGCGGTAATAGTGGATCAGGAGGATGCGCGCGGTAAACGCGTCGGCCTCGGACAGCTCCGTGCCGCGCGCGATCGAGGCGCGCAGCGGCTCGAACGTCTTCATGAACTTGAGATAGGCGTCCGCGGTGCGGTCCAGCGGCCAGCTCGCACTGAGCAGGCGCCGACCACTGTCATCCTCGGCCGAGACTTCAAGGCGGATCGCGCCGGCGGCTTCGTCCGGCACCGGCACGCCCGACGGCGCGACCCACACGCCCGGCAGCGGACTACCGAAGCCAGCATTGCGGAGCGCCTCGCGCGAGGCGTCGCGATCCCAGCCATTGCCGATCAGCAGCAGTTCGAAACGTCCGGTCCAATCGGACGGCGGCGGATCGTAGATGTGGCGCGTGGCGGCTTCGAAGATCTGGCGGCCTTTGTCGGCCAAGCGATAAAAACTGTTGCGGCCGACCTTTTCGCGCGTCAGCCAGCCGTCGGCGGCAAGCCGCGACATCGCGGTTCGCACCACGCCGCTGTCGATATCCAGACTTTCGAGGAATTCCAGCAGCGTGCCGAGCCATACCGAGCCGCCACGCGGCACGATGGCGTCACCGAACACGGTGATGACGATGGAGCCGGTGCGCGACGGCTCGCGCTTGAGCTGGTCGATGATGCGGGACAAAGGATACGCCATGCGCGAGGCATAGCGCGTTTGGTGCGGGCGCGACAATGGACGGGTGCGACGCACTCGCGGATGCTTTTCCCTCTCCCCGCATCCGCCTTCGCTAAAGCTTGGGCCGGACATGGGCGCGGAGAGGCGAAGAGACTACCGATGCGGATCGGGATAGACCAGGCTGCGCCAGCCGCTGCGGTCGAAGGGCCGCCAGTTGCCTTCCTTCTGCGCGAGGCGGTCGGCGACGGCATAGACCGCAGCCGGGTGATGGCCCATGCCGCAATGGCTGCTCTCGATCTCGATGCTCTCGGTCTGGGCGCCCGTCTTCTCCATGCAGCCCTGCCAGGCGCAGACACCGTCGGTGCGGCTGAAGATCGCGGTGGTCGGCACCGGCGGCGCAACTGCGAGATCGCCGCCGAACTGCGGATCGACCTCGTCAGACTTCCGCCCGCTCACCCATTCATAGACGCGCCAGGCATTGGTCGAACGGGGATCGCCGGCAAAGGGGCTGCCGAGCGTGATCACCTGGCGCACGCGGTCAGGCATCATCTTCGCGAGCTGGCGCGCATAGAGACCGCCGAGGCTCCAGCCGACCAGGCTGATCTTGCGGCCGTGCGTGTCACTGAGCTCCCGGACCAGATCCACCATCGCGTGCTGCACGCCCTCGCGCAGGCCGTAATTGCGGCCTTGGCGCCAACCGCTCACCGCATAGCCCTTGCCCGACAGAAACGTGCGGAGCGCGCGCGTGGACTCGTCGGAGGCCACGAGGCCGGGCAGCACCAGCACCGGATGCCCATCGCCGCGCGGGGCGAGGCTGAGCAGCGGAAGCGCGCCGAGGAATGCGCCGAACTCGTGGATCGCGCGCCCTTCCAGGAACATCAGGGTGCGGGACGGCGGACTCAGCGTCTGGGCGGTAGCGGTCATCAATGGTCCCCTGGGAAGAATTGCTGAAAAGGCTACCGGTTGAGTGCCGGCAAATGGGTATGGGATTCCAACACGCCGGCTTCTCGATCGTTCCGCAGCGCAACATGAATCAGCCAGGCAGCCGGTTCCCGACATTCAATCGGGCGAGACGCGGGGCCACAATAGGCCCGCGCGTTAATGCCAACGTTCGTGACGCAAAAGTCACAGCAATCGAAGCAGGGATTCCACAGAGTAAAGTGCAAGTCCCGCAAGCCCGCCGATCAGCGAGCCGTTGAAGCGGATGTATTGCAGGTCGCGGCCGATGTTGATTTCGATCAGCGAAATCAGCTGTGCCATGTCCCACGACTTGACCTGGTCGGAAATGAAGGTCGAAACCCCGCTCTTCTGGTCTGCGACGAAACTGCGCAGCACCGCCACCAGACCCTTGTTGATCTCAGCGCGCAGCTCGGCATCGCCGGCGAGCGCTTCGCCCGCCGCGACACACATTCCGGCGAGATGATGCTGCAACACCTGTGTTTCGCCGCTCGCGCTGCGTTCGATGAAAGAGCGCGTGTTGGCCCACACAGTGCGGGCCAGATCGGCAAGCTCGGGCCGCGCGAGCAGATCGCGCTTCAGGCCGGCGATGCGATCGACGTAGGCTTGGTCAGTGCCGAGCCGGTCGACGAAGGTCAGCACCATGCGATCGAACTCGCCGCGGAACGGGTGCTTGGGATCGGCGCGCACCTCATCGAAGAAGGCGGTAGCGGAAGCCACGATCTTGTTCACCAGAAATTTGTCGGCGCGATAAAGCCTGAGCAAGGTCGGCAATTCCGCGCGCACCTTCTCGCGGATCATCGCCATCGTGTCTTTCTGATTCAGCGTCTCGTGCATCACGCGCAGGAGATCGTCGAACAGTATCTGATGGCGTCCCTCCGCAACAAAGCCGCGCAACGTGCCGGCCGCGAGCGGCGCCAGGTCGATTGCCTGGAGCTGCGAGGACATGCGGCGGATGATGAATGTCATCAGACCGGAGCTCTCGGTCGCGGAGACGGCCTCCGGCAACAGGCGGAGCGCGAAGCGCGCGAGATCGTCGCTTCGCTTGCGGTCGCGGAGCCAGTCGGCGACAAAGGAGCCGAAATCGATCTCCTTCAGCTTGGCCTCGACGGGACCAACCTCGAGAAAATGCACCTCGATGAACTCGCCGAGCTTGTCGGCGATGCGGGCCTGGTTGCTCTGGATGATCGCGGTGTGCGGGATCGGCAGGCCGAGCGGCCGCCTGAACAGCGCCACCACTGCATACCAGTCCGCGAGCCCGCCGATGGTCGCGGCTTCCGCGAATGCAGCGATGAATCCGAACACGGGATGCACGGGGAGAAGCCATTTCGCGACGACGAACAGAGCGAGCGTCGACGCCAGCACCAGCGTCGCCAGTGCCTTGATGCGACGCAGCTCCGCCGCGCGTTCTTCGTCGCCGGGAGTATCAAAAGAAAAGGTAGCGAGTGAGGACATAACTGCATCACAGTACTCGTCATTGCGAGCGAAGCGAAGCAATCCAGAATCTTTCCACGGAAAGACTCTGGATTTGCTTCGTCGCTTCGCTCCTCGCAATGACGGCAGCGCAAAAAAACAAAGGCCCGCCGAAGCGGGCCTCAAATTCAGTTTCTCGTCTCAGGCAGATCAGGCGGTCTTGTTGTAGACCTTGGCAAAATTGTCCTGAGCGGACTTCGCACCGTTGGCCGCAAGCTTGCCGAGATAGTCGGTGGTCGCCTTGGCGCGCGAGACGAACACTTCGCCGCGCGAACGGAGCAGTCCCGACTGGATCTCGACGGCTTCGCTGAACGACTTGGCGGAGGCGAGCTTGTCGATACCGGCGAAGAATGCCTGGGCGTCGTCATAGATCGCCTGCTGGATATTGCGGCTGATCTTGCCGGCCTCGGTGACGGATTCGGTCACGGCGTTCTCGACGGCGGCGGTCACGCGCTCGGAGCCAGCGAAAACCTCGGCAGCACGGTCCTTGGCAGTGTTGGCAGACTTCTTGACGAACTCACGGGCGGCCTCGGGAACTTCCAGGTTCTGGATGTTCTTGAAAGCGTCCTTGAAGCCCTCGAAAGCGGTGTTGGTTTCAGTGGTCATTGGGGTCTCTCCATCCTCATTTGTTCTGAGCTATGGGCTCACCCCGTCCGCATTGGCCCGGGGCAAGGCTTATATGCCATAGTTAATGGTGCGATGCAACATTCATATTGCACTGCGATATCACGAAACCGTGAATAGCTTTGATAGGAGGCACTATGCGGCCTCCGTAGCCATCCGGTTCCCGGACAGCCGCCCCAAGGGCGCTCAATGCTGGACGGCGCCAGGCAGCCCATAGGCCTCCATCTGGGCCTGGACCTGCGCGATGTTATGACCGAGCACGACAATGTCGTGGGTCTTACCGTCGACGTCCCGGACATGGTCGCGCAACAGCGCCTCGGCCTTGAAGCCGAGGCTCTCGAACAGCGCGATGGCCGCCTGCTGGTCGACCGTCATCTGGACAGACAGCTTTTCGAGGCCGGCGCCGAGCGCGAGCGCAAAAGTCTCCTGCGACAGCGCCTTCCCCACCCCCTTCCCGCGGACGTCGGGCGAGACCACCATGCGGATTTCACCGACATGGGGCGACCAGGAATGCGGGTCGCGCACCAACGTGCCGCAGCCGACGACCGTGCCGCCCCTGACCGCCAGCAAGCTCGTGATCGCACCGCGCTCGATCTCCTTGACCCAGGCCGACAGCACCTTTGGCTCACTGATGTTACGCGGCAGGAAAAGGAGATCGTGAGACGGCAGGCCCTTGCCGAAGGCGAGCACCGCAGCCTCATCCGTCGGCGACATCAGGCGGATCTCGATATCACCGGCATCCGTGTTGACGCGACGCGGATAAGAACGTTGCTCACTCATGTCGATCTCTTCCCTAGCCAGGAATCCAGTTTCGGCCACAGCCGCTTCACCGCATTGGCGCCGGCGACGAGGGAGACATGACCGCCTTTCAGCATCACCTCTTCCTTGTCCTCGGATCCAATCTTGGCGATCAGGTGTTTTGCGGCCTCATACGGCACGATGTGGTCATGCTCGGCCACCGCATGCAGGAACGGCACCTTGATGTCCTCGAGCTTCGCAGCACGGCCGCCGACCGACATGGTGTCGTTGAACAGCTTGTTGTCCCACATCAGGTCCTTGGTGATGGTGCGGAAATATTCCCCCGCCAGCGGTAGCGTGTCGGTCGCCCAACGGTCGAACATCCGGTAGGACTTGACGAACTCGTCGTTCCAGATGTTCTCCCAGAGCTGGATCTGGCTCACCGTGCGCGAGGCCGGGCGCAGCATCTCGAACGACGACAGGATCATCTCCGGCGGCACGTTGCCGACGCTGTCGACCAGGCGGTCGACGTCGAAATAGCGCCGGTCGGAGAAGTTCGCGAACAGCTTCATCTCGCGGAAATCGATCGGCGTGGTGAAGCAGATCAGATTCTTCATCGGCCCATCCTGGAAGATCGAGCCATAGAGCAGCGACAGCACGCCACCGAAGCAATAGCCAATGACGGAGACGTCCTGCTCGCCGGAATCCTGCTGCACGCGACGGACGCAATCCGGGATGAAGTCGAGGACATAGTCCTCCATTCGCAGGCTCTTCTCCTCCGGCCGCGGCGCGCTCCAGTCGAGCATGTAAACGTCGTAGCCGCGCTTCAAGAGAAACTCGATGAAACTCTGGCCGGGCACGAGGTCGAGAATGTAACCGCGATTAGTGGTCGCCATCACGATCAAGATCGGAATTCGATAGATCTCGTCGGACATCGGCCGATAATGGTAGAGGCTCATCGTGCCGCGCGAATGCAGCACGTCCTTCGGCGTCGAGCCGAGCGTCGGACCGGAGGTCGAGAAATATTCCACACCCTTGATGCTGCGCTGGATCGCGCGCTGCACCTCGGACTGGATACGCTCCGTGATCGATGCGAAATCAAGTCCGGTGGGTGCATTCATGTCTGCTCTCCGCCCTCGGACGGCGGGCGCTTGGTGCGCGGCGGCCGCAACGCTGGATCGAAGCCCTGAGACGCGCCGGAACTTGCCGCCATCTGGCTCAGCATCGACTTGATCTCACCGATCTGTCCTTCGATGGACTGCAGCCGTTCCGCAAGACTCGTGACCTGCTCCCGGCTCGGCAGATTCATGGAGACCAGATATTTCTCCATGAGCTCACCGAGCTGCTTCTGAGCACCTGCAGCAACGCCGCCGGCCCGGTTCATAGCTTGCGAAAACTCGGGCGACGACATGGCCTGATTGGCGAAGGAGTTGAACCCCTTCTCCATCTCGCCCACCATCTTCTGCCACATGGCAACGGGGTCATTGGTCTTGTCGGTCATCGGCGTCCTCCTGAAATCGAGAGCTTCGACGCCCTTCCTTTTTTCGCCATACCACACCGTTGCGAGGTGCCGGTCAACCGGCAAGCAGCGGGTGCGGTGTCGCGCACGCGTCTTCATCGCGACGGGAAACCGTGCGATACAGCATTGATCAAAAGCCAGGGGAATGCACCCGTGAACGCCCAACAGCCGTCGCAGACCGTCCGCGCCAACGGCATCGACATTTGTTACGAGATTTTCGGCAACGATAATGCCGAGCCGCTGCTGCTGATCATGGGGTTAGGCGCCCAGATGATCCATTGGGACGATGCGTTCTGCGAGCAGCTCGCTGGGCATGGCTTTCGCGTGATCCGCTTCGACAATCGCGACATCGGCAAGTCGAGCCATCTCACTGGCGGCAAGCGCCTGACGCCGCTCGAGCTGTTGAAGCTCCGCTTCCTCAGGATTCCCGTTGCCGCCACCTACAGGCTGATCGACATGGCCAAGGACACGATCGGGCTGATGGATGCGCTCGGCATCAAGTCGGCGCATCTGGTCGGCGCCTCAATGGGTGGCATGATCGCGCAGGAGGTGACGCTGTCGTTTTCCGAGCGCGTGCGGTCGCTGACGTCGATCATGTCGACAACAGGTAATCCGCGCGTCCCACCACCGACGCGCGAGGCCGCCGCGATGCTGATGGCGCCGCCGCCGCGCAGCAAGGAGGAGTTCATCGTGCGCTACGGCCAGACCTGGAACGTGTTGCGGGCCGGGTCCTTTCCGGAGGAAGAGGCGCTCGATCCCGGTCGTGCCGAACGCGTGTTCGCGCGCGGGCTCAATCCGGCCGGCGTCGGCCGGCAGCTCCGCGCGGTGCTTGCCTCCGGCAGCCGCAAGGAGCGACTGCATGGCGTCAAGACGCCGACACTCGTCATCCATGGCACCGTCGATCCGTTGGTCCGCCCCGAGGGCGGCAAGGATACGGCAGAGTCAATTCCTGGCGCAAAGCTGTTGATGATCGAAGGCATGGGCCACGCGCTGCCGATGCGCTTCTGGCCGGAGATCATCGGCGCCATCGACAAGCATGCACATGGCGCGGCGACGCGGGCGGCATAGACCCGACGCATACGGTCTCCTCGCGGTGACCATGTGAGCTGCCGGTTAACGGAAGGCGGCACGAAAGCTATACCGGCCTCCTTCAGTCGCAAGAACGAGGCTGCGGCCTCTCGGAGTTCACATGCATCTCATCGTCCGGTCGGCCGCAATGATCGCTGCTTCAATTCTCACGCTCTCCCTCGCCGGCGGCGCCGCGATGGCGGGCAGCGCGCAAGACAAGCCAATCGCAAAAGTGTCCTTGCGTTCTACGAGAAGGGACTCAACCAAAAGGACGCCGATGCAGCTCTCGCCTATGTCGGCGACCGCTACGTCCAGCACAATCCAAACGCGGCCGATGGTCCGGACGGCTTCCGAAAGTTCATCGGCTTCCTGCGCGAGAAATTCCCCAACTCCCACAGCGACATCAAGCGCAGCTTCGTGGATGGCGACTACGTCATTCTGCACGTTCACGCGGTTCGCGAGCCCGGCACCAGGGGCAACGCGATCGTCGACATCTTCAAGCTGGAGAACGGCAAGATCGTCGAACACTGGGACGTCGTTCAGGCTATTCCCGAGACTCCCGCGAACAGCAACACGATGTTCTGACGGATCGAGCTCGTAGCTGCGCAGGCGGCCTAATTCTTCTTCGCGATCCAGATCACGTGGCGTGCGCCGCCGCCTCTGCCGGTGGCGCGGATGCTGACCTCGTTGACTTCGAAGCCGGCGCTGCCAAGCCGCTTGGTGAAGGCCGGGTTGGGTCCGGACGACCAGACGGCGAGCACACCTCCCGGTCGCAGCGCGGTCTTGGTCGCCTTCAATCCACCCGCATTGTAGAGCGCATTATTGCCCTTCCGGGTCAGCCCTTCCGGTCCGTTATCGACGTCGAGGAGAATGGCGTCGAAGGCCGACCGCTGTGCCCGGATGATTTCGCCGACGTCGGTTTCCCCGATGCTCACCCTGGGATCATCGAGACTGTCGCCGAACACCTCAGCCATCGGACCGCGTGCCCAGGTGACCACCGCCGGCACGAGCTCGGAGACCACGATCTTCGCCCTAGCTCCGAGCACGGTGAGCGCCGCGCGCAGCGTAAAACCCATCCCCAGTCCGCCGATAAGGACGACCGGCTTTGCCACCGTCTCGATCTGCTTCGCCGCAAGCGTCGCGAGCGCGGCTTCCGAGCCCGACAGGCGGTTGTTCATCAACTCGTTGGTGCCGAGCTTGATGGAGAACTCCTTGCCTCGCCGCATCAGGCGAAGCTCTTCATCGGAGCCGGGGATTTTGGCGGTATCGATCTTTTCCCAGGGAATCATGGGAGTGCTTTAGCACGATCGGACGAACAATCACCCACCCGCCCAGACGTCGAGCACATAGCGGTTCTTCGCGCCCATGTCGTCGATCCAGCGCGCAGCCGTGGCGGCATCGCTGCCGCTCTTCTCACGATGGATCGCGACCAGCGCCGCTTTCACGTCGGGCTCCATCTTGCCGCCGTCGCCGCAGACATAGACGGTCGCGCCCTGCTCGATCAGCGGCCAGACCTTGTCCTTCTGCGCGGCGAGGACGTGCTGGACATAGGTCTTTGGTCCATCCGCGCGCGAGAATGCCGTGAACAGCTCGGTGATGCCGCTTGCGGCCAGCGCCTTCAGCTCGTCCCCATAGAGAAAATCCTGATCGGGATGGCGGCAGCCGAAGAACAGCAGGGACGGGCCGAGGGCGCTGCCCTTCGCCTTGCGCGCGGCGCGCTCCTGGAGGAAGCCGCGGAACGGCGCAAGTCCCGTCCCTGGTCCGATCATGATGATCGGCACGGATGGATCATCCGGGAGCCGGAAGCCGGCCTTGGTCTCACGCACCGTTGCATAGATCGCATCGCCCGCGCGTCGATTGGTGAGATAGTTCGAGCAGATGCCCTTGTAGGTTCCGCGCCCCGACGCCGCCGGCCCTTCGACCACGCCGATCGTGACGCTGCAACGCGCCGGATCGACCGACGGCGAAGACGAGATCGAGTAATAGCGCGGCGCCAGCAGCGAGAGCATTTCCAGATAGACATGGAACGGCAATTCGCAAGCCGGATGTTCGAGCAGCAGGTCGAACACCGATTTTCGTCTTGCCAGAATCTCGCTGCGATAACGCTCGAGCGGCTCGGCCTCCTCGCCAACGAAGGCCAGCAGTTTTGGTTTCGTGACGGGGCAACGCGTGTGCTCCGCCATGATCTGGATCTGCTTCCGTGTCGCCACTTGCTGGAGCTCGACGAACTCGCTGAGCAGGCGGCCGACCGACACGGCATCGCCGACCGGCAATTGCGCGCGACGGCCTTCGGCGACTTGCAGCCTGATCTGGTCCGCCGGCAGGAAGCCGAAGCGACGGGCGACCGAATCCACCAGCGTCGGATCGTTGCGCGGGACCACACTCAGATGATCGCCGACGCGGTACGAAATGTTGGACGGCAGTTCCACCTCGATATGGCGCGTCGAGCGCTCCGAGGGATTGGTCCCGGTCTTGTTCTGAAGCTCGTCATTGACCAGCACCTTCATCGCCACCGCGCCGCCCTGGGCGACGATGGTGTTGACGGCGGTCACCGCGACCGGCTCGATCGCGTAGAGCGGATCGTCCTCCGCGGTGCGGGTGAAATTCCAGTCGACACCGAATTCCTTGGTCGCCACCTGGGCGGCCGCCGGGAACCATTTCTGAAACTGGCCGTCGAGATCGCTGCGCGCATCGCCTTCGCCGCGCGGGTAGACCGCGCGCGCGCCATGCGCCGACAATTGCTCGTCGATGAAGCGCGGCACCGATTGATAGGTCGCAGCCCAGTCGCTGTTGCCGCAGCCGAACACGGCGTAGCGCACATTGGCAAACGCATCCTTCGGCAGCTCATCGCCGAGCCATTTGACGAATTGCGCCGCATTGTCAGGCGGCGCGCCGTTATAGGAGGCGCAGATGATCAGCACGCCGCCCTCCTGCGGCAGCTTGCCGACATAGTCGTCGAGAGGCCCGAGATGCACGGCAAAGCCGTTGATCTCGGCAAGGTCGGCCATGCGCGTCGCGAGTTCCTCGGCGGTGCCGAGATTGGAGCCGTAGAGAACCAGCATCGGCGTGTTGTGACCGAGCCGCGCGGTCGGCTGACGCGGTGCCTTCGGTGCCGAAGCGGCCGCGGCGACAGTCCCACCATAAGCGCCGCGCTCGCGATCGGCGCGCGGACGGACCTTGATCTTGAAGCCTTCCGGCTTCATCGTCAGCGTTTCCTTCAGGTGCATCTGGTAGCGCTGGTGGTCGATCAGCTTGAAGCGCTGGAGGATCATGCCGAGCGCGAGCGCGGCCTCGTGCATGGCGAAGCCGCGGCCGATGCACGCCCGCTGGCCGTTGCCGAACGGCTTCCAGGCGTTGATCGGTCGCTTGGCTTCCGCGTCACGGCTGAAATTCTCTGGATCGAAGGCATCCGGGTTCGGACCCCAGACCGAGGGATCGCGATGCAGCGCGGTCACCAGGATGGTGGTGAACGTACCCTTCCGAAGCTTGTACTTGCCGCCGCCGATGGTCTCGTCGTTCAGCGGCGAGATGCCATAGGCCGGCGCCGGCGGCCACAGCCGCAGTGACTCCTTCAAAATCTGCGCGATGTAGGTGAGCTGCGTCACCTGCTGGTAAGTCGGCTTCGCGTTGGCGTCGGGGCCGAGGACGCGATCGACCTCGTCATAGGCCTTCTTGAGAATGTCCGGGTGTTTTAGCAGCGCATAGATCGTGCACGACAACAGGCCGCTGGTGGTCTCGTGGCCTGCGATCAGGAACGTGTTGATCTGGTAACGGATGTTGACGTCGTCGAGCTGCTCGCCGGTCGAGCGGTCGACGCCGGTCATCATCGCAGCCAACATGTCCTTCTTGTCGTCGATCGCATCCGCGTTCTTGCGCCGCTCGGCGATGATCTCGTCCACCATTTTGTTCATGAAGGCGACGTCTTCGCCCATGGTCTTGCGCCGCTTCTGCATCCATATCTGCTCGAACGGCAGGCCGCGCGTCATCATGATGGTTTCGAGCGAGCGCACCAGCGACTCGACGAAAGGATGGTAGTCGCCCCGGTAGAAAGAATTGAAGCGGTACTCGAAGCCGCACAGGCCGATCGTGTCCAATGTCAACGCCGTCATGTCGTGGACGACGTCGATCTCGTCGTCGGCGTTGAGCCGCTCCCATTTGCTGACGAGTTGCTCGGCGATGTCGACCATGCTCGGGTGATAGGACTGCATGGCGCGGTTGCCGAACGGCTGGATCAGGATGTTGTGCGCCTTGCTCCAGTTGGGCTCCCTGGTGTCGGCTGTGAAAAGGCCGTCACCACCGACCGCGCGCACGCGTCGCAACGCGCCGCGTACCGCCTTGTCGAACCGCTTCTCGTCAGACAGCTCGTCAACCAGATCGTGGCCGGAGACGACGACGATCGGCGAGCCCATCATGTCGAGCCAGAAGATCGGGCCTAATTCCTTGGCAAGCCGCGTCAGGTGCTGCACCGGAGCCGCCGAATCCAGCGACAGCATGTTGCCGACCACCGGCTTGGTCGGCGGCTGCGGGATCGGGTCCAGACGGTTCTTCGATGACATTAAAGGTGCTTCCCCTGCCTCGGTATTCAACGCCGTCGTTGCAAGCTAGCCGAACCGCCTTCTACGCCATTCGATCAATTTGGCGCTGACCTCTTCCGGCTTCTCCTGCTGCGTCCAATGGCCGCTGTCCCTCACCAGATATTTCTCGAGATCACCGATCAGCTTCTCCATGCCGTCCGCTGCCGACGGCGGCAGCACGGCATCGTTCTCCGCCATGATCATCAATGACGGCACATGCACGTGATGATCGAGCTCCTTCGACCGCTCCCAGTTGCGCGTAAAATTGCGATACCAATTGATGCCGCCGGTGAAGCCGGTTTTCGTGAAGGTATCGACGAAGATTTTCTTCTCGTCGGCCGACAGGATCGGCGTACGCGGATCGTGCTTTGCGTCATAGGCCGCGATCATCTGCGGGAACGCCAGATTGGTCTTTGACGAGGCGCCAACGCCCGCGATCGGCGTCTCAGCCGGTTTCGCTTCCGGCCGCGCCAAAGGCTTGCGCATGAAGGCGTCAAAGGTCTGCTCGACACGGCTGCCAAAGATCTTGTCCGGTTCGCGCGCAGGATCCTGGAACTGGACGATGTACATCTGGTCGCCGAAGCGCTGGCGGAACAGCGTGATCGGATCGATCGGCGCGCGGTCCCAATGCGGCGTGTTGACGCCGACCACACCGGCCACGCGCGATGGATGCCGCAGCGGCATCTGCCAGACGACGAAGCCGCCCCAGTCGTGGCCGACGAAGATCGCCTTATCGATGTTCAGATGATCGAGCAGCCCGACGAGATCGCCGGTCAAATGCTCCATGTCGTAGTCTTCGACAGGCTCGGGCCGGTCGCTCGCACCATAGCCGCGCTGGTCCGGCGCGATCACCCGGATGCCGGCCTCGCTCAGCGCCTTGATCTGGTGGCGCCAGGAGAAAGCAAGCTCGGGCCAGCCGTGGCACAGCACGATCGGCGGCTTGTCATCGGCCGGACCCGCCTCGTAATAGCCCATGCGGATTCCGTTCGTCTGCGCGAACTTGAGCGGGGGCATTTCAATCATCGACACATTCCTACTCCGCGGCGCCCTTGATGTCGGCCACCGGGGATGCATAGGCCGCTTCGAGTGCGGCAAACTCCTCCGGCAGCATGTCGCACATCACCTGCACATGCGGAATGATGTTGGCACCGACGATGAAGCCGAAATCGAGCTGGTCGCGATAGCTCTGCACAGTGATGTTGAGAGCCTGTCCATGGGTCGAGATTGACACCGGGAAGATGTGCAACAACTCGGCGCCCGCGGCGTAGAGCGTTTGCCGCGGCCCCGGTACGTTGGACACCGTGATGTTGGCGGCCGGCGGCAACACATCCGAGAGGTTCGAGCGGCTGTAGACCAGTGCCAGAATCTGCATCATCATCGGCGCGCCCAGCATCGAGATGTTGGATATCTGCGGCATCAGCGCCCGCAGCGGATGCGACATCTCCTTGGACTTGGTCGATTGCGCGATAATGGCTTCCAGCCGCGCCTTGGGATCCTCGATGTTGGTCGCGATCGAGCAGATCATGCCGAACACCTGGTTGTTGGCCTCGGTGTTGCCCTCTTCGCGCAAGGAGATCGGTACCGCCGCGGTCAGCGATTTCGCCGGCAGGGTGCCGTGCTCCTTCAGGTAGCGCCGGACCACACCGGACGCGAGCGCCAGCACCACGTCGTTGAGCTTGCCGCCGGCCTGCTTGGCCAGCGCCTTGGATCGCGACAGCGAGATCGAGACGCCGGCGAAGCTGCGCTCGGAGGAGATCGATTTGTTGAGCATGGTCGGCGGCGACACCATGCTGGCGAGACTCTCGCGCGACTTCGGATCGGAAATCTTGCCGAGCACCTCGGAGACGCTCTTGACCATGGTCGGGATGTTGCCGGCGAAGCGCACCGCGCTCTCGATCTGGTACATCGCATTGTCGAACAGGATCGAGCCGATGTCGCTCTTGCCGGTGCGCGGCAGTTGCAAATTCTTCGCGGCCGCCGATGCATCGAGCGGCTGGGTGATGAACTGCTGATAGGAATCGAGCAGGTTCGCGGCGATGTCGCGCGGCTCCGGTCCGGGCTTGGCTCCTGCAGTCGGCGGATCGACCTTCCGGGGGGTCGGCGAGATGTCGTAGATCATGTTGGTGAGCGCCGCACCGGCGCCGCCGTCAATGGCGGCATGGTGCATCTTGGAATAAAGCCCGACCTCGTTGTCCTTCATGCCCTCGAACACGTAGAACTCCCAGAGCGGGCGGGCGCGGTTCAAGAGCTTGGCGTGCATCCAGCCGACGATGCGCTCGAGCGTGGCGCGATCGCGCGGCTGCGGCAGGCTGGCCCGGAAGATGTGACGGTCGATGTCGAACTGATCGTCCTCGACCCAAGAAGGATGATCGATGTCGAGCGGCGCCTTCTCCAGCCGCGCCTTGAGGATCGGCGCGATGTGCAGGCGCGAGACGATCATTGCCTTGAAGTCTTCGAAGAAGTCGCCTTTGTAGTCGTCCGGCAGGCGAAAGATGGCCATGCTGCCGACATGCATCGGCATTTCCGGCGTTTCCAGATAAAGAAATGATGCGTCCAGCGACGACAGCTTCTTACCGTCAGCCATAATTCCCTCCCGAGTATTTAACGGGCGCCTTAGCGGCACTTCTCGTCAGGCCGATACTGCCTGTTCCGGCGGGGCATATGCAATGGCAAACGGCCCTGCCCGGTCAAATGGCGAGAACTCCCCCTCCGGTTGCGCAAGACGGTCCGCCACGACCCACAGCGCTGCGGGATTCACCCCGAGCCCGATATGGCTCGCCAGGTGCACCTCGATGTTCTCGGCGCGGTCGGAGGGACGTAGCAGGCAGGTCCGCCAGTTCACGATGCCGTCGGCGCGCGAATAGACGGAAGTTGCGGGCACCGGCAGATCGCCGGCGATCGCCTCGCGCAGCTCGGCGAAATCCTCCACTCGCTCGCCGGACATCATCTCGTAGAGCCGCGTCGCATTGGTCGCTCGTATGTCATTGGCAAAAGGGCTGCCGAGCGTGATGACATTGCGGACCATGTCGGGCGCCTGGAGCGCGAGATCGCGCGCATAGACGCCGCCGAGACTCCATCCGACCAGACTGACCTTGCGTCCGCTCGCAGCATGGATTTCAGCGAGACGGGCGCGCAGCAAATCCCGCATCCGTCCCAGCCCGCCGAGGTTGCGCCCCATCCGCCAGGCATGTGCCTCATAGCCGAGCGCACCGAGATAGCGCCGCATCGGCGCCATCGAGAGGTCGCTGGCGAGAAAGCCCGGCAGCGCCAGTACTGGATGGCCATCGCCTTTCGGCGCACGCATCAGAACCGGCGACAACAGCAGGCTGGCATTGAATTCGAATAACCCACGGGCTTCGGCGAGCAGCAGACCAAGGCCCGGCGGATGAAGCCGGCCGGAGGACTGCGGCCCGTCCGGGACGGGCGGCATTATTTCTTCTTGTCGCTGCTGCGCGTGCCGCCGAGACCGGCCATGGTGACGAACATGTCCTGAAACCGCTCAGCGATCTTGGGATCGAAGGTGAACCAGCTCTGGATCAGCGATTCCGGCGAAACCTTATCGATGTTGGACATCATCTGCTGCTGCAACTTGTCCATCACCGCGGCCTGCATCGGCATCACGTCGGGTAGTCCGAAGAACTGACGGGCTTCCAGGGGGGTGCAGTCGATTTCGATATTAACTTTCATATCCCCTCCAGATGAGATTCGAGCGGCTTCATATAGTATCGCCGCGACACGGTGTGCAACGCAAGCGACCTGAGGCACGCGGCTAGGCGCCGGCTTCCGCGTTCGATGGATATGGTCAATCAAAATCGGCCCCTCGTCCCCCGATTGTCGGTCAGCATTGCTGCACAGCGGTGCAACTTGGCGCGTTCCTTGCTGCAATGGCGCTTGCACGGGTCGAGAACTCTGGGCAACATGGATTGGGACGCCCGCCGAACAATCAAAAATCACGGCGCGGCAGAGTTGAGAGGGTCAAGAATGTCAGTCGGTCGAACTCTGTTTGCGGCGACGCTCGCCGGTATGCTTGCGTTGACGATGTCGCCAGCGTCGAGCCAGACGCTGCGCTATGCCAACCAGGGCGACCTGAAGTCGCTTGATCCCTACTCGCTGAACGAGTCCACCACCCACGCCCATCTCGGTCACGTCTATCAGGGCCTCACCGCGCGCGACAAGGACCTCAAGATCATTCCGGCGCTGGCGGAGAGCTGGGAAACTCCGGAGCCGACCCGGTGGCGCTTCCATTTGCGAAAGGGCGTAAAATTCCACAACGGCGACCCCTTCACCGCCGACGACGTGCTGTTCTCCGCCGATCGTGTCCGAAACAAAAACTCGAACATGCAGACCCGCCTGGCGCCTGACGTCAAGGTCGTCAAGGTCGACGACTACACGGTCGATTTCGTCCTGCCCTCGCCCAATCCCATCCTGCATTCGGCGTGGGACGTCTGGTACATCATGGACAAGAAGTGGGCTGAGGAGAACAAGGCCGTCGAGCCGACCCCGGTGTCCGCGACCTCGCCGAGCTACGCCTCGCTGCACGAGAACGGTACCGGTCCCTTCATCATCGAGAGCCATCAGCCCGGCGTGAAGACCGTGTTCAAGGCCAACCCCAATTACTGGGGCAAGATGGAAGGCAACCTGAAGGAGATCATCTTCACCCCGATCGCCTCCGACGCCACCCGAGTCGCTGCGCTGCTTTCGGGCGAGGTCGACGTCATCGAGCCGGTGCCGATCCAAGACATTGCCCGCGTCGATGCGAGCCCGAATGCCCAGGTGCTGAAGGCGCCGGAGCTTCGCACCATTTTCATCGGATTCGACACGGTTCGTGACGAGCTGCTCTACTCCAACATCAAGGGCAAGAACCCGTTCAAGGACGTCAAGGTCCGGGAGGCGTTCTACAAGGCGATCGATATCGAGCTGATCAAGACGCGCGTGATGCGGGGACTGTCGACACCGTCGGCACTGATGATCGCGCCCGAACTGTTCGCACTGTCCAAGGAGTTCACGCGGCCAAAATTCGATCCTGACGGCGCCAAGAAACTCCTGACCGAGGCCGGCTACCCCGACGGCTTCGAGGTCACGATGGATTGTCCGAACGACCGCTACGTCAACGATGCCGCGATCTGCCAGGCCGTCGTCGGCATGCTTGCCCGCATCGGCGTCAAGATCAATCTGCTGGCACAGCCCAAGGCGCAGTACTTCGCCAAGGTGCTGAAGCAAGGTGGTTACCAGACCTCGTTCTTCATGCTGGGCTGGACGCCGAGCACGATGGATTCCCACAATGTGCTGAACGACATCATGGGATGCCGCGACGATGCGAAATCCTCGCGGGGCGAAGCCAATCTTGGTGGCTATTGCAACAAGGAATTCGACGCCATCACCGACAAGGTGCTGGTCGAAACCGACACCGCCAAACGCAATCAGCTGATCAAGCAGGCGTATGAGATCAGCATCAAGGACTGGGCCTATATTCCGCTGCACCAGCAGGCGCTGGCCTGGGGCGTATCGAAAAAGGTCAACCTGCCGCAGCGCGCCGACAATCTGGTCATGTTCCACTGGGCGACCAAGAAGGAATAGCGTCAGTTGAACACGAGGTCCCGGCAGCGTCAGGCTTCCGGGACCTTTCCTTTTCCGGCCGACAAAGACGTCGGCCAGACGCACACTCAAGGAAAGTGGAAGGCATGCTCGCTTTCACTCTTCGCCGCGCCGTTCAGGCGATCGGCGTCATGTTCGCCGTCGGCATCATCGCGTTCTCGATGTTCCGCTTCGCCGGCGACCCCATCAACCAGATCGTCTCGCTCGATACGCCGGCGGCCGAACGCGCAGCCGTGCGCAAGTCGCTGGGCCTCGATGATCCCGTGCCGGTGCAGTTCGTGCGCTATTTCGCCGATGCCGCGCAATTCAAGTTCGGCGTCTCCTATCAGTTCCGCCAGCCGGTCTCGACGCTATTGATGGAGCGTATGCCCGCAACGCTGGAACTTGCGATCTGCGCCACCGTATTTGCAATGGTGTCCGGCATCCTGATGGGCGTCTATTCGGCGCTCAAGCGCGACACCGTGCTCGCCAAATTATTCCAGGCGGTTTCGTTGATCGGCATCTCGCTGCCGACGTTCCTGATCGGCATCCTTCTGATCTATCTGTTCGCGGTGACATTGGGCTGGTTGCCCTCGTTCGGCCGCGGCGAGGTCGTCAAGCTCGGCTGGTGGACCACGGGCCTGCTCACATTGTCGGGCCTGAAGGCGCTGATCATGCCCTCGATCACGCTCGGCCTGTTCCAGATGACCCTGATCATGCGGCTGGTGCGCGCGGAGATGCTCGAAGTGCTTCGGACCGATTATATTCGTTTTGCCCGCGCCCGCGGGCTGACAACCCGTGCCATTCATTTCGGCCACGCGCTGAAGAACACTCTGATTCCCGTGATCACGGTAGCCGGACTGCAGTTTGGCTCGGTTATTGCATTTTCGATCATCACCGAAACCGTGTTCCAATGGCCCGGCATGGGACTTCTGTTCGTGCAGGCTGTGCAAAACGTCGATATCCCGATTATGGCCGCCTACCTGCTGATGGTCTCGCTGATCTTCGTCACCATCAATCTGGTGGTCGACATCCTCTACACGGTCGTCGATCCGCGCCTGCGCGCGACCGTCGGCCGTGCCACATAAGGCAGTCCGCATGTCCGAAGTGGTCGCCTCCAATCCCGACAAGCCGAGCACGCTGCGGACGCATGCTGCCCGTAGCTGGCTCAGCCGTGCACTCGACAGCGACATCTTCTATTCGTTTCGCCGCTCCAAGCTGACCATGGTGGCGGCGGCCATTACCGTGCTGTTCTTCCTGCTCGCAATCTTTGCCTCCGCGCTCGCGGTGCAGGACCCGTTCGATCCCGCGCAGCTCCAATTGATGAATTCCCGGATCTCACCGCTCTGGACCGCCGACGGCCAGAGCCCGTTCCTGCTCGGCACCGACGAGCAGGGCCGCGACGTGTTCTCCGCAATTCTCTACGGGCTGCGCATCTCGCTCGCCGTCGGCGTGGCCGGCGTAATCTTCGCCGGCGCGCTCGGAATCGCGCTCGGTCTGATCGCCGGCTATTTCGGGGGCGCGGTCGACGGCGTGATCATGCGGATCGCCGACGTGCAACTCACTTTCCCTGCCATCCTGATCGCGCTGCTGGTCAACGGCATCGCGAAATCGATCCTCGGCAACCGGCTGGATGCAACCAGCATGCTGGTCGTGCTGGTGATCTCGATCGGCCTGAGTTTCTGGGTCGGGTACGCCCGGACGGTGCGCGGTTCCGTGATGGTCGAGAAGAACAAGGATTACGTGGCTGCCGCGCAATTGATCGGCCTTCCCGCACCAAAGATCATGTTCCGCCATGTGCTGCCGAACACGATGGGTCCGATCCTGGTCATCGCCACGATCAACCTCGCGCTCGCCATCATTACCGAGGCGACACTGTCCTTCCTTGGCGTCGGCCTGCCCGACACAATGCCCTCGCTCGGCACGTTGATTCGCATCGGCAACAACTACCTGTTCGCGGGCGAATGGTGGATCGTGGCCTTTCCCGGTATCGCGCTCGCTGCCTTGATCCTGTCGATCAACCTGCTCGGCGACTGGCTGCGCGACGCGCTCAACCCGAAGCTCCGATGAGCAAACCTTTGATGAGCAAGATTTGGATGAGCAATACTTGGATGAGAGCGTCTCGCTCATGACCGAACCCATCCTCTCCGTGCGCAATCTTCAGGTGGAGTTCGCCTCCCGCCGGGGCACGCTACGCGCCATCGACGGCGTCTCCTTCGATATCGCCAAGGGCGAGGTGCTGGGCGTGGTCGGCGAATCCGGCGCCGGCAAATCGGTCACCGGGCTCGCGGTGATCGGCCTGATCGATCCGCCCGGCCGCATCGCCGGCGGCGAGATTCGTCTTGCGGGCCTGCGCATCGACAATCTGCCGCCAGAAGAGCTGCGCCGTATCAGGGGAAAACGGATCGGCATGATCTTCCAGGACCCGCTCACATCGCTCAATCCGCTCTACCGCGTCGGCGACCAGCTCATCGAGACGATCCGGACCCACCTCAATCTGTCCGAGACCGCCGCACGCCGCCGCGCCATCGACCTGCTTGCCGAAGTCGGAATCCCCGCGCCCGAAAAGCGCATCGACGGCTATCCCCACGAGTTCTCCGGCGGCATGCGCCAGCGGGTGGTGATTGCGCTGGCGATTTGCGCCGAGCCGGAGCTGATCATCGCGGACGAGCCGACCACCGCCCTCGACGTCTCCGTGCAGGCGCAGATCATCTCGCTCATCAAGCGCCTCGGACGCGACCACGGCACCGCCGTGATGCTGGTGACCCACGACATGGGCGTCATCGCGGAGGCGTCCGACCGTGTCGCAGTGATGTATGCCGGCCGCGTCGCCGAGATCGGCCCGGTGCAGGACGTCGTGAGAAATCCGCTGCATCCCTATGCCAAGGGCCTGATGGGCGCGATCCCGACGCTTGCCGGCGACGACAAGCGCCTGGTGCAGATCCCCGGCTCCATGCCGCGCCTGTCGGCGATCCCGCGCGGCTGCTCGTTCAATCCACGCTGCGCATTCGCATTCGATCGATGTCGCGTGGAGAGGCCGGAGCCGCTGCCGCGCGGCACGCAATCCGTTGCCTGCCACCTCTATGACAACGTGCCGGCGGAGAGCGCTGCATGAGCACTCCCTTCGTCCAGGCCACGAGTTTGCGGCGCGTCTTCGACGTCTCGAAGCCCTGGCTCAACCGCGTGCTCGAGGGCGGCCATCTCGAATATCTCAAGGCCGTCGACGGCGTCACCTTCGACATCAGGAAGGGCGAGACTTTTGCACTGGTCGGAGAGTCCGGCTCGGGCAAGACCACGGTGGCGCGGATGGTCGTCGGCCTGCTGCCGCCGAGCTCCGGCAACGTCCTGATCGACGGCGTCTCGATGACCGACCCGCGGCAGGCGCCGGCTCGGCGAAAGCTGCGCCGCCGCATCCAGATGATCTTTCAGGATCCCTATGCGAGCCTGAACCCGCGCTTCCGGGTCGACGCCATCATCTCCGAGCCGATCCGCGCTTTCGACCTGATCCAGGGCGAGCGCGACATCCAGGCGCGCGTCGGAGAGCTTCTCAGCCTTGTCGGCCTGCATCCCGACGACAGGTTGAAGTTTCCGCACGAATTCTCGGGCGGCCAGCGCCAGCGCATCGCGATCGCGCGGGCACTCGCCTCCGACGCGGAGTTCATCGTCTGCGACGAGCCGACCTCGGCGCTCGACGTCTCCGTGCAGGCGCAGATCCTGAACCTGATGCGCGACCTCCAGGACAAGTTCGGCCTGACCTACATGTTCATCAGCCACAACCTCGCCGTGGTCCGCCACATGGCGAGCCGCGTCGGCGTGATGTATCTCGGACGCATCGTCGAGATCGCAGAGGGGCGCGAGCTGTTCGCCCGTCCACGCATGCCCTACACCAAGATGCTGCTGGGTGCCGTGCCTGATCTCGCCATGAGCGGCCGCCAGCGCATTCCGGTGAAGGGCGAGATCCCGAACCCGATCAACCCGCCCCCCGGCTGCGCCTTCAACCCCCGTTGCCCGCTGGCGTTCGATCTCTGTCGCAAGGAGGCCCCGGAACTGATCGACGGGGTCGCCTGCCACGCCGTCAACACCGCTTCGGTCCCGGCGTGACGCGCGCGTGCCATGCAGCCTGCGCATTTGGCGGCGGCTTGGCCCTGTGATCAATTGCGCGCGCCGCAAATGAGGTAGTCCATGGCCAGCAATGTCAATCCCGATCCTTTCACGACGCGCCCCGAGATCGAGGGCACCTTCGGGGTCGTCGCGACCACGCACTGGATCGCGACCGCCGTCGGCATGGCCATCCTGGAAAAGGGCGGCAACGCCTTCGACGCCGGCGTCGCCACCGCTTTCACGCTCCAGGTGGTCGAGCCGCATCTGAACGGTCCCGGCGGCGACGTGCCGATCATCGTGCACGACGTCAAGCGCGGTCGCACCGAGGTGATCTGCGGCCAGGGTCCGGCACCGGCCCGCGCCACCATCGCGCATTACAAGAGCGAAGGCCTCGACATGGTGCCCGGCACCGGCCTGCTCGCGGCGTGCGTCCCCGGCACCTTCGAATCCTGGATGATGCTGCTGCGTGACTATGGGACGATGCGCGTGCGCGACGTGCTGGAGCCTGCGATCTCTTATGCGCGCGACGGCTATCCTCTGGTCGAGCGCGCCTGCGCCACGATCCAGATTGTCGAGCAATTGTTCCGCAAGCACTGGCCGACGTCGGCCGCCGTCTATCTCCCGAACGGCGAAGTGCCAAAACCCGGCACACTCTTCACCAACAAGACACTTGCGGCGACCTACGCACGGATTCTGAGCGAAGCCGAAAGCGACGGCGGCGACCGCGACGCCGAGATCGAGCGCGCCCGAAAGGCGTGGTCGCATGGCTTTGTGGCGGAAGCCATCGACAAATTCTGCCGCACCCAGGAGGTGATGGACGTCAGCGGCTCGCCGCATCGCGGCGTGCTATCGGCCGACGACATGGCGCGCTGGCAGCCGACGGTCGAGGCGCCGCTGACCTACGACTACGGCCGCTACACAGTGTGCAAGGCCGGGGTCTGGAGCCAGGGCCCGGTGACGCTGCAGCAACTCGCGCTCCTGAAGGGCTTTGCGCTTGACGGGCTCAATCCGACCGGTCCGGAATTCATCCACCTCCAGATCGAATGCGCCAAGCTCGCCTTTGCCGACCGCGAGAAATTCTACGGCGACCCCAAGTTCAGCGATATCCCGATCGCGACGCTGTTGTCGGACGCCTATAACGACGAACGACGCAAGCTCGTCACCGACAAGGCTTCGCTCGACTTCCTCCCCGGCTCGATCGAGGGCTTTGGCGGCGTGGTCAAGCTGCGCCGTGCCGAGGGGCAGCGCGAGGCGGTCGGCGCGCTCGGCGCCGGCGAGCCAACGGTGGGGCGTTTCGGCGAGGTGCGCGGCGACACCGTGCATTTCGACATCATCGACAAGGCTGGCAACATGGTGTCGTCGACGCCGTCGGGCGGCTGGCTGCAATCCTCTCCGATCATTCCGGAGCTCGGCTTCTGCCTCGGCAGCCGCGCCCAGATGTTCTGGCTGGAGGATGATCACCCCGCGGCGCTCGCGCCCGGCAAGCGACCGCGCACCACACTCTCACCCACCATGGCATTGCGTGACGGCGAGCCTTACCTGGCATGGGGCTCGCCCGGCGGCGACCAGCAGGATCAGTGGATCACGCAGTTTTTCCTGCGGCACGTCCATTGCAACCTCAATCTCCAGGAAGCCATCGATGCGCCGGCCTGGCATTCCGAGCACTTTCCGATCTCGTTCTGGCCGCGTACCGCGCGCCCCGGCGTGCTCGTGGTCGAGAACCGCGTGCCGAAGGCGACGATCGAGAATCTTCGCGAACGCGGACATATCGTCGAAGTCGGATCGGACTGGTCGGAAGGCCGCCTCACCGCGGCCTCCCGCGTCGGTGTACGACGGCGCGCCGCCGCCAATCCGCGCGGCATGCAGGGCTACGCCGCAGGGCGCTAAAGGGCAGCATATGACCTGGTCGATCATCGCGCGAGATTCTGCCACCGGTCAGTTCGGCATCGCCGTTGCCACGCGCTTCTTCGCCGTCGGCGCGCGTGTCCCTTATATCGCTGCCGGTCTCGGCGCCATCGCGACGCAGGCCTTCGTCAATCCCTATTACGGCATCGACGGCGTCAAGCTGCTGCGCGAGGGTCTCAACGCGCACGACGTGCTGGCCGCCCTGCTCGCGACCGACGATGGCCGCGAGAGCCGCCAGATCCACATCATGGATGCGAGCGGCGAGATCGCGGCGCATACCGGGCGCGACTGCGTCGACTGGTGCGGGCATATCGCGGGCAGCGGCTTTTCGATCGCCGGCAACATGCTCGCGGGCGCCGACGTGCTCGACGAGACCGCAAGAACCTACATCGCCAATGACAGCCTGCCCTTCCCGCGCCGCTTGCTCGCCGCGATGCGCGCGGGCGAGGCCGCCGGCGGGGACAAACGCGGCAAGCAGTCCGCCGCGCTCCTGATCCATGGCGAGGAGGAATGGCCGGTCCTGGACGTACGTGCCGACGATCATCCCGATCCGCTCGGCGAGCTCGAACGGCTCGAACAAGTCAGCCAGGAGCTGTGGGTTCACTTCCGCGACTCGATGCCAACGCGGCAGAACCCGGCAGGCAACACCGATCGCAGCGTCATCGACGCCAGCATCGCCGCAGCGCGCGCAAAACGGTCATGAACGCGAGCCTCCTCATCGAGATCAGGGATCTCCGCATCCGTTTTCACGGCGACGACGGCCGCATCACCCACGCGGTCGACAGCGTCGATCTCAGCGTCGCCAACGGCGCGACGCTCGGCCTCGTCGGCGAATCCGGCTGCGGCAAGAGCGTGACCTCGCTGGCGATCATGGGCCTGCTGCCGAAGCAGGGCGCGGAGATCTCAGGCGCGATCCGTTTTGACGGCTTCGATCTGTTGCAGGTACCAGACCAGATATTGCGGGACCTCCGCGGCAACCGGCTCGCGATGATCTTTCAGGAGCCGATGACCTCGCTCAATCCGAGCTTCACCATCGGCGACCAGATCATCGAGACGATTCTGCGCCACCGCGGCGGCTCACGCCGCAGCGCGCGCGACCGGACAATCGAACTGCTGCGTCGCGTTCACATTCCCTCGCCCGAGCGGCGGATCGACGAATATCCGCACAAGCTCTCCGGCGGCATGCGCCAACGCGTCATGATCGCGATGGCGCTCGCCTGCGACCCGCGGCTGCTGATCGCGGACGAACCGACCACCGCGCTCGACGTCACCTTGCAGGCGCAGATCCTCGAGTTGATGCGGGAATTGAAGGCGGCGAGCGGCGCCGCGATCATCCTGATCACCCACGATCTCGGCGTCGTCGCCGAAGTCTGCGATGAGGTCGCCGTCATGT
This sequence comes from Bradyrhizobium sp. 197, assembly GCF_023073375.1. Taxonomy (NCBI): domain Bacteria; kingdom Pseudomonadati; phylum Pseudomonadota; class Alphaproteobacteria; order Hyphomicrobiales; family Nitrobacteraceae; genus Bradyrhizobium; species Bradyrhizobium sp. 197. The sequence goes on along the minus strand of NZ_JADPJJ010000009.1, from coordinate 143,121 downwards.
ATGCCGGCGAGATCGTCGAACGCGCGCCGGTCGACGAATTGTTCTCGGCGCCGCAGCATCCCTACACCGTCGGCCTGCTCGGCTCGATCCCGCGGCTGGACCATCGCGCCGAACAGCTTGCCACGATCGAGGGCATGGTCCCGAACATGATGCACCCCCCCGCGGGCTGTCGTTTCGCCGCGCGCTGCCCTTTCGTGCTGGACGCCTGTACCAAGGCACCGCCGCCGCTCGTCGAAGCGAGCCCCGGCCACCTCTCGCGCTGTATCCGCGCGCCGCTCGAACGCCTGGTGTCCTGATGGCGCTGCTCGAGGTCGAAGGCCTGGTCAAGCATTTCGTCGCCGAGCGCTCGCTGTTCGGCCGGGCGCTGGCGCATGTCAAAGCGGTTGACGGCGTTTCCTTCTCGCTGGAGGCCGGCAAGACGCTGGCGCTGGTCGGCGAATCCGGCTGCGGCAAATCCACCGTCAGCCGCCTGGTGCTGCGGCTGATCGAGCCGGATGCAGGCACAATCCGTTTCGAAGGCCGCGATCTCCTCTCCCTCGACGCCGTCGCGCTGCGCGCCTTCCGCCGCGAGGCGCAGATCATTTTCCAGGATCCCTACGCCTCGCTCAACCCACGCATGACCGTCGGCCAGATCCTGACCGAGCCGCTGGCGCTGCATGATCTCGTGCCGGCGGCACAGCGGCGCGAGCGCGTCGAGAAGATCTTGCGGCTGGTCGGGCTGGAGTCGCGGTTGGCCCGGCGTTATCCGCACGAATTCTCCGGCGGCCAGCGACAGCGCATCGCGATTGCCCGAGCGCTCGCGGTCGAGCCAAAACTGATCATCTGTGATGAGCCGGTCTCGGCGCTCGACGTCTCGATTCGCTCGCAGATCCTCAATCTGCTGCGCGAACTCCAGGACCGGCTCGGCCTCGCCTACATTTTCGTCTCGCATGACCTCGCCGTGGTCAAGCACATCGCCGACCATGTGGCGGTGATGAGTCTCGGCCAGATCGTCGAGACAGCGGCGGCGGACGCGCTGTTCGCCGCACCCCGCCATCCCTATAGTCGGGCGCTATTGTCCGCGATCCCCGTGCCTAAACCGCGGGCAAAGCGCAGCCGGATCGTGCTTCAGGGAGAGATCCCCAGCGCGCTGAATCCGCCGCCGGGATGCCGCTTCCACACTCGCTGCCCCTATGTGGTCGAGCGCTGCCGCAGCGAAATGCCACAGCTGCTGCCGGATGGCATCGGACATGCAACGGCGTGCCACCGAACGTCGGAACTGCCGTCGTCCGAGGCGATCGTACCGTCGGACGGGGGCTTCTCGCCGGTTCTTGAAAAATTGGTCGCCGCCTTCAGCGGCGGCCCGGAAGCAGCACGCGCCGGCGGGGTTAGTTCATTGAGGACCGACCCGGCCTAGCCGTCAAACAGAGGGTGAGAGCGATGAGTTTCATGCGTTTGGCGATCCTGACGTCGGCATTGCTGACGTCGCTCGTGGGCGGCGCCCAGGCCCAGACCACGCTTCGCATCGGCATCGCCGAGGACCCCGACATTCTCGACCCCAGTGTCGGCCGCACCTATGTCGGCCGCATCGTATTCTCCGCCTTCTGCGACAAGTTGTTCGACATCGACGAGAAGCTGAACATCGTGCCGCAGCTCGCGCTGTCACACGAGACCTCGGCCGACGGCAAGGAGATGACGATCAAGCTCCGACCCAACGTCAAGTTTCATGACGGCGAGCCGCTGGACGCGGAGGCCGCAAAGTTCTCGATCGAGCGTCATATGACGCTGCCGACCTCGTTCCGGAAGCCCGAGCTTGCCAGCGTCGACCATGTCGAGGTCGTCGATCCCCTGACCATCAAGCTGGTGCTCAAGACCCCCTACTCGCCGCTGATTGCCCAGCTCACCGACCGCTCCGGCATGATGGTGTCGCCGAAGGCGGCGAAGGACGCCGGCGACAAGTTCGGCCTGCATCCGGTCTGCGCAGGACCTTACAAATTTGTCGAACGCGTCCAGCAGGACCGCATGGTGTTCGAAAAATTTGCCGACTACTGGAACAAGGACAACATCCATATCGACCGGGTCGTATTCCTGCCGATCGTCGATGCCACCGTCCGCCTCGCCAATCTGAAGTCCGGCGGACTCGATTTGATCGAGCGCGTGCTCGCCACCGATATCAAGGACGTGCGCGCCGATTCCCGGCTGGTGCTGTCGACGGCGCCCGAGCTCGGCTATCTCGGCCTGACCGTCAACATCGGTAACGACAAGACCAAGGGGCCGCTGAGCCAGTCGGCCAAAGTCCGCCAGGCGCTCGACCTTTCCATCGACCGCGAAGCCCTCAATCAGGTCGTCTTCAACGGCGAGTTCACGCCGGGCAATCAATGGGTCAGCCCGACACATCCCTATTACCAGAAGGCCTTCCCGGTCCACGGCCGTGACATCGCGAAGGCGAAAGCGCTGTTGAAGGAAGCCGGGGTCACGCTGCCCGTGACCGTGGATTACATGATCCCCAAGGGCGCGGAGAATGAAGCCGTCGCCCAGGTGGTCCAGTCGATGGCCGCGGAAGCGGGCTTCGACATCAAGATCCGCGCCGTCGAGTTCGCGACGACCTTCAAGCAGGCCCAGGCCGGCGAGTTCCAGGTTTTCCAGATCAACTGGAGCGGCCGCATCGATCCCGACGGCAATTCCTACATCTTCATGCGCAGCAAGGCGGCGCAGAATGACGGCGTGTACGCAAACCCGGATGCCGACAAGTTGATGGAAGATGGACGGATGACGTCCAATGTCGAGGAGCGCAAGGCGATCTACCAAAAGCTGGCGAAAATCCTGCTCGACGATCTGCCCATCATCTACATCTATCACCGCACGCTCTTGATCGCGCATACGACCAAGCTGCAGGGCTACAAGCAGATGCCCGACGGGCTGGTGCGGGTGGTCGGGTTGAAGTTCAAGTGATCGAGGCCGCCTCCAGGACGCGATCCGAGCCATGCTGAACTTCCTCGCCCATCGCATCGCGCAGATTGTGCCGACACTGTTCTTCGTGTCGGTGCTGATCTTCTCGCTCCAGCAATTATTGCCGGGCGATCCCGCGCTGGTGATGGCCGGGGAGGAGCGAGATCCCGCCGTGATCGAACAGATCCGGCAGCAGTATAAGCTCGATAAGCCGATCCCGGTACAGTACGTCTATTGGCTCAAGGGCGTTCTATCAGGCGATTTCGGCGAGTCCCTGCGCAACAAGATGCCGGTGCGCGAGCTGATCGCGCAGAAGCTGCCGGTGACGCTCCAGCTCGGATCGATGGCGATCCTGATCGCGTTCTTCATCGGCATTCCCGCCGGCATCGTCTCCGCCGTTAAGAAGGGTACCGCCTGGGACTATGGCGCGAATTTGTTCGCGCTATGGGGCATCTCGACGCCGAATTTCTGGCTCGGCATCATGCTGATCTTCCTGTTCTCGATCGAACTTGGCTGGCTGCCGGCTTCGGGTTACGTGCCGCTCACCGAAAACTGGCGCGCGAGTCTGGCTGCCACCATCATGCCCGCCTTCGTACTCGGCAATGCGATTTCCGCGGTTTTGATGCGGCATACCCGCAGCGCCATGCTCCAGGTGCTGGAAAGCGATTATGTCCGCACCGCGCGCGCAAAGGGACTGTCGGAACGCTCGGTCATCCTCAAGCACGCCATGCGCAATGCGCTGACGCCTATCATCACGCTTGGCGCGCTCGAGCTCGGCACATTGCTGTCAGGCGCCGTGCTGACCGAACAGATTTTCTCCATTCCCGGCTTCGGCAAGCTGATCGTGGACGCGGTGTTCAACCGCGACTATGCGGTGGTGCAGGGTGTGGTGCTGGTCACGGCGACGGTTTACATTACCCTCAACCTCGTTGCCGACGTCGCCTATGTCCTCGTCAATCCGCGGCTAAGGGGCTAGGCGATGACCGACGCTGCGCTATCTGCAAGTCCCACCACCCAGGCCTACGAGCTGGACAGCCCGGCGCGCCGCGCGCGGCGGCGGCTGTTCAAGCGCAAGGCGGCGGTATTTGGACTTGTCGTCATCGCCTTGTTCATCGGCTTCGCGCTGCTTGCGCCACTCGTCGTGCCCTATGATCCCATAGCGACGAGCTGGAGCCTGGTGCGCAAGCCGCCCACCGCGGCGCACTGGTTCGGCACCGACGAGCTCGGCCGCGATATCCTGAGCCGTGTCGTCTACGGCGCGCGCGCATCGCTGCTCGCGGGCCTGATCTCGGTTACGATTGCGCTCGGCATCGGCGTGCCGCTCGGCCTGCTCGCCGGCTATCGTGGCGGTTTTGTCGATGCGCTGATCAGCCGGATCACCGACGCGATGCTGGCCTGCCCGTTCCTGATCCTGGCGATCGCACTCGCCGCGTTCCTCGGTCCGAGCCTCGGCAACGCCATGATCGCGATCGGTATCTCAGCCACCCCGATCTTCATCCGCCTGACGCGCGGGCTGGTGTTGAACGTCAAGGCCGAGGATTATGTAGAGGCGGCTCGCGCGCTCGGCAATCCGCCGTGGCGGGTCGCATTTTCGCATATCCTGCCGAACATCCTGCCCCCGCTTCTGGTGCAGGCGACACTGTCGATCGCCGCCGCCATCATCGCCGAAGCAGCGCTGTCCTTCCTCGGCCTCGGCCAGCAGCCACCCGCGCCGTCCTGGGGCAGCATGCTCAATGCGGCACAGCGCTTCTTGACCCAGGCGCCCTGGATGGCGATCTGGCCGGGGCTTGCGATCTTCCTCGTGGTGCTGTCGCTGAACCTGCTCGGCGACGGCCTGCGCGACGCGCTCGATCCGCGCCAGCGCTAGATCACCATCTCCCGCATCACCCGGCGGCAATCCATCTCGTATTCGAGATCGACCACCGGCGGCCGGGCATAGTGCCAGGACAGGCCGGAGCGCAGCGCGCCGCGGCGGACCAGCTCGTCGACCAGCGCGTGGTGGAAGTCGTGCACGGAATAAGCCTGCACGCCGGTCGTGTCCTTCCAGCCGAAGCCGAAGGCCGTCATCCGGTTCTCCATCTGCGAGGTCGTCGTGAAGCGGACCTTTTCGCGAAGGCCCTCCGGGCTGAGGTCGCGGTAGCGCACGGTACGCTCGACATAGGATCCGCTACCCTCGCGCGCTTCGGCGCCGCCGGCGATCACGAAGCTCGGCGTCCTCGAGCTCGTCGGCCGCGTGAAGGAGAACGCATAGAACGACGGCTCGGCCGGCGGATCGATCTCGGGACAGACATTGCTGCGCGCCACCGGATTCGTGGTGCCGTCGAAGATGCCCCATTCGGACAGCGTCTTAACATAATGCAGGTTGAACGCGCGAAAACCGTCCTCGCTGAAGGCCGCCGGTGAGCGCAGCTCACAGGCGCAGAACGCCGTCAGTGGCCGCCCCGCCTCCTGGATGTATTTCGCCGCAAGCGCAAACCCTTCCGCGAGCGGCACCGGGCGGTCGAAGCGGACGCGCTCGATCTCATAGCCGTCATCCGCGGCCGCACCGGCTGAATACTGGAACACGGACGGGATAAAGCGGTAATTGCCGGCGGAGAATTCGCGTGTCATGTCGGACTCCTATTCCAGTTGCATGCGAATACCCTTGGCGCCGTTGAGCAGGCGCTTCAGGTGAAAGCCGGCGAGGGAGTCGTCGGCATGCATTCCGACCAGCGCGGCAAAAGCCGGCATGGCGGCGCCGTCACCGGCCTCCATCTTGGCAAAAGCCTCGGAATACAGCGCCGTTTCCGGCGCAGCGAATTGGGCCTGCGCCAGCGGCTCGAACGCGCGCAACGGCTCGCTGCGTCCGCGCAGCAACAGCTCGCCGACGGGACGGCCTTGAAAATTCTCAGCCGCCTTGGCGACGCTGGCACTGACGCAAATCCGTGTGCCCAGATGCTTGTTTGCGGTTTCCAGCCGCGCCGCGATGTTGATGGAGTCGCCGTACGCGGTGTAGTCGAAGAACCGGTTGCCGCCGAAATTGCCGACCAGGGCCGGCCCGGCGTGAACGCCGATACGGGTGGTGCCGAAATTCACGCCTCTCGTCTTCCAGCGTGCGGAAAAATCCTCCGCCCAGGCGTCGAGACCGTGCGCGCAGGCGACTGCGCGTGTCGCATAATCGGGCTGATCGCCGGGCGCGTTGAAGAGCACCTGGATCGCATCGCCGATGATCTTGGCAACTGTCCCCTCTTGGGCGAAAACGACCTCGGTCATCCCGCCGACATATTCGTTGAGAAGCGCGCCCAGCGTCTCCGGGGGCACACTCTCGACCAGCGAGGTGAAGCCGGTAATGTCGGTGAAGATGGTCGCTACATCGCGCCACTGTACTTCGATTCCCTTACCTTCGCTCCCTGCCGCGAGACGCTTGGCGAGCTCGGGCGAGAAATGACGCGACAGCGCGGCGTGGGCGCGCTCCGCCTCCGCCTGGCGGCCTCGCACCTCACGCAGCATTTCGATGTGGCGGATGGTCTTCTGGATCGTCATCTCCAGGTCGGCGAAGTCGATCGGTTTGGTCAGGAAGTCGAACGCACCGCGGTTCATCGCAGTGCGGATATTGCTCATGTCGCCATAGGCCGACACGATGATGGTGGACTTCTTGTCTTCGGCTTCCTGGAGCTTCGCCAGCAGCGACAGCCCGTCCATCCGCGGCATGTTGATGTCGGAGACGACCATGTCGACATGCGGATTCTGCTCGAGCGACTGCAGCGCCTCGAGGCCATCGCGCGCGAACATGATGGTCACCAGCCCATCGCGAATCTGCCTGCGGAATTTTTGCAGGACCAATGCCTCGAGATCCGGCTCGTCGTCGACGAAGAGAATGGTCGCGGTCATGCGGCTTGCTCGAGCCTCGTGTCGATTTCCTGCCGCAGCAGCGCGAAATCGATCGGCTTGGTGAGAAGTCCGACCGCGCCGCGCTCGATCGCCTTCCGGCGCGTCTCTGCATCGCCATAGGCGGTGATCATGATGACGGGAACGTCAGGATGCGCGTCACGCACCTTCGGCAGCATGTCGAGCCCGCTCATGCCGGGCATGTTGATGTCTGACAGGATCAGGATCAACGAGGGATCGCGAACCTCGGCGGCGAGCTTCAGCGCATCGGGCGCAGACGGCGCGAATTCCATCTGGAAGCGGCCGGCGCGCAGGTCGCGCCGGAACTGCTGCCGGAACAGCGTCTCGACGTCGGGTTCGTCATCGACGACCAGGATGTAAACGTTCAAGACTTGCCTCCGGAAGTGTCGCCCGCCGCCATTATGCGCGGCAGGGTGATGATGAACTCGGTGAATACTCCGGGCTCGGTGTTCACGTCGATGGTACCGCCGTGCTGATTCACGACGATGTCATGGCTCATGGAAAGGCCGAGCCCGGTGCCCTCGCCGGCCGGCTTGGTGGTGAAGAAGGGATTGAACATCTTCTCCTTCACCTCGGGCGGAATCCCGGTGCCATTGTCGCGAATACGTACCTCGAGCTTATCGCCGAGATTTTTCGTTTCCGCGCGCAAGGTGGGCTCGAAGGCGTCTGTGGCGCTCTCCTTGCGCTTTGCTGTGGCGTAGAAGCCATTCGAGATCAGATTGAGGAAGACGCGAGTGATTTCCTGCGGATAAATATCGACCATGCCCGCCGCGGGGTCGAAGCTGCGCTCGATCGTGACGTTGAAGGCGGGTCTTTCGGCACGCGCGCCATGATAAGCGAGATTGAGGCTCTCTTCCACGATCGCGTTGATATCGCTGGGGCGATGCTCGCCGGAGCCCTCGCGCGAATGCAGAAGCATGTTCCTGACAATGGAGTCGGCGCGCTTGCCGTGCTGCACCACCTTTTCGAGATTGCTCTTGAGCATGCCGGTCAGCTCTTCGACCTCTTCCTTGGTCTTGCCGTCGAGCGAGGCCGTTTGCAGGGCCTCGTTAAGCTCGTCGATCAACTCCATCGACACCGACGAGAAATTGTTGACGAAATTGAGCGGATTCTTGATCTCATGCGCGATCCCCGCCGTGAGCTGACCGAGGGACGCCAGCTTCTCGGTTTGGACCAGGCGGTCCTGCGCGGCGCGGAGATCTTCGAGGGATTGCGACAGCTCCGTCGTACGCTTGCGCAACTCGTTCAGCAGTCGCGTGTTCTCGATAGCGATGACGGCTTGCTTCGTGAAATTCTCAACCAACGCGATTTGCTTATCGGTAAACGGCCGGACCTCCTTGCGATAAACTGCGAGCGTTCCGATCAGCTCATTTTCCCTCATCATGGGCACTATGACGATCGTGCGGGCGCCGGCGACGTCGGAGATTCCACGAATGGTCGGGCCTCCGGCAAGATAGGCCGGAGTTTCCTGCACATCATGAACATGGACGACCCGGCGTGTCCTAACGACCACAGCAAGTGCGCTCTCCGGATGAGGACGGATCGGCAGGTCTTTTCGCGAAGCCGCGAACGCAGGCGGCACATTGTAATCCGCAACAATCGTGAAACTCTCGCCATTCCACAGATTCATTACGCCGAAACTCGCGCCACAGACGCGTGTGGCATTCTCGAGCATCTTGTGGAACACCGGTGTGAGTTCGCCCGGGGACGAACTGATGACCTGCAACACTTCCGACGTAGCGGTCTGTTGCTCGAGCGACTCGGTCAACTCAGCCGTTCTCACCTCGACCTTTTTTTCCAAATCCGCATAGGATTCCTGCAGGCGCTCGCCCATGTGGTTGAACTGGTCCGCGAGCCCCTCGAGCTCGTCGCCGGTCCTGATCGAGATCCGCTGGGAGAAATCGCCGCCGCCGATGCGCTCGGCGCCGCTCCGCAGCGCCTGGATCGGCCCGACCATGCGACGCGCCAGGAATATCCCGGCGAGCACCGCGAAGATCGACGCCGCGAGCAGCACGAAGGCAAGCCGTTCCAACGCAGCATAGAGCGCCGCATAGGCTTCCTCGACCGGCATCTCGACGAACATGGTCCAGTGCAGCGGCGCGATCGGAGCCGATGCGGTCAGCACTTTCTGTCCCTGGATGTTGCGCGCTTCGGAAAGCGCATCGAGCGTGGCGCCGCCTCCGGCCAGCGCGGCGCGCACCTGCGCGAGACCAGACATGTCGGTGTTGCGCAGGACCAGGCTGATATCGGGGTGCGCGATCAGGCGTCCCTCCGGACCGACCACGTAGGCGTGTCCGTGCTCGCCGACCTTGATCTGGGACACGACGTCCCAGATCAGCTTGAGATTGACCTCCGCGACGCTGACGCCCGCATCCTTGCGCGACCCGGCCTGCGCCAGTGTCATGTACGGCTCGGACTCCCTGCGGAAATAGACCGGGCCGTAAAAAACCTTGTGCGCGACCGCCTCGGTGAACTTCGGATCGTCCGACAGGTCGATCCCGCTGTCGATCGCGTCCATGGCGAGCCGCGAGACCCGCAGCCGCTCCCTGCCGGTCGCATCGATCTGGGCGAGCTCGGTGATGGCGGGCACCTGGCGCAGCAGCCGTAGCGCGTCGAACCGGCGCTGCTCGATCGAGCTCGCCGACCAGGGCAGCTGCGTGGTCCAGCCGAGCTGGCTCTCGATCTCCTTGACGAACTGACCGATCTTGGCCGCAGCCGCCTCGGCCTGTTCATGCTGAACCCGGATCAGCGCGGCCTTGTGCTCGCGATAATAGAAGAAGACCTCGAACAGGCCGTTGGCCAGCAGCGCGATGGCGACGACGGCCACGAACAGCGCGACATATTTGGTGAAGAGCCGGGTCCTGATCCCCTGCCCTGGCGTCGTGCTGGACGCGACGCCAGCCGGCGCCGCAGTCGGCAGCGCCCGTGCTTGCGGGGTATCGGGGTGGAGGGAAAGGCTCATCCCGCCGAACCTAGCAAGAAGACCGGACCTTGTCTCTCGCGAGCGCGGGAAAGCCTGATGGCAATCGGACCCCCGGGGCAAATAGAAAAGGGCGGCAGCGGAATGCCGCTGCCGCCCTCGGGTTAGCTTACCTGCGTCCTCAGGTTGGCCGCAGCGCCTTGGAGCCGAGGTCGAGATCGTTGACCTGCTTGTTCCGCTCGGAATCGGCCGCCGCGCGATGGTCGGTCGCCAGCACCACGTAAACCGCGGGCAGCACGAACAACGTGAACAGCGTGCCGATCGACATGCCGGCGACGACCACCAGACCGATCGAGAAGCGGCTGGCCGCGCCCGCGCCGGTCGCGGTCAGGAGCGGGATCAGGCCCGTCACCATCGCGGCCGTGGTCATCAGGATCGGCCTGAGACGGATGCGGGCCGACATTTCGATGGCTGAGCGGCGATCGAGCCGCTCGTTGATCTGGAGCTCGTTGGCGAACTCGACCATCAGGATGCCGTGCTTGGTGATCAGGCCCACCAAAGTCAGCAGTCCGACCTGGGTGTAGATGTTCATGGTCGCCACGCCGAAGAACAGCGGGATCAGTGCGCCGACGATCGCCATCGGGACCGAGATCATGATGACCAGCGGATCTCGCAAGCTCTCGAACTGCGCCGCCAGCACCAGGAAGATGATAATCAGCGCGAAGCCGAAGGTGACCGCGAGCTGGTTGCCTTCCTGCACATATTGCCTGCTGTCAGCTAGATAATCATGGCTGAAACCTTGCGGCAGGTTTTTGGCTTCGCTCTCGAGGAAGTCGACCGCCGCACCGACGGTCACGCCGGGCATCGGCACCGCCGAGAAGGTCGCCGAATTGAGCTGATTGTAATGTGTCAGCGAATTCGGCTCGGTCTTGGTCTCGATCGATACCACCGTCGAGAGCGGAAGCTGCTGGCCGGTGTTGGTTGTGACGTAGTAGCCGGCGAGCGATTCCGGCGAGAGCCGCTGGCCGCGCGGCACCTGCGGGATGACCTGATAGGAACGGCCCTCGAGATTGAAGCGGTTGATGTAGTTGCCGCCGAGCAGCACCGCGAGCGTGCTGCCGAGGTTCTGCATGTTGACGCCGAGATCCTGCGCCTTGGTGCGGTTGATCGTCACCTTCACGTTCGGCTGGTTGTAGGCAAGGTCGCTGTCGGAGACGATGAACATTCCGCTCTTGCGGGCGGCAGCCTTCAACTTCTCCATCTGTTCATAGACAGTCTGGAAACTGGCGGTGGAGTTGATGACCATCTGCACCGGCAGGCCGCCCGGGCCGCCCGGGAGCGGCGGCAGGTTGAACGCGAACGCCTGCACGCCCTCGATCTTGGAAAGCTCGGCCTGCACCAGCGACTTCAGCTGGATCGACGAGCGCTTGCGCTCCTCCCACGGCTTCAGCAGCATGCCGGCGATACCGCCCTGCGGGCCGTTGATGCCGTTCAGCACGAAGCGAAGATCGGTCTCGGGGAACTTCTGGAATTCCTTGTCGAGCTTCTCGCCGTAAAAGTCGACGTAGTCGATGTTGGCGTATTTCGGCGCCTTGGTCACCGCGAACACGATGCCCTGGTCTTCCTCGGGCGCCAGCTCCTTCGACGTGTGCATGTAGAGGAAGCCGACCAGCCCGAGGATGGTCACCGCAAACAGGCCGGTGATGGCCTTGTAGTCGAGCGAGCGATCGAGCCTGCGTCCGTACCACCGCGTCAGCGCGCCAAACACCTTGTTGACCAACTTGGCGAAGCGGCCCTCTTCGGTGTTCTTCAGAAGCACCGAGCACATCATCGGCGACAGCGTCAGCGCGATCACGCCGGACACGATCACCGAGCCCGCAAGCGTGAAGGCGAATTCGCGGAACAGCGAGCCGGTCAGGCCGCCAAGGAAACCGATCGGCGCGTACACGGCCGCGAGCGTGATGGTCATCGAGATGATGGGACCGACGATTTCGCGCGCGCCTTCCAGCGACGCCTGGACCGGCGTTTTCCCCTCCTCCAGATGGCGATGGATGTTCTCCACCACCACGATGGCGTCGTCGACCACGAGGCCGATCGCGAGCACCATCGCAAGCAGCGTCAGCAAATTGAAGCTGAACCCGAGCGCCAGCATCAGCGTGCAGACGCCGATCATCGACAGCGGGATGGTGACGACGGGAATGATGACCGAGCGGAACGAGGCCAGGAACAGGAAGATCACCACGATCACGATGATTACGGCCTCGCCCAGCGTCTTCTCCACCTCGTCGATCGAAGATTGGATGAACTTGGTCGAATCGTAGGCGACCTTCATCTTCATCGACGGCGGCAGATTGCGCTCCAGCTCAGGGAACAGCGCCCGCACGCCCTTGACCAGAGTCAGCGGGTTGCCCTGCGGCGTTGCCTGCACACCGATAAAGATCGCGTGCTCGCCGTTGAAGGCAACGCTCGCGTCGGTGCTTTGGGCCGCAAGCTCGACGGTGGCGATGTCCTCCATCCGCACGAAGCCGCCGTCCTTGGCCTTGACGATCATCTTCTTGAACTGGTTGACGTCGGTCAGGCCCGTATTCGTCGATACGTTTGAGACAATCAGATAGCCCTTGGTCTGCCCCGCCGCGGACTGGAAGTTGTTGGCGGTGATCGCGGCCGCGACATCCGCAGGCGACACGTTGCGGCCCGCCATCTTCAGGGGATCAAGCCACAGCCGCATTGCAAAGGTCTGACCACCGAGAATGTCGGCGGAGGCCACGCCGTCGACGGTCGACAGCACCGGTTGCACAACGCGCGTCAGATAGTCTGATATCGCCGAGCCCGACAGCTCTTCGGACGAGAATCCGAGATACATCACGGCCGTGGTCTGGCCCGTGGTCTTGGTGACGATCGGATCGTTGGATTCCTTCGGGATCAGGTATTTGACCGAGTTGGTCTTGGCCAGAACCTCGGTCAGCGCCTGGTTCGGATCGAAATTCAGCTTGATGTAGACCTGGATCGTCGAGGTGCCGAGTACCGAGGACGAGGTGATGTAATCGACACCTTCGGCGGAAGCGACCGCCTGCTCGATCGGCGTCGTAATGAAGCCCTGGATCAGGTCCGCGGACGCGCCCGGATAGACGGTCGTGATGTTGATGACCGTGTTCGACAGCTTCGGATATTGCCGGATCGGCAGCGTCGTTGCCGCGCGCAGGCCGATCAGCAGGATCAGCAGGCTGACGACGATCGACAGGACCGGCCGTTTGATGAAAATATCAGTAAAGCGCATCGCGGCGATCTCGATTTCGTTGACTTGCAAAGCGCATGACCCGGCCGGGCCGGATCATGCTGCGACGTGTGCGATGTCAGTATCGCGGCGGCTGCGCCGGAATCTGCGGAGCCGGGTCGGTCGAAATCGACACCGCCGCGCCCGATTGCAGCTTGAGCTGGCCGACGGCGACGACCTTGTCGCCCGGCTTCACGCCCTTGACGATTTCGACGCGGCCTTCGACCCGGTTGCCGGTCTGCACGAAAGTGCGCACCGCGCTCAGGCTGGTCTTGCCGTCCTCTTCCTTCTTCTCGGTGATCACGAACACCGAGTCGCCGTACAGCGTGTAGTCGACCGCCGTCTCCGGCACGGTGATCACGGCCGGCTTGTCCGGCAGCACCACAGTGGTGGTCACGAACATGCCGGGCTTCAGGATCTTCTCCGGATTGGAGATGGTCGCCTGCACGCGGATGTTGCGGGTGTCGGTCGAGATCTGCGGCTCGATCGTGGTGATCTTGGCGTCGAAGGTGCGGCCCGGATAGGCATCGACCTTCAGCCGAACCGGTTGACCGACCTTGAGGTTGCCCGAGTCCTTTTCCGTCACCGTGAAGTTGGCCCACAGCTCCGACAGATCGGTCAGCGAAACGATCGCCGTGCCGGCTGTCAGATACTGGCCGACCTCGACCTTGCGGACGCCGAGATCGCCGGAGAACGGTGCACGCACCAGCTTCTGCGAAATCAATGCCTCGGTCTTGGCAATTCCGGCCATTGCCTGGTCGTAGGCAGCCTGCGCCTGATCAACGGTCGCCTGCGGACCGAACTGGCGCGACGCCAATTGCTTGGCGCGGTCGAGCGACAGCTGCGCGACGGTTGCCTGCGCCTTGAAGCTCGCGAGATCGCCCTGCTCGGCCGCGTCGAACAATTGCACCAGCGGCGTGCCGGCCTCGACATGCGTGCCCGGCTCGAACTTGATCTCGGTGACGCGGCCGTTGACGTCGGCGCTGACGTCGACCTGGTGCACGGCGGCGAGACCACCGACCGCAGTCAACAGATTCGGCACCACCTCGGACTTCGCCTCGGCGGCGCTGACCGCGACCGGCGGCGGCTTGTTGTTGGCGAAGAACTGCTTGATCATCTGGCCGCGGAAATAATTGAACCAGACGAGGCCACCGACCAGCACGCCCAGAAGCGCTCCGATGATAACGAACCAGAGCACCGGCCGGACCGGACGCTTGGGAGCCTTGGTGTCGATCGGTTCGCCCGAAATCTTGTGTTCGGTTACGATGTTCATGTCATACGCTTTCTGCAATCGCCGTTTTGCCCGCATCCGCGGCCTGATCGCGGCCCAAATGCGACGCAATTGCGGCGTCGTTAAGTCCGATACCCCTCAGGAGAAACTCGCAGAGCTGCCGCTCGAGGTCGTTCGCCTTGCCATAAGCGAGACACGGCGTGGCCGGCAGCCTGGCTAGCGCAGCCGTCATCGCCGTGTGATGCGCAAACCAGAACAGGTTGAGCGGTTCGCCGTTGCATGGCCGCGCGTCCCCGGCGGCAACCGCACGCTCGAGCGAGGCGACGAAGACCGCCCCGATCAGCGTTTCGATCTTGGCATATAGCAAACGGGCGAATTCGCCGTCATCCAAATGACTCGTGGCCATCAGTCGCAGGCGCTGGGCTTCTTCCTGGTCGGGCCCGTCGGCGATGTGAAGGAAATGTCCGACCATGCCGCGGATCACTTCGACCAGGGTGACCGTCGAGGGCTCCCGTTCGAGCAGCTCCATGAGCGCCGGGTCAGCCTCGCATTCGTCGCTGAGAATTTCGGCGTACAGCGCGGCCTTGGACGGGAAATGCTTGAACAGCAGCGCCTCGGAAATGGCAGCGGCGGCCGCCACGCTCTTGGTCGTGGTGCCGGTATAGCCGTGTCGGGCAAAGCAACGCTTTGCGGCGCCGAGGATCAATTGACGCCTCAGGTCGCTCGTCATACGCAATGAGCTCATGCTGGTGAGTAAGCACTCACCCACGTAAAAGTCAAGCACTATGCTGCAACGCAACCTAAATGCGTTGTAATTTCAGTTGAAATTGATCTTGCTTACATCGTCCCTGCGCAGGACGGGGCCGCTGGGGAAGCCAGCCTAGATCGGCTGAAAGCCGAGGTCGCCCCGGATCCGGTTGAGAATGTAAGTCCCATCCCGACTTGGCAATATCCGCTCCAGATTGGCGCTGTCGATTTTCACGTTGGCGAATCGTGGTCCGGCCGAGACGTCGTGGACGGCTTTGGCGAAGGCCTCGACCTCGGCCATGGTTGTCACAGACCGGCTATCCCCGATGCCGCAGGCCCTGGCGACGCCGACGAGGTCGGCGGCGGCCGAGGTGTGGCTGGTCTGGCCGCCGGTCTCGCCATAGGCCTCGTTGTCGAGCACCGCGATCGAGAGGTTGGGCGGCTTCTGCAGGCCGATGGTGGCGAGGCTGCCCAGCCCCATCAGCATCTCGCCGTCACCGGTGATGACGAGCACCGGCAGTTTTGGCTGCGCCAGCGCGAGCCCTAGGCCGATCATCGTCGCGCCACCCATGCCGCCCCAGAGATAGAAGTTGCGCGCGTGGTCGCCAGCCGCGCACATGTCGTTGGTGGAAGCTCCGAGGCCGCCGATCGCAACCACGTCCTTGCGGTTCGCAAGCAGCGTGGACACCACCTGACGGCGGTCGAGGAGATTGGCCTTGCTCATTTGGTGAAGACCTTGGCGCCGATCAGGCGCTGCGACAGCAGGACAGCGGTGGGCGTAAGGGCGTTATAGGCCTGTCCAGCCGCCGCCTCCAATACGGCCGGCACCTCGGCCGCGTTCGAGGCACGCAGCACCTTGACGCCTGATAGTTCGAATACGCCCTGCGTGGTCGATCCCATCGGCACCTGCCACGGATTGAACTCGCCCCACTCGCCGCGCATGGTCACCAGCGTGAGGAAGGGAAAGCGCAGGATCGGGATCAGCGACAGCATGTTGATGCAATTGCCGACGCCGCTCGACTGCATCAGCAACACACCGCGCTGTCCGCCGGTCCAGGCGCCGGCCAGCAGCGCCACGCCCTCCTCCTCCGTCGTCAGCGGAATGCCGCGCATCGTGGACGAGGCCAGCACGCGCTCGATCAGCCTCGAATGGCCGGCGTCGGGCACGTAGGGCACCTGCCGGACGCCGAAGCGTTGCAAGGTCGCGAAAATATCGTCGGGCCAATGAGTGCTAGACTCGGCGGCCGTCTCGGCAGCGTCAGCGCGGGCGTGCATTTTCCTGTCCGGTCGGCTTGCAAATCACGGCACGACTGTAGACGGTGACCCGCGCCGCTCGAAAGAGCGAAAACAGCATATCGGACTCAACCGGCGAGTATGGCGGCATGAACGCAAGTGCGAATGAATTGGCGGCCAAGTTCGATCTGGAGAAGCTGACGTCCGACTTCTACGCCGATCCCTACCCGACCTATCGTGCACTGCGGGAGAACGAACCGGTCAAGCGCCTGCCCAACGGCACCGTGTTCCTGACCCGCTATGACGATCTCGTCACGACCTACAAGAACACAATATCGTTCAGCTCGGACAAGAGGCGTGAGTTCGCGCCGAAATACGGCGACACCCCGCTCTACGAGCACCACACCACCAGCCTCGTCTTCAACGATCCGCCGGCGCATACGCGCGTACGGCGCCTGATCATGGGCGCGCTGTCACCGCGTGCGATCGCGGGGATGGAGCCCGATATCATCAAGCTGGTTGACGGCCTGCTCGACGCCATCGCCGCCAAAGGTGATTGCGAACTGATCGAGGACTTCGCCGCATCGATCCCCATCGAGGTGATCGGCAATCTGCTCGACGTTCCCCATGACGAGCGCGAGCCGCTGCGCGACTGGTCGTTGGCGATCCTCGGTGCGCTCGAACCGGTGGTGTCGCCGGAAGTGGCTGCCCGCGGCAATAAAGCCGTGACGGAATTTCTCGCTTATCTCTCGACGCTGGTCGTGCGCCGTCGCGAAAGGCCCGGCAATCCCGAACGCGACGTGCTGACGCGACTGATCCAGGGAGAAGGTAATGGCGAGGAGAACGGCGAGCGGCTGACCGAGAAGGAGTTGCTGCACAATTGCATCTTCCTGCTCAATGCCGGCCACGAGACCACCACCAACCTGATCGGCAACGGCCTCGTGACGCTCGACCGGAATCCGGATCAGAAACAGCGCTTGATCGGCCATCCGGATTTGATCAAACCTGCGGTCGAAGAGATGCTGCGCTACGAAAGCTCTAACCAACTCGGCAACCGCATGACCACCGAGCGGGTCGAACTCGGCGGCGTCATGCTCGACGCCGGCACGTCGATTACGCTTTGCATCGGCGCTGCCAACCGCGATCCGGCACAGTTTCCGGACCCTGAGAGATTCGACGTCGCGCGCACGCCGAACCGGCATCTCGCCTTCGCCACCGGCGCGCATCAATGCGCCGGCATGGCGCTGGCGCGGCTGGAAGGCGCCATCGCGGTCTCGCGCTTTTTGGTGCGCTTCCCGAACTACGCCGTGAGCGGACAGCCGGTGCGGGGCGGACGAGTGCGGTTCCGCGGATTTTTGAGCGTGCCCTGCGCGATCGGCTGAGATCTCAGCGCCGCTGCGCGCAACGGATTATTCCGAAGGCCTAAGCCACCGTCTTGTGCCGCGCGATGCAGGTTTGCAGCACCTCGTCCATCGGTTTGTCCCACCAGCCGTTGGAGAAGATTTCGATCTCCGAATAGCCGGCAAAGCCCTGCGCCTCGACCGCTTCGCGCACCGATTTGATGTCGATGACGCCGTCGCCCATCATGCCACGGTCGTTGAGGATGTCTTTCGTCGGCACCAGCCAGTCGCAGACATGAAAGGCCAGCAGGCGATCCTTGCCGGCGCGCGCGATCTGCTCCATCAGCTCGGGGTCCCACCAGATGTGATAGACGTCGAGCGCGACACCGAGCATGCCGCTGCGATCAGGATCAAGCCGGTCGCAGATGTCGAGCGCTTGCTTCGTCGTGTTGACGCAGGCGCGGTCCGCCGCATAGGCCGGATGCAGCGGCTCGATCGCCAGCGGCAGCTTTGCCTGTTTGGCGTAGTCGAGCATCTCAGCTAGCGCTTCCTCGACCTGCGTCCGCGCGCCGGCGATGTCCTTCGACGCCTTGCTGCCCGGCCGCGAATATTGCGGCAGGCCGCCGACGACGAGCACGATGCAGGGTGCTCCCAGCGCCTTGGCTTCGTCGACGCAGCGCCGGTTGTCGTCGCGCACCTCGTCTCGGCGTGCAGCGTCGGATGTGAACATGCCACCCCGGCAATAGCCCGATAGGTCGAGACCGGCATCACGCACCGCACGCGCGGCACGATCGAGGCCGACGGCCGCGACCTGGTCGCGCCAGGGATCGATGGCGCGGATGCCGTGCTTGGCACAGGCGTCGATGATCTCGACGAGGTCACCCTGCTTGCGGACCGTCGCCGTGTTGAGCGACAGCCAGCGATGGTCGGACGAGAAATCGCGCATCAGGATTCGATTCCGTGCGAGGCCAGCACGGTCTTCATCCGTCGCGTCGCAAGTTCAGGATTGGCAAGCAGGCCGGCCTGATCGGCAAGGCGGAACAGCTCGGCCAGATGCAGCATCGAGCGCGTGCTCTCCTGCCCGCCGACCATGGTGAAATGGTCCTGGTGGCCGTTGAGATACGCCATGAAGACAACGCCGGTCTTGTAGAAGCGCGTCGGCGCCTTGAAGATGTGGCGCGACAGCGGCACCGTCGGTCCCAGCACATCGTGGAAGCCGGCCTCGTCGCCGGCGGCCAACCGCGACAGCGCATAGGACGCCGCCGGCGCGATCGCATCGAAGATGCCGAGCAGCGCGTGCGAAAAGCCTTCGCCGTCGCCGGCGATCAGCTCCGCATAGTTGAAGTCGTCGCCGGTGTACATCTTGATACGCTTGTCGAGACGCCTGCGCATGTCGATCTCGCGCTGCTTGTCGAGCAGCGAAACTTTGACGCCGTCGATCTTGGTCGCGTTGCCGTTGATGATGGCAACCGCCGTGTCCATCGCCTTATCGAGATCTTTGGTGCCCCAATATCCCGTCAGCGCAGAATCGAACATATCGCCGAGCCAGTGGATGATCACGGGCTCGCGAACCTGCGAGAGCACGCGGTCATAGACCTTTGCGTAATCGTCGGCGTTACGGCCCAGCTTCGCCAGCGCGCGCGACGCCATCAAAATGATGCGGCCACCGACCTTTTCGACCGCCGAAATCTGCTCCTCATAGGCGCGGATCACGTCGTCGAGATTCTTCGCATCCTCGACCGCGAGATGATCGGTGCCTGCTCCAGAGAACACCAGCGCGTTGCGATGCTTGGCGGCAGACACCGAACGCGTGATCAGCTCCAGCGAAGTCGGCCAGTCCAGCCCCATGCCGCGCTGCGCGGTGTCCATGGCTTCGGCGACGCCGAGACCGAGGTCCCAGACATGTTCACGGAAGGCGATGGTCTTGTCCCAGTCGACGGCAACCGAAAGCCAGGGATCGTTGTCGGCGAAAGGATCGACCACCGTATGCACGGCCGAAAATGCGATGCGATTCAGCGGTCCCTCGAGCTTTACGGGAAACGTTCGCGACGCCGCGAGCCGGTAGGTCTCGATCGAACGATCGGTTTTCGGCAGCTTGAGCGACAGGGACGACGTTGAAGGGACGGGCTTGGGCAGGACGGGCTTATTCATTGTTCCCTCCTCAGACCTTGATCGGGGCGACGTCGATCCAGCGCCGCTCCTTCCAGCTCTTCAGCGCGCATTCGGCGAGCTGCACACCCTTGACGCCTTCGAGCAGCGTGAACTTGTAGGGCGCATGCTCGTAAACGTGGCGGATGAACATCTCCCACTGCTCCTTGAAGCCGTTGTCGTAGGTGACATTATCCGGCAGTTTCTGCCAATCGCCGTAAAAGTCATGCAGCCGCTTCTCGTCGGGATTCCACACCGGCCGGGGTGTTGCCTGCCGCGCCTGGATCATGCAGTCCGAAAGGCCGGCGACTGCCGAGCCGAGCGTGCCGTCGACCTGGAAGGTGACGAGATCGTCGCGATAGACGCGCGTCACCCAGGACATGTTGATGTGGGCGATGGCGCCGCCCTTGAGCTGGAACGTCGCATAGGCGGAGTCGTCGGCGGTCGCTTTGTACTTCTTGCCCTGCTCGTCGAAACGCTCGGGAATGTCGGTGTTGCCGATGCAGCTCACGCTCTCGACCTCGCCGAAGAGATTGTCGAGCACGTAGCGCCAATGGCAGACCATATCGAGGATGATGCCGCCGCCGTCCTCGTCGCGGTAATTCCATGACGGCCGCTGCGCCTCCTGCCAACCACCTTCGAACACCCAATAGCCGAACTCGCCGCGTACCGAGAGGATGCGGCCGAAGAAGCCGGAGTCACGCAGGAAGGCGATCTTTTTCAGGCCGGGCAGGAACAGCTTGTCCTGCACCGTGCCGTGCTTCACGCCCTTGGAATTGGCGAGCTTGACGACCTCGAGCGCTGCCTCGAAATTCGTCGCGATCGGCTTCTCGCAATAGACATGCTTCCCGGCATTGATGGCCTGGGTGAGCAGACCGGGGCGCGCCTGCGTGGTCGCGGCGTCGAAAAACATGGTGTCGTTCTTGTCGGCGAGCGCCGCGTCGAGGTCGGTAGTCCAGCGCGTGATGTTGTAGCGCTTGGCCAGCCCCTCGACCTTCTCGGCGCTGCGGCCGACCAGGATCGGGTCGGGCAACACGCGATCGCCGTTCTTCAAACGGACGCCGCCCTGCTCGCGGATCGCGACGATCGAGCGAATCAGATGCTGGTTCAGGCCCATGCGGCCGGTGACGCCGTTCATGATAAGGCCGAGGCGTTGGGTGGTCATACCGATTGCTCCCTAGGTGATTTTGGCTGTTCGAGCGGGCGCAGTGCCGACCAGTCCGGATGGACCGACGTCGCAAAACCCGCTCGGTTGAGCGATCCTGTCAGGAGATCGCCCTTGTGAATGGAGAGCCGGATGCCCTGCCCGGCATCGGCGTAGAGATCGGGATGCGCTGCCGCGAAGGCTTCGGCTTCTGCGGCGGGCGCCTCGCCAAAGCCGTCGACATAGTGATGGCCGTTGCGCTCGGCGTGCGTGATGCCAAGGAAGGCGCCGAGCGCGAGGTCCTGCTGCACGGCAAGACCCGCCTGACAGGTGAGATCTTCGCCGGTGACGAAGAATCTTTCGCCGCCCGCGCTCCATTTCGCCGCACGCGTCGCGTTGACGATGGACTTGTAGAGCCCCTTGCAGGACTTCGAGGAGATGCCGCAATAGCCGAGCGCCCGGGCCGCAGGAAACGCGTCGTAGGAATCGTCGGCTTCGTCGATGATGAAGCCGCGCGCGGCCAGCGAACCCAGCGGTGATTGCCGGGTGATATCGCGCGGCATCGGCTGCTCGACGTAGAGCAAGCGCGAGGCGATCGGCCGCAATGTGGGATCACGATCAAGCCGGTCCATCAGCGCCTGCAACGCCGCGAGATCCGCGTATTGCTCGTTGGCATCGAGCGTCGCCTTGTAGTCACGTCCAAGCGTATCGAGCTCCTTGCCGATCCGCGCCAGCCGCGCTGCGTCGGCCACGGGATCGCCCGACAGCTTCAGCTTGAAGTATCTTGCACCGGAGTTCTCGCGGGCATCGGCAACCCCGCCCTCACCTTCAACGGTATCGTCCAGGCCGACGGTATGCCTGATGGCAACACGCGACACCGGCTTCCGGCCGGACAGGAACGTCGTGAGATCCGTTTCCTTCAGGTCAGGCGACAGCCGCGCATCGATTCCGGCGATGTTGCCGGCCATGCCGTCGAAAAAACTGGTCTCGGCCGCGCGCAGGAGCGCGTCGAGGATCGCCTTGTCGATTTCCGCGGGGCCGTAAGCCGCCGCAAGCGCCGGAATATTCTTTTTCGCACAGGTCGCGACCTGGGCACCGATGCACGAGGCATGCAGATCGAATGCCGTCAGAAATCCAGTTCGCGCAAGATAAAGCCGCCGCGCGATCTCCAGCGAGCGGCGCAGATCATCGACGGTCTGAGCCGGCGACAGCTCCGGCCGCTTGTCGAACCATTTGGGGACCAGCAGCTCGGCGCTGGCACCGACCGCGGTCCCCTTGCCTTCGACCTCGATCTCGACCCGCACGAACAGCTGCGGCGTCGCGTTGATCGTGATCGCGCCAAAGCGGAACGGCCGCGCGAAATGCACGGGACGTTCGAAGAACGCGATGTCTCGCAGCTTCAGGCGCGGTGGCATGGTGCTTCCGCATGTGAGCTTGTTGGAAACCAGTCTGGCCGCTCGGACGGTGCACCTCGCCCGCTTGCGGGAGAGGTCGGCGCGCAGCGCCGGGTGAGGGTTCTTTCCGCGACGGGACAATCCTGATGCGGAGATACCCTCTCCCCAGCCCTCCCCCGCAAGCGGGGGAGGGAGCGCACCGTGCATGTGGTCGGGCTGGAGAACACCATCGCTAACTAATCCAGCGCCCCTTGCGAGAAGAAATGCTTGCGGATGCGTTGCACGAGTTCGGTGAAGACAGGATCAGCCATCACGTCGAGCGAACGTGGACGCGGCAGTGGCACGTCGTAGATCGCGGCGATCGCGCCGGGCCGCTCGGTCATGACCAGCACGCGATCGGCGAGGAACACCGCCTCGGGGATCGAATGCGTGATCAGCAGCACCGTCTTTTTCGTTTCGCGCTGGATCCGCATCAACTCGACATTCATGCGCTCGCGCGTCAGCGCATCGAGCGCGCCGAACGGCTCGTCCATCAGCATGATCTTGGGATCATGCACCAGCGCGCGGCAGATCGAGGCGCGCTGCTGCATGCCGCCGGAGAGTTGCCACGGCAGCTTCTTCTCGAAGCCTTCGAGCCCAACCATCTTCAACAGCGCCTTGGCGCGGTCGAGATATGTCTGGCGCGGCAGCCGCTTCATGTCGATCGGCAGCATCACGTTGGCCAGGATGTTGCGCCATGGCAGCAGCAGCGCGTTCTGGAACACGATGCCGACATTGCCGTGCGGCGCCGTCACCTTCTCGCCCTCGACCAGGATCTCACCCGTCGTCGGCGGCAACAGTCCCGAGATCAGCTTGAGCAGCGTGGACTTGCCGCAGCCGGACGGGCCGACCACGACAAAGAACTCGCCATCGTTGATGTGGAAATCGAGCGGCCGCAACGACGGCACGTCGCCGTCGCGCGTCCGATAGGTCTTGGACACGCCGGACAGTCTGATGCCCGACGCATCGCCGGCAGCACGGTCGCTCACCAATCTCAGATGTGCGGCCGGCTGCGCGATTTCACTCATAACTGTAGCAGGTTTCACGAGCCGCTCTTCGGCAGGTAATCGTTGGTATAGAACGCCTTCGGGTTATCCTTGGCCTTGGCGTCCAGCCCGCCATATTCGACCATCAGATTGACGGAGTCGGTCATGTTCTGGTCCGTGACCTGGAACGGCCGCTTGCTCTTGGTCTCCGCAGTCCGGTAGAGCGGAATGGTCAACTCAAAACCCTGCGTCAGCGTATCGATCTTGCCGCCCTTCGGGTTGGCGTCGAGGATCGACTGCGCTGCCGCCTTCGGGTCCTTCTCGGCAGCCTCGACCGCTTTCGTCGTCGCCGACATGAAGCGGCGCACGAGGTCGGCATTGGCCTTCACATAATCGGCGTTGGCGATGATGCCCGAGGACACCATGTTGATGCCGTAGTCCGCGAACTTGATCGGATAGACGTCCTTGCCGGTGGCGTCCTTGATCTTCATGGACTGGTCCATGACGTAGCCGAGCAGCAGGTCAGCCTGGCCGTTGATGACCGCATTGAGCTTGGTCTGGCCGTCGCCCGCGACGGTCTGGAAGTCGCTCTCCTTCAGGCCGGTCTTCTTCAGGAACAGCGGCCAGATCTGGGTCATGGAATCGGCAGGCGTGATCGCAACCGTCTTGCCCTTGATGTCCTCAGGTTTCCTGATGTTCTTGTCGACGAAACCCATGGCGGACATCGGGCTGGTCTGGAGCAGCACGCCGGTCGCAACCACAGGCGCGCCCTTGATCGCGGCGCGCATCATGGTGGGTACGTCGACATAGCCGAAGTCGGCGGTCTTGGCGGCGACGGCCTGGGTGGTCGCCGCCGAGCCGCGACCTTCCTGGATTTCGAGGTCGATGCCCTCGGCTGCGTAAATGCCCTTGGCCTTGCCGTAATAGAACGGCGCGTGCTCGCCATAGACGTACCAGTTTAGCATCAGCACGACCTTGTCGGCCGCCTGTGCCGGCATCGCCGCAAACATCATCAACGCTGCCGAGATAGCCCCTATCCACCGCTTCATCGTCACTCTCCCTTGTCGTTATGTTTCGACCGTTGATGGCCGTTGCTTAAGTTAAGAGGCGAAAATCACGTCCTCACGCTGGCTGACATGCCAGGGAATGACCAGTTTCTCGATGCGGTCCACGGCCCAGAACAGGATCACGCCGAGCAGCGCGAGGATCACGAGCGCTGCGAACATCGTCGGCAGGTCGAACGTGCCGATCGAGCGCTGCATCACGTAGCCGATGCCGGAATTGGAACCCACGAACTCACCGACGACGGCGCCGACCACCGCCAACGTCACCGACACTTTGAGGCCGGAGAAGATCGCGGGCAGCGCATGCGGCAGGTTCACCGCACAAAACACCTGGAAGCGGCTGCCCTGCATGGCGCGGGCGAGATCCACCATGTCGGGATCGACCGATTTGAAGCCCTGCACGGCGGAGACCACCACCGGGAAGAAGCCGAGCAGGAAGGCCGAAATCACTTTCGGAATGATGCCGAAACCGAACCACACCACGAACAGCGGCGCGATCGCGATCTTCGGCACGGATTGCGAGAACACCAGCAGCGGATAGACATAGCTCTCCACCGTCTTGGAGCCCGCAATCAGCATGGCGACGGGAATGCCGAACAGCGCCGACAGCAGGAAACCGCAGACGGTGGCATAGGTGGTCGGCCAGGACTGGCGCAGCAGTTCCGGCCATTCGGTGCGCAGCACCGCCAGGACATCGCCCGGCGCCGGGATCTGGTAGGCGGGGATTTTGAACAGCCGGATCGCGAGATCCCAGGCAACGACGATGAAGACAAGGAACAGGAACGGCCGAATCCAGGCCGCATTCAGCATCTTGGACACCGCACTCTGCGGCTTCAGCTCAGCCACGTCTCACTCCCGGTCGTCTTGTTCGTTGAGGGAGAAATTAACCGATTGGGTAAATACTGTCCAGAGGTTTCCCTGTGACGTTTTGTGCCTGTTCCCCCGCTGGTCGTGCCCGCGCTTGTCCCGGCCATCCACGTCTCTCCTCACGCGGAGACGCGCGTGGATGGCCGGGACAAGCCCGGCCACGACGGATCCGGCGAGAGCTTGAGATTAAACCGTCTGCGCCACCGCGGCGCGCGACTTCGGCGCCTTGACGATCTTCAGCAGCTCCGCCGACCGCCCCGTCAGCGCTGCCAGCACGAGGCCGACCATATGGGCCAGCCGCTCGTCCTTGGCGTCCTTGGCCAGCAAATCGCGGCCGAAGATCACGCTGAGCGTCGCCGAGTTCGAGAGATAGAAGAAGCAAAGCCCCGCGATCGAGATGTAGAGCTGCACCGGATCGACCGCGACCTGGAAGTCGCCGCTCTCGACACCGCGGCGCACCACGGTGCGGATCATCTCGACGAAGGGCGAGTGCATCGACTTGACCTTGGTCGAGCGCTTCAAATGCTTTGCGCGCGCGAGGTTCTCGGTCTGGAGCAGCGACAGGAATTCGGGATTGCGCAGAAAGTAGTTCCAGGTGAACTCGATCAGGCGCCTGATGGCCTCGGGTGGTTCGAGGTGCTCGAGATCGAGCCCACGCTCCTCGCTGCGGATCTTGTCATAGGCGCCTTCGAGCACTGCGAGATAGAGCTCGTCCTTGTTGCCGACGTGATAGTACAGCATCCGTTTGTTGGCGCCGGCCTGTTCAGCAATGCGATCGACACGTGCGCCGGCAAGACCGTGGGCCGAGAATTCCTGCTTGGCGGCTTCGAGAATGCGCAGCCGCATCCCCTCGGGATCGCGCTGCCATTTCAGAGTTCGTTTTGCCTTCGCCAAACCGGTTGCTCGCTGGGTGGTCTCAGGATGGATGTAACACGCGCTCGCCGTCATTGCGAGGCGCCCTTGCGACGAAGCAATCCAGACTGTCTCCGTGGAGGGATTCTGGATTGCTTCGCTGCACCGCTGCACTCGCAATGACGGGGAAAGGGCCTAACCTACTCCACCGGCTTCGGCGAGCGCTCCAGCAGCACCGTCTGGATGCCGCAAGTGCCGGTCCTGACCGTCATCACCCGCGTGCCCGGCTTGCGGCCGTTGCGGACCTCGGTGACGTCGAGCCCGGCAGCGATCAGGCGGGCGCGCGTGACGTCGATGTCGGTCACCCGCCAGCTCAGGCCCCAAAGGCGGTCATGCAGGGATTCGCCGCCCGCGACGGGGCGGCGCACCACCTCGACGACGAGATCGCCGCAGCGGAAGAACATCAGCTGGCCCCAATCCTGGTGCGAGCGGTCGAGCGCCAGATCAAGCCCGAGCCGCGCGCCGTAGAGCGCGGCGGCGCGTTCGGAATCCTCGGTGGTGATCACGACGTGGTCGAGCGCATCGATCGGCGCGATATCGGTCGCAGGCGAAAGCGGACGCTCATCGGC
Source organism: Bradyrhizobium sp. 197 (assembly GCF_023073375.1). Lineage (NCBI taxonomy): Bacteria > Pseudomonadati > Pseudomonadota > Alphaproteobacteria > Hyphomicrobiales > Nitrobacteraceae > Bradyrhizobium > Bradyrhizobium sp. 197. The sequence goes on along the minus strand of NZ_JADPJJ010000009.1, from coordinate 116,437 downwards.
CAGTTCGAGGAAGAACATGCGCACGCCGCGCGTGAGCTCCGTGGCGGCGCGCGTCCGCTTCCAGTGGAGGACCGCACCGCTCTGCGCGTCGCTGCTTTCGACCTCGGCAACACCATCCGGCTTGAGCGCCACCCGCTCCAGCCGCCGGTGCATCTTGCCGATGTCTGCGACACGAAAGCACAGGCTGGCGAGCACGCCCTCTTGATCGCCGAGCAGCGCGCGCATGCGGTCGGCCGTCACGCTGAATCCGCTCGGCGCCATCAACTCGATCGTCATGTTCGCAAGTGTGAACAGCACCCGGTCAGCGCCCTCGCCCGAGTTCTGCCAGGCCGGCGCGCGCCCGAGCAGCGTCTGATAGGCCGCCTTCGCCGTACCGATATCCCTGACCAGAGCGACGATGTGATCGAGGCCGGTGATCATGTTTCCCCCTTTTGATCGACCTGGAACCATGGGCCGAAACACGGCATTTGCCCGGGCTTGGCATTGCCCGGTGATGGTCGTATTCCGGCACTATGCCGACCTCAAGCGCTTCGGGCGGCAGTTTTGCGAATAATTTCAGCGGTCCCTCAGCGGGACCGGTGCTACAGTAAGCGCGCCGGCCGGGACCACAAAGCGCATCACGGACAATCAATGCAGGCTCTCTTTATCGGACAGACCTATATCGACGTCGTCTTCATTACCGACCACATGCCGACCGGCGACGAGAAGCACGTGGCCTCCGACTACGCGGTTTCCTTCGGCGGCAACGCGGTGACAGCGGCGTTCTGCTGCGCCAAGCTCGGCATCGTGCCCGATCTGATCGCCACCGCGGCCAATGACTGGCTCGGTCGCATGTTCATGGACATGTGCGCGAAATACGCGATCTCGCTGCACGGGCGGAAGGTCAACCAGTCCTCGCTGTCCTTCATCATGCCGAAGGACGGCAAGCGCGCCATCGTCCGCTGCCGCGACGACGACCACATCCATCCGTTCCCGATGCTAAATCTCGGCGGCTGCCGCGCGCTGCATGTCGACGGCCACCAGCCCGATGCCGCGATCCACTACGCGAAAGTCTGCCGCGAGGCCGGCATCCTGACCTCGCTCGACGGCGGCGGCCTGCGCACCAACACGCATGAGCTATTGGAATTCATCGACGTCGCAATCGTTGCCGAGCGCCTGTGCGAACAGATGGACCTGACGCCGGAGAAGATGCTGGACTATCTCAAGAGCCGCGGCTGCAAGATCGGCGGCATCACCATGGGCGAGAAGGGCCTGCTCTGGTACAACGAAACAGGCGCGGTCGAGATCATGCCGGCGATGCCGATCCCGCGCGAGCGCGTGATCGATACCAACGGCGCCGGCGATGTCTTCCACGGCGCCTATGTCTATTCCTATCTCGCCCATCCCGGCAAAAGCTGGCGCGAGCACTTTGATTTTGCCCGCGCCGCCTCGACCTTCAAGATCCAGCGTCTAGGCAACGAAGCCGGCCTGCCGACGCTTGTCGACATCGCCAAGGTCAGGCACGAGTTCGAGGCCAGGGTCTAGCGTTCGCAGGAGTCATGATGGGGCGCGTCTTCGTCGCCGGCAGCATCAACATGGATGTAGTGGCGACAGCCGATCGCCATCCCCGGGTCGGCGAGACCGTCGCCGGCAAGCAGGTGCTGTATTTCCCGGGCGGCAAGGGCGCCAACCAGGCCGTCGCGGCGTCACGGCTCGGCGCGCGGACCACGCTGATCGGGCGGCTCGGCAAGGATTCGTTTGGAGGTGAGCTGAAGGCTTTCCTTGGCGATCAGGGCATCGATCTCGGCTACCTCCAGGAGACGACTGAGGCCCACACCGGCACCGCGATTATCACCGTGGCGGACGCCGACAACACCATCATCGTCATTCCCGGCGCCAATGCGCTGGTCGGCGCTGATGATGTCAGCGTTGTACCGATGTTGAAAGGCGACGTTGCCGTCAGCCAATTCGAAATCCCGCTGCCGACGATTGCCGCGTTCTTCCGGCGCGCCCGTGCGGCCGGGGCCACGACGCTGCTCAATCCGGCCCCGGCGCAAAACATGTCCGGCGAATTGCTCGCGCTCGTCGACATCCTCGTGCTGAACGAGACCGAGCTCGGCTTCCTCGCCGGCGTGGAGTTGTCTGATAGTGACGAGGCTGCGCGGATCATCGATGTCGCGCGAAAACTTCAGGCGCGCGAGGACCAGACCATCTGCGTGACGCTCGGCAAGCGCGGCGTGCTCGCTCTCGCCGGACGCGAGGAGTTGTCGGTGGCCGGTCGCGCGGTGAAGGCGATCGACACCACAGGCGCGGGCGATTGTTTTGTGGGAGCGCTCGCGACACAACTCGCCGACGGCGCAGCACTGCGCGCGGCACTCGCGTTCGCCAATGCCGCCGCCTCGATCTCCGTGCAGCGCATGGGCGCGGGGCCGTCGATGCCGACGGCGGCGGAAGTCGCCGCCGTCCTCAACGCCGGCTGATCACGCCAGCGCGCCCTTCAGGTCAAAACTTTCATCGGCGGCCTGCTCTGGCGTGATCGAGCGATCCAGGCCGAACAGGCGGCGGCCGAACATGTGATCGCCGGCGCGGTTGATCGATTCGATGCCGAGCAGCTTCTCGCCCTTGTAGCAGAACGCCGAGAACGCCTTCCGGGTGGGATCGCCGCGGAGCACGACACTGTCGTAGCCGGTGGTGAGGCCCGCGATCTGCAGCTTGTCCTCGCCTTGGTCGCTCCAGAACCAGGGACGGCTGTCATAGGCCTTCCGGTCGCCGGTCAGCCGCGCCGCGAGGCAGCGGGCGTGATCGGTGGCGTTCTGCACCGATTCCACGCGCAGCGAACCGCCGAAGCGCGGGCTTTCGAACAACGCGCAATCGCCGATCGCCGAGATATCAGGATCAGCGGTCGAGAGATATTCGTCGACGATGATGCCGGCAGCAACCGGCAGCCCCGCCTCCGCCGCAAGCTCGATGTTCGGCAGCACCCCGACGCCGACCACGACGAGATCGGCGGGCAGATGCCTTCCGTCGCTCAAGGAGACGCCGGTGACCTTGCCGCCCTCAGCCTCGATCGCGGTTGCCTGTACGCCGAGGTGAATGCGGATGCCGGCCTCGCGATGCCGCGCCTGAAAATACTCCGAGACCTCCGCCGTCACTGCGCGCGCCATTACACGCGGGGCGAGTTCAAGCACATCGACCTCTAGCCCCTTGATGCGCGCAGTGGCCGCGAATTCCAGTCCTATGAAGCCGGCACCGATGACCACCACGCGCGTCTTCGACGGGATGATCTTTCGCAGCGCCTCGCTCTCGTCGAGGATGCGCAGATACTTTACGTCAGGGAGATTGGCGTTGGGCAGATCGAGCAAACGGTTGCGCGCGCCGGTCGCCAGCACGAGATGGCCGTAAGGCAGCGTCTTTCCCGACGCGAGCAGTACCTTGCGCCCCGCGCGGTCGATCGACACCACGCGGCCCGCGATCAGTTCGATGGTCTGGTCCTGGTAGAACTTCTCCGGCCGGAACATCAGGCTCTCCGGCCCGGCCGAGCCCTTGATATAGGCCTTCGACAGCGGCGGCCGTTGATAGGGCAGATGGGCCTCGTCATTGACCAGGCAGATGGGAGCGGAAAATCCCGCCTGGCGCAGGGATGCCGCGACCTGGTAGCCGCCATGACCGGCACCGACAATGATCACTGGACCATCCGTCATCGGAACAGCCCATTTCCGGAGACACGAGCGTAACCCATGTCGTCTCCTCTCTCGCTGGTTTTGATTTTCTGGCCCAGGAGGAGCCGGCGCTCGTGTCCGTCCCTCGGCAAAGGCAGGTACATTTGAGCCTATCGTTCCGGCTTGCGCAAGAGCACCGGGCGGGGCACTGGCGGCCGGGGATTGTCACCCCTCGCCTTCTGCGATCTAGTTGCAGCAGCGACCTCATGCCGGGAATTTTCCGATGCCAGCTCCAATCTCCCAACCCGACGACCCCGCTTTGCTGCGGATCGACGGCCCGATTGCGACCATCACGCTCAACCGCCCCGCCGCGTTCAACTCGATCAATCTGGCGATTGCGCAAAAGCTCGAGCAGCTCGCGGCCTATATCGAGAGCGCTGACGACATCAAAATTGTGGTGATCGAAGGCGAGGGCCGCGCCTTTTCAGCAGGCGGCGATCTGCAGACGATTGGTGCGGCGGCCGAGACCAACACGGTGACGCCTGTCGTCGGCGAGCTATTGAAGCACTATCATGCCTTCATCGAGATCATCAGGCGCATGCCGAAGATCTCGCTGTCCAGCGTGCACGGCTCAGCCGCCGGCGCCGGCATGGGCCTCGCCTTTGTCACCGATCTCTGCATCGCCGCAGACGACGCCAAATTCACGCCGGCCTACGCCAAGATCGGGGTCTCACCGGATGGCGGATCTACGGTCGGGATCGTGAACACGGTCGGCCCGCGTCGCGCGCTCCAGATTTTCCTGTCCGAGGACAATTTTACCGCGCAGCAGGCCCATGAATGGGGCCTGGTCGCGAAGGTCGTTCCCGCGACGGAGTTGAAGGCGGCGACGCGACAACTCGCCGAGCGTTTGGCGCAGAACCCGGCGGCGGCAATTGCCGGCACCAAATCGCTGGTCTACCAGGCCGCCACAACGCCGGTGAAGCAGCAGCTCGACGCCGAGGAGCACAAGATCATCATGGCGATGAACACGGAGGAGTTCCGCGCCGCGGTCAAGAAATTCACCAGCAAGAGCAAGTAGCGTTCACTCAAGCAGGCTTACTTGGGACAGATATAGCCCGTGCCCGCCGGCGACTTGAAGCATCCGACCGATTCCGGCAGCACTTTCTGCGGCAGCCACAGCACCACGCTCGGGAAGTAGATCGCGAACGCAATCGTCCCAAGGAACACGAGGTAGATCGGCAACGCGGCGCGTAGCGCTTTTGCAAAACTGACGCCCACGAATTTCGACGCCATCAGCAGCACCAGGCCGTAGGGCGGTGTGATCAGACCGAAGGCCAGCGTTGCGATCAGCACCACGCCCATATGCACGGCGTTGATGTCGCCGGCTTCCGTCAGTGTGTTGACCAGTGGCATGAAGATGATGATGGTCGGCACAGGCTCGATGAAGTCGCCGACCACGGTGAAGAGCAGCACCATCAACAGCATGATCAGGTGCGGGTCGTTGCCGGCCATCGAGGTGATGACATCGGCGATGTAGCTTGCGCCGCGCAGATAAGCGAGCATCCAGCCGAACGCATTGGCGGCGCCGATGGTGATCAGCGGCAGCGAGAAGATCAGGCCCGCAAGACAGAAATCGTACGGGATCTTCCTGATGTGCCCGCGGTTGAGCGCGGGGATCACGACGACGACAATCCAGACGACGGCCACGACGCCCGCTTCCGTCGGCGTGAACCAGCCGGTGAGAATGCCACCGAGCAGGATGACAGGGATCATCAACGGCAGCGCCGCATCGCCCGCCGCGAACACCACCTGCCGCAGCGGCGCGCGCGGCTTGCGCAGGCCGGAGGGCCCGAAGAAATAGCAGTAGATCATCAGCCCGAAGCCGATCATCAGCCCCGGCACGACGCCCGCCATGAACAGACCGGCGATCGAGACGTTGCCGACGGCACCATAGACCACAGCGGTGATGCTCGGCGGCACCAGCGCTGCGATGGTCGAGGCGGAGGCGATGATCGCGGCGATGAAGGCGGGCTCGTAGCCCTCGCGCTTCATCGGGCCGCCCAGCGCGCGGCTCATCACCGCGACGTCGGCCGTGGTCGAGCCTGACATCTCCGAGAAGAACATGCTGAAGACGACCACGACCTGCGACAGCCCGCCCCTGATATGTCCGACCAGCGACACCGAGAGATTGGCTATTCGTACCACCACATTGGCCGAGCTCATGAGCTCGCCGACCAGCAGGAAGAACGGGATCGCCAGCAGCGCCTCGGAATCGACGCCGTCGAAGATCTTCTGGATGATCGCGGCGAGCGAGACGTCCGACAGGAGCGCGCCGATGAAGACGCCGGCCATCAGCGAGAACGGCACGGGCACGCCGAGATAGCCGAATGACAGGAAGCAGACCGTCATCAATGCCAGGACAACGGGTGCGCTCACGGCTGCGCCCTCATCTGTGCGTCGGTGATGACGTGCGCTCCGTCCTCGGGCGGTTCGGGGTGGTCAAAACCGTTGCGCAAACCGTTGATGAGCTGCTCGATGGTGAACAGGCCGATCAGCACGCCCGACAGCGGAATGATCGCGTAGAGCGAAGCGATCGGCGTCCCGGACGGCAGGCGGAAACTGCCAAAGCCGCGGAGATAATTCTGGTAGCCGTACCAGATCAGGCCGAAGGCGACGCCGAGCACGACAAGGCGGATGATCACCTCGACGATCAGCCGCGACGTGCCGTGCATCGCCTCGGAGATGGCGGTGAGATAAAGGTGGTCGTTGCGCCGGGTCGCAGCCGCGGTGCCGACGAAGATCGCATAGATGAACAACGTCGAGGTGACTTCCTGAAGCCACAGCCAGGGATGGCCGATGGTGCGGGTGACGATGTCGGCGGTCACCGACAGCGAGAAGCCGAAGCAGAGCACGCCGCAGAGGATCATCAGCGCAAGTTCGAGCCAGTCGAGCCCGCGCCATTTCAGATGACGTTGCCGTTGCACCAGCAGTTTGTCGGCGATGGCCATTCAACTTTCCCGTCGTCCCGGAGCTATCGCAGGCGACAGCTCGGAAGCTGCCGAACGTGTTCGGCCTGCATGGTTCGAGATGCCCGCTGCGGCAGGCTCCTCACCATGACGGTCTAAAATCTCGCCTGAAAGCGTGACCTCATCCTGTCGGGCCGCCGTAGGCGGGCCGTCGAAGGCCATAGGGGCGGCTTAATTGACCGACCGGATCAAATCCTTGATCTTCACGGCATGCGGGCCGAGCTCCTTGGCCAGCTTGTCAAGATAGGGGTCGGCGATCGCCGCAAAGCTCTTCTTGTCGACGTTGTCGACGATCTTAACGCCCATTTTCTTCAGCTTCTCGGCCGCGCTGCGCTCGAGATCGAAGGCCTTTGCCGGCTCCTTCGTGCTGATCTCGTTGCCCGCCGCTTGTACCCAGCCCTTCTGCTCGGCCGAGAGGCTCTGCCAGAGCTTATCGGAGATGAACACCAGCGCGTTGTTGGCCTCGTGCTCGGTGATGTTGAGCACCGGCGCGACCTCGTAGTGCTTGTTGACGAGGTAGACATTGATGCTGTTCTCGGCGACGTCGACGACGCCGGTTTGCAGCGAAGTGTAAACGCTGCCGAACGGCATGTGCACGGTCTGGGCGCCGTAGGCCGGGAACATGGTGTCCTCGGTCGCAGTCGCCTGCACGCGGATCTTCAGGCCCTTGATGTCGCCGACGTTGTGGATCTCCTTCTTGGAGTACATGTGGCGCACGCCCTGCGATCCGGTCGCGATGACGTGCAGGCCCTGCGTGGTCTCGTCGATCAGGGCCTTGAGGGCTTCGAACACTTTTGGATCGGCCAACCCCTTGACCACGTGATTTTCGTCGCGGAACAGATAATGCAGCGACATCACGCCGGCCTGCGGCGAGATCGTCGCCGTATTGGCGGATGAAATGATGGAGAATTCGACGTCGCCCGCTTTCACGAGCTGGAGCACCTGCGGCTCCTGCCCGAGCTGCGCGCCCGGATATTGATCGATGATCATGGTGCCCTTGCTCAATTCCTTGAGCTTCTCGGCAAAGATATCCCCGGCGATCGAATAGCCGGTATTGCGCGGCTGGTCGTAGGCGAAGCGATAATGCTTCACCTCCTGTGCCGACGCGCTCGTGACGAAGAGAACAGCGGCCGTTGCCACCAGTCCAAGCATGGATCGTGCAATCATCGTTTCCCCCTGTTTTTATCGCCCGCCGCTTTAGCGGTCTGAGCGTTCGTGCGGGTGATTGGTCACCCTCTCTTAGTCTTTCTGCTCAGTCTTCTTCCCAGTCCTCTGCATAAAATCGAAGTCGCAGCCCTCGTCGGCCTGCATGATGGTTTCGTTGAACAGCCAGGCGTAGCCGCGCCGCGCCTCGTCGGGAGCGGCTGCCGGCTTCAAGGCGGCATGGCGCCGTTCCAGCTCGGCCGCATCGACCAGCAGCTCGATGCTGCGCTTGGCAACGTCCAACTGGATCATGTCGCCGTTCCTCACCAGCGCCAGCGGTCCGCCGACGGCGGATTCCGGTGTGATGTGGAGAACGATGGTGCCGAACGCGGTGCCGCTCATGCGCGCGTCGGAAATGCGCACCATGTCCTTGGTGCCGCCGCGCGCGAGCTTCTTCGGGATCGGCAGATAGCCCGCCTCGGGCATGCCGGGCGCGCCTTTCGGCCCGGCATTGCGCAGCACCAGCACGTCGTCGGAGTTCACGTCGAGATCGGGATCGTCAACCCGCAAGGTCATGTCCTCGACGGATTCGAACACCACCGCGCGCCCGGTGTGCTGCAACAGTTTCGGGCTTGCAGCCGACTGCTTGATGACCGCACCGCGCGGCGCGAGATTGCCATGCAGGACGGCAAGGCCGCCTTCCCTCTTGATCGGATTGTCGCGCGGACGGATCGCGTCCTGGCCGGGCACGTCTTCCGCATTCGCGACGACATCGCGCAGGCTCTCGCCCGTGATCGTCTTCGCGTCGAGATCGACGAGATCTCCGAGCTGCGCCAGCAGTTTCGGCACACCACCGGCGTGGTGGAAATGCTCCATATAGTGCTCGCCGGACGGCTTGAGATCGACCAGCACCGGTACCTCGCGGCCGATCTGGTCGAACACCCCGAGATCGAACCGGTGCGGCGAGCGATGTGCCATCGCGGTGAGATGGATCAGGCCGTTGGTCGAGCCGCCGATCGCCTGGAGCACGACCTGCGCGTTCTTGAACGACGCCGGCGTCAGAAACTCGCTCGGCTTCGGCCCCTTGGTCTTGGCCATTTCCGCGGCAACCCTGCCGCTCGCCTCGGCCAGGCGAAACCGCTCGGCATGCGGCGCCGGGATCGTCGCGCTCATCGGCAGCGACAGGCCCATGGCCTCGATCATGCAGGCCATGGTCGAAGCCGTGCCCATCACCATGCAGGTGCCGACCGACGGCGCGAGACGGCCATTCACCGCCTCGATCTCGACATCGTCGATCTCGCCGGCGCGATACTTGCCCCACAGCCGACGGCAATCGGTGCAGGCCCCTAACACCTCACCCTTGTGGTGGCCCACCACCATCGGGCCGACGGGGATGACCACGGTCGGCAGGTCGGCGCTGATCGCCGCCATCACCTGCGCAGGCAAGGTCTTGTCGCAGCCGCCGATCACGATCACCGAATCCATCGGCTGGGCCCGGATCATCTCCTCGGTATCCATCGCCATCAGGTTGCGCAGATACATCGAGGTCGGATGCGCAAAGCTCTCGGCGATCGAGATCGTGGGGAACACGAACGGCATCGCGCCCGACAGCATCACCCCCCGCTTGGCCGCCTCGATGATCTGGGGGACGTTTCCGTGACAGGGATTGTAGTCGCTATAGGTGTTGGTGATGCCGACAATCGGGCGCTCGAGCGCGTCGTCGGAATAACCCATGGCCTTGATGAACGCCTTGCGCAGGAACAGCGAGAAGCCGGCATCGCCATAACTCGTCAGCCCTTTGCGCAACCCACTCGTCATCATGCCACTCCGATCACCGGGTCATTGTCGTACAGCCTGCCCCTTGATTGTCAATAAGGCAGAGATCAAACCCGCCATTTTCTGGATCAACATGCTGGTGGACGGCCAAATTATTGACAATCCTGATCTACCCTGCTCCACAGAGAGAACCGGCCAAGCGCCGGGAGGCTGAGGGCATGTCCGACATCCGCACCGCAGACGCCACGACGATCCGGCGCGACGATCCGGACGATGTCGTCGCGCGGCTCGAGGAGGACATCATCTTCGGCCGCCTCGCGCCGGGCGCACGCCTCACCGAGGACGCGCTGATGTCGGCTTACGGCACCTCGCGCCACTTTGTGCGTCAGGCCCTGGTGGACGCGGAGCGCCGCGGCATCGTCCGCCGCGAGAAGAATGTCGGCGCCACTGTGCGGTTCTATTCGGCCGAAGAGGTCCGACAGATCTACGAGGTCCGGGAGATGCTGACGCGGCAGGCCGCGCTGATGATCCCCCTGCCCGCGCCGCAAGACCTGATCGACGAGCTCTCCGCCTTGCAACGGCAGTATTGCGCCAAGGCGGAGGTGCGGGATCTGCGCGGCATTCACGAGGCCAACGACGCCTTCCACGTCGCGCTTTTCGCGGCCTGCGGAAACCCGTATCTGGTGCGCTCGCTGCAGGATTACATGAACCTGACCCTGCCGATGCGCGCCAAGAATCTCGCCGACCGCGACGGGCTGGCGCAGTCGCGGCGCCAGCACGAGATGATGATCGAGCTGTTGAAGGGCCGCGACAGCTGGGCGCTGGCCCAGCTCTGCGTCGACCACATGCAGTTCAGCAAGAAAGACTATCTGGCGCGGATTGCCGGCGAGGCGAGTTAGTGCGGCCATTCCTTCGCTTCTCCCCGCTTGCGGCTTTGGTGGCTCCTCACCATGCGGGTTTGATAGCTCACCGCGAAACGCGACCTCAGACAGCCATTAAAACTATTGTCAACCCATCGAAATAACGCAGATCCAGAATAGATAGGAACCGCCGTCCGGCGGCACATCGCGTCTCCTCACCTGTCTCCTCCCGAATGAAATGGCATGACCGAACAAACCCTGACCGAGCCGATCGCCGAGCGGCAAGCGCCATCCCGCGGCTTTTCGCGCTACCAGGCAATCCTGGTTGCGCTGCTGGCGCTGGTGCAGTTCACGATCATCATCGATTTCATGATCATGTCGCCGCTGGGCGCCATCATGATGCCGGCGCTCGATATTTCGGCCGCACAGTTCGGGGTGGCGGTCTCGGCCTATGCATTCAGCGCGGGAATTTCCGGCATCATGGCGGCTGGCTTTGCCGATCGGTTCGATCGCAAGCGGCTGCTGCTGTTTTTCTATGCCGGCTTTACCCTTGGCACGGCGCTTTGCGCGATCGCGCCCAACTATCATCTGTTGCTGCTGGGGCGGATCGTGACCGGCCTGTTCGGCGGCGTGATCGGCTCGGTCGTGCTCGCCATCGTGACCGATCTGTTTGCGCTGCAATTGCGCGGCCGCGTCATGGGTTTCGTGCAAACCGCCTTCGCTGCAAGCCAGGTGCTGGGCATCCCAGTCGGTCTTTTCCTCGCCAACCAATGGAACTGGCACGTCGCGTTCGGCGCACTGGTCGGCCTTTCGGTGATAGGGATGGCCGCCGTGCTGTTCCTGATGAAGCCGGTGAACGGTCATCTCGCGCTGAAGCAGGATAGAAACCCGTTCCGGCATCTGGTCGCAACGGTCTCGCAGCCACGATATTGGATGGCGTTTTCAGTGACGACCCTGCTGGCGACCGGCGGCTACATGCTGATGCCGTTCGGCAGCGCCTACACCGTGCACAACCTTGGCATCGATATCGTGCATCTGCCGACGATCTATCTCGTCTCCGGCCTGTTCAGCATCGTCATCGGCCCATTGGTCGGACGCGCGAGCGATGCTTTCGGAAAATACCCGACCTTTGCCTTCGGCAGCGCTATGTCGATCGTCATGGTGTTGATCTACACGCATCTCGGCGAGGTGAGCCTGACGGTCGCGATCCTGGTCAACGTCCTGATGTTCGTCGGCATCTTCTCGCGCATGATTCCGTCGCAGGCGCTGATTTCCGCGATCCCCGAGCCGGCGCAACGCGGCTCCTTCAGCGCGGTCGGCGCGTCCCTGCAACAACTCTCCGGCGGGCTCGGCTCCGTGCTAGCCGCCGCGCTGATCGCGCAGGACGCCGACGGTACGCTCCGGCATTTCGACCGGCTGGGATACGTCGTCGTGACGACGGCGGTGATTTCCCTGATCCTGATGTATTTTGTGCAGAGGCCCATCGCGGCCCAGGCCGGCAAACGCGTGGTCTAGGGCGTCGATTCCGGGGCCCTAGATTTGCGAATCATCCGCCCCTATCGCTTATTCCAATCGATGATCCGGCTTGTGTCGCCGTCGAACTCGTTGCTGCAGAACGCGCCGCCCTGATAGTGATCGCCGATCGGATCGGGCTTCATCTTGGCCTGCTCGGCCATCGCATGCGCCACGTGGTCCTCGGAGCGCCCCGTGGGGCGGTAGCCGAACTCGTAGGCGCGGTGGTTGTCCCACCAGGCGCGCTCGTTCAGGGACACGCCGTAGAAAACCTCGAAATGAATGTCGGGATGCTCGAGCCCGATCTGGCAGAGCTGCACCAGATCTTCCGGCTTAAGCCAGATCGAGATCCGGCGAAGGTCCAGCGGCACGTCGCCGAAATTGCCAATGCGAAGGCAGGTCACCTTCAGGCCATGCTTGTCGGCGTAGAGGGCGCCGACCGCTTCGCCGAACACCTTGCTGACGCCATAGCGGCCGTCGGGGCGCGGGGTAACGTCGGTGCCGATCTTGTGGTGGCGCGGATAGAATCCGACGGCATGGTTCGAGGAGGCGAACACCACGCGCTTGACGCCCTTGCGATACGCCGCCTCGAAAAGATTGTAGCCGCCGATGATGTTGGCCTGGAGGATGTCATTCCAGGGACCTTCAACCGAATAGCCGCCGAAGTGGATGATTCCGTCGACGCCCTCGCAGATCGCTTCGCACTGCGCAAGGTCGGACAGATCCGCCGCCTTGAATTGCTCGTTCGGGCCGAGATCGGCCGGCGGGCGGATGTCGCTGAGCAGCAGGTCCGGATAGATCGGCGGCAGCAGTTTTCGCAAACGCGTTCCAATCCCGCCCGAAGCTCCCGTCATCAAAATGCGCGGCATGTCTTTCCTCGTATGTGCAGCCGATTTGCGGCCGTAGATATCTGATGCTAGCAGACTTGGACAGAGGGAACGCAACAACGAGAATTGCACATGAACGATGCATCGTCCCAGAACCAGGAACGGCCTCAAGGCTGGCGGCCGGCGACGTATTACCCCGATCCGGCGATCAGTGCACTCGATCCCCGCTTCGAAAAATACTGGCTGAAACTCTCGGCGGTGGAGCGGCTGACGACCGGCCTGCGCTGGGCCGAGGGACCGGTCTGGGTCGGCGACGGGCGCTATCTCCTGTGCAGCGACATTCCGAACCAGCGCATCGTCAAATGGGAAGAGGAGACCGGTGCGGTCTCGGTGTTCCGGAAACCTTCGAATTTCGCCAACGGCAACACCAGGGACCGCCAGGGCCGGCTCGTCACCTGCGAGCATGGCGGCCGACGCGTCACCCGCACCGAATATGACGGCAGCATCACCGTGCTGATGGACTCGTTCGGCGGCAAGAAGCTCAACTCGCCGAACGACGTCGTCGTGAAGTCCGACGGCGCGGTCTGGTTCACCGATCCCACTTTCGGCCTGCTCGGCAATTACGAAGGATACAAGGCCGAGCCCGAGATAGAGCCGAACGTCTACAGGTTCGATCCCTCAACCGGCAAGGCGACCATCGTTGCCGAAGGCGTGCTGGGGCCGAATGGCCTGTGTTTCTCGCCGGACGAGAAGATTCTTTATGTCGTGGAATCACGCGGCGTGCCGAACCGCAAGATTCTCGCCTATGACGTCTCGCCAGACGGCACGACGATCTCCAACAAGCGCGTCCACATAGATGCGGGTCCGGGCACGCCGGACGGCATGCGCTGTGACATCGACGGCAATCTTTGGTGCGGCTGGGGCATGGGCGATCCCGAGCTCGACGGCGTCGTGGTGTTCGCGCCCGACGGCGTCATGATCGGCCGCATCGCACTGCCCGAACGCTGCGCCAATCTCTGCTTCGGCGGCGTCAAGCGCAACCGCCTGTTCATGGCCGCGAGCCAATCGATCTACGCGTTGTACGTGAATACGCAGGGCGCGGTGGGGGGATAGTTTTTCCTCCGTCACGCCTTTCGTCATTGCGAGCGAAGCGAAGCAATCCAGAATCTTTCCGCGGAGGCAGCCTGGATTGCTTCGTCGCTTCGCTCCTCGCAATGACGAAAGATAGAACAAAAACGCCGGAGCGGCTTTCCACTCCGGCGTCATGTTGGTTTCAAACGATAAAACTTACGCCGCGTTAAAGCCGGCGACCGCCTTCACTTCGAGGAAGTCCTCGAGGCCGTACTTGCCCCATTCGCGGCCGTTGCCGGACTGCTTGTAGCCGCCGAACGGCGCGGTGCGGTCGTTGGGCACGCCCTGGAGGTTGACGTTGCCGGCGCGGATCTGGCGGCCGACCCGCTTGGCGTCCTCGACGGAAGCGCCCGTGACGTAGCCGGCCAGGCCATAGGGCGTGTCGTTGGCGATATGCACGGCCTCGGCTTCGTCCTTGGCGCCGATGATGGTCAGCACCGGTCCGAAGATTTCTTCGCGCGCGATCGTCATGTCGGGGGTGACGTCGGCGAAGATGGTCGGGCGGACATAGAAGCCCTTGTTGACCCCCTCAGGCAGGCCCGGGCCGCCGGACACGAGCGTTGCGCCCTCGTCGATGCCCTTCTTGATCAGCCCCTGGATCTTGTCCCACTGGCCGCGGTTGACGACCGGACCGATGGTGGTGCCCTCGGCGCGCGGATCGCCCGCCTTGGTCTTGTCGGCGACAGCCTTCGCGATCGCGGCCACTTCCTTCATCTTCGACAGCGGCACGATCATGCGCGAGGGCGCGTTGCAGGACTGGCCGGAGTTGTTGAACATGTGCATCACGCCGCCGGTCACCGCCTTCGTGAGGTCGGCGCCTTCGAGGATGACGTTCGGCGACTTGCCGCCGAGCTCCTGGCTGACGCGCTTCACGGTCGGCGCCGCACGCTTGGCCACATCGATGCCGGCGCGGGTCGAGCCGGTGAACGAGATCATGTCGATATCGGGGTGCTCGCTCATGGCGGCGCCGACCTCGGGGCCGAGACCGTTGACGAGGTTGAACACGCCCTTCGGCACGCCGGCTTCATGGAGGATTTCCGCGAAGATCAGCGCCGAGGTCGGGGTGAACTCCGACGGCTTCAGGATCATGGTGCAGCCGGCGGCGAGCGCGGGCGCGACCTTGCAGGCGATCTGGTTGAGCGGCCAGTTCCAGGGCGTGATCATGCCGACCACGCCGACCGGCTCGCGCAGCACCATGGCGGTGCCGACCGGTTCCTCGAAATGATAGTTCTTGAGCACGTCGAGCGTGGTCATGAGATGGCCGAGGCCGGCGCCGGCCTGGAGCTTTTCGGCCATCGGCAGCGGCGCGCCCATCTCGTCGGAGACGGCAGCGCCGATCTCCTTGAGGCGCCCCTTGTAGATCTCGATGACCTTGGTGAGCAGCGCGACGCGCTCGTCACGGCTGGTCTGGGAGAATGTCACGAACGCGCGCTTGGCGGCGGCGACGGCCTTGTCGACGTCGGCCTTGGAGCCCAGCGCAATCTCGTACATCGCCTCTTCCGTCGCCGGATTGACGACCGGGGTGGACTTCTTGACGGCGGGATCGACCCAGGCGCCGTCGATGTAGAATTGCATGCGATTGACCATCGTGAACCTCTTCTTGGGTATGGAGGGGGCGTTTCGGCAGGCATCCTTGCACGAAAGCGCCGGCAATTGAACCCGCCATATGCGGGGCCAGCGTTGCGGCGGACGGAGGCTATATGAGCCGATGGCGGAGGGGTGGCAAGGTGGCTGGGACGTAAGAACTTGGGTCCCGGCTCAGCGTCGCGTCATTTCATGCCGCGCCGCGTCCGGGACGCGAAACTGCAGCTCGTCGAAGCGGCTCTCGTGCCCCGCAGCGCAGCGCCCTTCAGCGGTGCGCTGCTGAGCCGGGGCCCATGCGCCGGTCATTCCCACTACACCGCCATCTTCCGATGCAGCACCGGCGCACCGGTGGTGAGGCTTTCGGCCGCATCGATGATGGCATTGGCGTCGATGCCATGGTGGCGGTAGAGGTCGGCAATCGTGCCGGTCTGGCCGAACTGCTCGACGCCGAGCGCCTCGACGCGATGGCCGCGGACGCTACCGAGCCAGCCGAGCGTCGCCGGATGGCCGTCGATCACGGTGACGATGCCGCAGTCGCGCGGCAGCGGCGCGAGCAGTTTTTCGATGTGGCTGAGATGCTGCACGCCTCTCCGATCACGGCGCAATTTCCGTGCGGCGGTCCAACCCGCATGCAGACGATCTGCGGAAGTGATCGCGAGCAGGCCGATGTCGCGCCGGCTCTCGCCGATGAAGCCGGTCGCCTCGATCGCTTCGGGCGCGACCGCGCCGGCATAGGCGATCACGAGTTCGGCATTCGGGCCAGGCTTGCGCAGCCAATAAGCCCCGTCGGTGATGCCCTGCTCCAGTTCGGGCGTCATGATCCGTTGCGCCTGCTCGATACTGCGCGTCGAGAGCCGCAGATAGATCGAGCCGCCCTCGCCCGGATCGCGCTGCATGTGGTTGAATCCCCACCCCATGATCACGGCGAGTTCGTCGACGAAGGCCGGCTCGAACGAGGCAAGGCCATCCTGCGCCATGCCGATCAACGGCGTTGCGATCGACTGGTGCGCGCCGCCTTCGGGCGCGAGCGTGATGCCTGATGGGGTCGCCGCCACCATGAAGCGCGCATCCTGGTAACAGGCATAGTTCAGCGCATCGAGACCGCGTTCGATGAAGGGATCGTAGAGCGTGCCGACCGGCAAGAGCCGCTCGCCGTTGATCTGGTGCGACAGGCCGAGCGCCGAGAGCATGATGAACAGGTTCATCTCGGCAATGCCGAGTTCGAGATGCTGGCCTTTCGGCGAAAAGTCCCAATTGAACGTGGAAGGAATTTTCTCGCTGCGGAATAAGTCCGCCTTCTCGCCGCGCGCAAACAGGCCGCGCCTGTTCACCCACGGACCGAGATTCGTCGAGACGGTGACATCAGGCGATGTCGTGACGATGCGCTTGGCAAGCTCGCTGTCGCCGCGCGCGATCTCGTTCAGCACCAGCCCAAAACCCTGCTGGGTCGACATCTGCGGCGACGGCTTGAAGGCGAGCTGCGCGGGCACCTCGATAGCAGGCGCGGTAAGCCGGCGGCCGTCCTGGTTGAACGGCACGCGCGCGAGGAAGGCATCGAACTCGGCGGCGTCTTGCGCGAGACCCTCGTATCTGTCCCATTCGTGTCCGGGTCGGATGTTCTGGCTGTCGCGATATTTCTCCATCTGCGCGACCGTCATCAGGCCGGCGTGGTTGTCCTTGTGGCCCTGGAACGGCAGGCCGACGCCTTTGATGGTGTAGGCGATGAAGCAGACCGGGCGGTCGTGATCGATGGATTCGAACGCCTCCAGCATGCTCGCCATATCGTGGCCACCGAGGTTCGACATCAGCGCCAGCAGCTCGTCGTCGCTGCGCTTGTCGATCAGTTTTGTGATAGGTCCCTGATCGCCGATCTCGTCATGCAGGTGCTTGCGGAAGGCGGCGCCGCCCTGGAAGCACAACGCCGCGTAGAGCGCGTTCGGGCAATTGTCGATCCAGCGCTTCAACGCCTCGCCGCCGGGCTCGGCAAAGGCCTCGCGCATCAGGCGGCCGTATTTCACGATCACCACGTCCCAGCCGAAATTGCGGAACATGGTCTCGAACTTTTCCCAAAGGCCTTCGCGGACGACGGCGTCCAGCGACTGCCTGTTGTAGTCGACCACCCACCAGGTGTTGCGCAGGCCGTGCTTCCAGCCTTCCGCGAGCGCCTCGAAAATGTTGCCTTCGTCCATCTCGGCATCGCCGACCAGCGCGATCATCCGCCCTTCGCGGCGATCCTTCATCCAACCGTGCGCCTTGACATAGTCCTGCACCAGCGAGGCGAACAGCGTCTGCGCGACGCCGAGGCCGACCGAGCCGGTCGAGAAATCGACGTCGTCGACATCCTTGGTGCGCGAGGGATAGGACTGCGCGCCCTTGAAGCCGCGGAAGTTTTCCAGCTTCTCGCGGCTCTGCCGGCCGAACAGATACTGGATGGCGTGGAACACTGGGCTCGCATGCGGTTTCACCGCGACGCGATCCTCAGGGCGCAACACATGGAAATACAGCGCCGACATGATGGTCGCGAGCGAGGCCGACGAGGCCTGATGTCCCCCGACCTTCAGGCCATCCGAGCTGGTGCGGACGTGGTTGGCGTGATGGATGGTCCAGGACGACAGCCACAGCGCCTTGCGGGCCAGCGCGGTCAATGTGTCGAGACGGGCGGTATCAACGGGCATGGCAACGCTCCCGGAAAACAGGTGCCACGATGATACGCCTGCGGGCTGGGCCAAATTTCTCAATTTTTCGCGCGATACCTGCTAATATTGGAACGCCATACCAAAAACTATCTGGAAACCACAGGTTCTATCCCAATGCCCGCGCTAGACGCCATCGATCGAAAAATCCTCGCCCTGCTCCAGAATGACAGCCGGCTGACCATGCAGGAACTCGCCGAAAAGGTCGGACTCTCGGTCTCGCCCTGCCATCGCCGGGTCAAGCTGCTGGAGGAGCGCGGCGTCATCTCGCGCTACATCGCGACCGTCGACCAGAAGGCGCTGGGGCTGCATGTCAGCGTCTTCATCTCGATCAAGCTGGCGCGGCAGAAGGAGGAGGATCTCAACCGCTTCGCACGCGCAATCTCGAAATGGGACGAGGTGCTGGAGTGCTATCTGATGACCGGCAACCGCGACTATCTGCTGCGCGTGGTCGCGGCCGACCTCGCATCCTATGAGACTTTCCTGAAAACCAAGCTCACCCGGCTCGACGGCATCGCCTCGATCGAGTCCAGCTTTGCGCTCAGCCAGGTGAAATATTCGATCGCGCTGCCGGTGTAAGGCATCACCGCGACGGCTGCACGATGATCTTGGTGTGGACTTCAGGATTGGCGAGGTCGGCGAAGGCTTTCGCAACACCGTCGATGCCGATCTCGGCCGTCACCATCGCAGCCGCATCCACCTGCCCTTCCGCGATCAGGCGCAACGACGCTGCGAATTCGTCCGGCGTGTAGCCGAGCACGTATTGAACGTTGAGCTCCTTCATGATGCCGAGCATCGGCTCGCTCCTGTCGGTCTCCATGCAGACGCCGACCACGACAATCCTCGCATCGCGCGGCGCGCCCTCGAACACCTGCTGCAACAGACCGGGCACGCCGACGCATTCGAAGATGATCGCGGGCTTCAGCGCGGGCAGCATGGCCTGCAACGGCGGCCGCGCCGCCTTCTCCGCTTCCGACATCTGCGCGTGCTCGGCCCAGGTCGCATAGGGCTGCGACTTCAGGGGATCGACGACGATGTCGGCGCCGAGCTTGGCCGCGAGCGCGCGTTGCGCCGGCGAATAGTCGGCGGCGACGATCGGATGCAGGCCCCTGATCCTGAGCGCGGCGATCACCGCAAGCCCGACCGGCCCGCAGCCGATCACGAGCGGCACCTCGCCGCCTTGGATATTGGCCTTGGCCACGGCGTGAACGCCGACCGCGAGCGGTTCGGTGAGTGCAGCATGCTCCGGCGCCAGACCGTTGGGCACTTCGAGCAGCAGCGCTTCGCTCAGCAGCATCGCCTCGGCATAGCCGCCAACATTCTCGTTGGAATAACCGATGCCCTCGATGCCCTGCAGCGTCACCAGGGCCGGCAGTGAGCACACGCGCGTACCCGACTTGAGCTTGCGCGTGGTGCCGGGCCCGTAATCGACGATTTCGCAGCAGAACTCATGGCCGAACACGACGTCGCGGGTAAGGTCCATTGGCTTGCGTCCGGTCTTCCGCGCCATCTCCACCATGCGGTGGGCGTGTTGGCGTGCGTGAAGGTCTGAGCCGCAGATGCCGCAGGCGAGCGTCTTGACCAGCACTTGGCCGTTGCCCGGCTTCGGCTCAGCCATCCGGTCGACGACGATTTCACCGTTCCTGAAAATCGCAGCGCGCATCCGGCTCCTCCCTTGTTGTTGGAGCCGTTGATAGCACAAAGCGGACGCGCGAACTTGCGTCAGGGGTTCGGGGAACGCTCTTCCATTATCAGGAGCTGGGCGCGGCGGATGCGCTCGCGGTGGGCGATGTAGAGGCCGCTGGCGACGATGAAGGCCGCGCCGGTGACGGTCCAGATATCAGGCACTTCTCCGAACAGAAAGAAGCCCAAAATGCTGACCCACAGCAATTGCGTATACGAGAACGGCGCCAGCACCGAGGCATCGCCGTAGCGATAGGCCAGCACGATGATCCACTGGCCGACGGTGGACGCAACACCGATCACGATGCCAAGTCCGATCGCGGTCCAGCTCGGCGTGACCCAGACGAACGGCACCATCAGCGAGAGGATCGCAACGCCCGTCAGCGCCGAATAAGCCATCGTGGTGAGGACGGCTTCGCGGCCGCTTATCATGCGCGTCAGGATCAGCGCGGCGGCCCAACAGAACGCCGAGACGATCGGGAAGAACGCGGCGGCGTGAAACGCGCTGGAGCCCGGACGCAGGATGATCATCACGCCGGTCAGGCCGATCGCGGTGGCGATCCAGCGGCGCATGCCCACCTTCTCGCTCAGGAAGATGATCGAGAGCGCGGTGACGAACAGCGGCGAGACGAAGCCGGTGGCGGAGGCTTCCGCGATCGGCAGGAAGCTCAGGCCGGTGATGAAGAACAGCGAAGAGCCGAGCAGTGCCGCGCCGCGCATCAGTTGCAGGCCGAGGCGCTCGGTGCGCATCGCATGGAACGGCGAGCCCGGCAGCATCACCGGCGTGAACATCAGCGCGAACGTCACGAAGCGGATCCAGGTGATCTCGATCGACGGCAGGCTCGACGACAGATATTTCGCGGTGACATCGGAGCAACCGAGAAAGATCGTCGACAGCAGCACCAGCGCGATACCCTTGAAGGGATGATCGACGCGCGCAGGCGCGCGGCGCGCCTGCTGCTTCTTTTCCGGCATGGGCATGGGAATACTGTCGAGCCTTGCGGCTACGGCGGGCGGCGGTGTCACGGCAGGAACCTAGGAACTGCGAATCGGGAATGATCCTTAAAAACGATAATTGCGCTGCTTTCACAACTTCCGAAAACAGGATGCCGATATGCGCTCACGCCCGCGCGCGTCAATACTCCACTAATAATAGGCCTTTGTGCACTACAGCATGGGCAGGCTGCGCGGCTTTGCACCGCGCGGAAACGCCGCATCGAGCGCCGCAATCTCGTCTTTCGTCAGCACGAGATCACCGGCCGCTGCATTTTCGCCGGCATGTTCCGCAGAGGACGCCTTCGGGATCGCGAACACCGTAGTTGCACGGGTGAGGAAGCTCAGCGCGACCTGGCGCGGCGTCGCGCGACGCGCCTCCGCTATGCCCGCCAACACGGCGCCGCCCTTGCTGTTGCTCGCTGGGAAATCGTCGTGGCCGAACGGCGAATAGGCGACCACAGCGACGCCATGCTGTTCGCACCACGGGATCACCGCGTGCTCGATCGCGCGTTCCTTCAGATGATAGAGCACCTGATTGCAGGCGATCTTGCCTTCGCCGGCAATTTCGAGGATCTCGTCGAGATCGTCGGCGTCGAAATTGGAGACGCCCCAGGATTTGATCTTGCCGGTCTTCACCAGTTCCTCGAACGCGGCGACGGTGTCCTCCAGCGGATACGAGCCACGCCAGTGCAGGAGATAGCAATCGAGCCAATCAGTCTTCAGCCGCTTCAGCGAGCGCTCACAGGCGGTGATGGTTCCGCCGCGCGAGGCGTTGCTTGGCAGCACCTTTGAGACCAGGAACACCTCGTCGCGCCGGCCCGTGATCGCATCGGCAATGACGAGCTCGGCATCGCCATACATCTCGGCGGTGTCGATGTGGGTCATGCCGAGATCGAGCCCGCGCTGGAGCGCCGTGATCGCGCGCTTGCGATCGCCATGATCGAGATACCAGGTGCCCTGCCCGATCACGGAGACGGCGGCGCCGGTTTTGCCGAAAGGTTTTGTGTTCATGTCTGCTCCGATACCGCTCTTTCGCTCAGGCAACCGCCGTCATGCTCAAGAGTTCAATCCGCTGATATCAGCGACCAGCACGCTGCCGGTCCCGGACTCCGTGATATAGAGCCGATCTTTCTTTGCGCCACCGATTGCGACGTTGGTGCAATTCGGCCCCGCGCACGATTTGATCCGCGCGATCAATTCGCCATTCGGCGCGAACACGAAGACATGGCCAAGCGAAGCGTGCCCGACGAATAGGCGGCCCTTGGCATCCATGGTCATGCCGTCGGGGCCGCTGGTGCCGAACAGCGAGCAGAAGCGGCCGACCTTGGACACGCTGCCGTCCTTCATGAACGGCAACCGCCACACCGCGTTGTCGCGCGTCATCGCGACGAACAGCACCGTTTCGGTCGGATCGAGCACCAGGCCATTCGGGCTGATGCCGGTGTCGATCAGGCAATCGAGCCGGCCGCTTTGTGTCAGGCGATAGACGCGGCCGCTGGGGTCATGCAGGCCGGTCTGGCCCTGGTCGGTGAAATAGATGTCGCCGTTGGAGGCGAGATGCAGATCGTTGCAGCCGCGAAACGATTCCGAATTGCGTGCAGTCAGGACAGGCTTGATGCGGCCGGCCTTGGCGTCGAACTCCATGATGCCGTGCCTATAGTCGGCAACCATGATGCGGCCGTCGGCCGCGATCTTCAATCCGTTCGGCCAGCCCTCATATTCGATCGCGACCGACCATTCGCCATCGGGCGCGATGCGGAAGATGCGGCCGAAGGGAATGTCGACGATGTAGAGATTGCCATCCTTGTCGAACGACGGTCCTTCGATGAAGGAGTCCGTCGGCACACCCGGCCGGTTGGCATCGGCCCAATCCGTCCGCTCGCCTTTGCGGCGGAACCTGTCGGGCATTGCGGAGAACAGCTTGGTTTCGATCAGGCGCGGCGGCGTTTCCAGGTACATCATTGTTATTTTTGTCGTTGTTGATGGGAGATCGCGGCAACATAAGGCACAATCGAGGGCGCGTCGATTGGGCGGAGGGCATGGCGGCGTACCTAGCCATACCGCTCTCGTGTCCCGGACGCGCTGCAAAGCCCCCTGCGTTGCTGCGCAGAGCCGGGACCCAGAAAGGCCCACACAAACCTCCGCGCGATGGGCCCCGGCTCTGCAGCGCATCACTTCGTGCTGCGCAGCGTCCGGGGCACGAGACCGTCTCTTGGTCTGGAGAGACCCCTACCCCGCCGCGCTCGCGACCTTGGCCTGCTTCGCAGGCGCAACCTCCGTCGTCGCAATCAGCCGCTTCAGCTCGGGGATGCAGGAGCCGCAATTGGTGCCGGCCTTGAGCTTTGCGCCGATCTCGGCGGCCGTGCGCGCGCCGGCAGCGATGCTGTCGCAGATGGTGCCGCGTCCGATGCCGAAGCAGGCGCAGACGACAGGGCCGGTCGAGGCGGCACCTTCGTTGGACTTGCCGGAGAGCAGCATGCGGCGCTGCTCGTCGGTGACGTGGTCGGCCACGAACAGGCTCTTCACCACCTCCCAATCCCCGGCGTCATGCGCGGGGCCGACGAACAGGCAGGTTTCGATGCGGTCGCCCGCAAACGACGCCGCGCGATAGACGCCGCCGCCGAAGTCACGATAGTCGGCGACATCCTCGCCGGCAACGCCACCGAGCCAGGCCGGCCAGCGCGACAGATCCGCATTGTCGGCGAAGAGATAGCCAAAGCCGCCGCCGACCTTGACGCGGGTCCACATCAGGTTCGACGGTAGATCGAGCTGTTTGCGCGACAACGCAAAGCCGCGGAACACGTATTCATAGGGCGCGATCGCCGCCGGCGTCGCCTTCGATTCCGGCTGCCCCGAGAACGGATCGGTGAACGGTGCGACCAGCGCACCGACACGACCGTGGGAGGCGTTCATCGCACTCCAGTGGATCGGCGCGAACAGCGTGCCGCGCTGCTGCCGCTCGCTGACGACGACCTTGAGGGTGCACTGACCGTAGTCGGTGGTGACGCGGGCATAGCCGTCTTGGACGATGCCGTATCTGCCGGCGTCATCGGGATGAATCTCGACGAACGGCTCCGGCAGATGCGCGCCGAGCCGCTGGCTGAGACCCGTACGCGTCATGGTGTGCCACTGATCGCGAATGCGCCCGGTGTTGAGGCGCAGCGGCCGCGACGGCCCGGTCTCGCCACGCAGCGCCGGCACCTCCGGCGCGACGAAGCGGCCCTTGCCGTCATTGGTGAAGAAGCCACCCTTGGCGAAGAAGCGTTCCCCGGGCGCCTCGCCTTCGCGCGCGGGCCACTGCACCGGCTTCAAGGCGTCAAAGGCCTCGTCCGACAGCGACGTCAGCGCGCCGATGTCGAAATCGCGGCTGCCGTCGTTCTCGAACGTCGAGAGCGCGGCGTGCTCGCGGAAGATATCGGCCGCCGATTTGTAGTTGAAGCTGTCGCCGAAGCCGAGTCGCCTTGCGGTCTCGCTCAGGATCCACCAGTCCGGTCGCGCCTCACCCGGGGCCGGCAGGAACGAGCGCTGGCGCGAGATGCGGCGCTCGGAATTGGTCACGGTGCCCGACTTCTCGCCCCAGGCGAGCGCCGGCAGCAGCACGTGCGGGCCGGCATCGACCGTGTCGTTGGAGAGCACGTTCTCGGAAACCACGAACAATTCGAGCTTCTTCAGCGCCTCGCGCACGAAGTCCGCGTCGGGCAGCGACACCGCCGGATTGGTGCCCATCACCCACAACGCCTTGACCTCGCCGCGGTTGATGGCGTCGAACAGCTGTACCGCCTTCAACCCCTCATGGGTGGCGATGCGCGGCGCCTTCCAGAACCGCCGCACGCGGTCGATATCCGGCGGCGTGAAGTTCATATGCGCGGCGAGCTGGTTGGCGAGGCCGCCGACCTCGCGGCCGCCCATCGCGTTGGGCTGGCCGGTGAGCGAGAACGGCGAAGTGCCGGGCTTGCCGATGCGTCCCGTGGCGAGATGGCAATTCAGGATCGCGTTGACCTTGTCGGTGCCCTGCGCCGACTGGTTGACACCCTGCGAATAGAGCGTGACGACCCGCTCGGTGTCGCGGAACATCTTGAAGAAGGCAGCCACGTCTTGCTCGGTGAGACCGGTGGCAAGCGCGGTCGCCGTGACGCTGCCGGCGATGCTGCGCGCGCGCGCCAGTGCGTCGTCAAAGCCCGACGTGTTTTGCGCGATGTAGTCCTGATCGAGCGCACCATTATCGGCGAGATGAACGAACAGTCCGGAGAACAGTGCCGTGTCGGTGCCTGGCTTGAGGCCGAGGAACAGGTCGACGTCGGTCGCGGTATCGGTGCGGCGCGGATCGATCACGATCATGCGGGCGCCGCGCTCCTGCCGGTTTTTCACCATGCGCTGGAACAGCACGGGATGGCACCAGGCGGCATTCGAGCCGACGAAGACGAGCAGATCGGCCTGGTCGAGATCCTCATAGCAGCCGGGCACGGTGTCGGCGCCGAAGGCACGGCGGTGACCGGCGACCGAGGACGACATGCAGAGCCGCGAATTGGTATCGACATTGGCGGTGCCGACAAAGCCCTTCATCAGCTTGTTGGCGACGTAATAGTCCTCAGTCAGCAGTTGGCCCGAGAGATAGAACGCGACCGCGTCGGCGCCGTCGCGGGCGACGATGTGCTGCATGCGGTGGGCGACGTGGTCGAGCGCATCGCTCCAGGCGACGCGTTCCAGCAGGCCCTTGCAGCGGATCATCGGATAGAGCAGCCGGCTTTCCAGCCCGACGGTCTCGCCGAGCGCCGAGCCCTTCGAGCACAGCTGGCCGAAATTGGCGGGATGATCGGGATCGCCCGCGATCGCCGCGCCGCCCCCGCCGTCTGGCGTCGCCAGCACGCCGCAGCCGACGCCGCAATAAGGGCAGGTCGTCTTGGTGGCGCGGAGCGTGGGATCAATCGCCGTCATATCAGGCTGCTTTCGAGGGTCGCGCGAGCGCGCGGCCGAACACCATGTCGGTGCGGATCGCCGCCACCTTTTCGCTGTTGCGGATCAGTTCGAGATACCAGAGCGCATCGACGGTATCGCCGATCAGCACGGCGCCGGTGAGCCGGCCGTCGGCGATGACGAGCTTCTTGTAGGTGCCGCGCCTGCGATCGGTGAGCACGAGGCTCTCGCTGCCCTCCCCGCCCATGAAGTCGCCGGCGGAGAACACGCTGACGCCTGAGACCTTCAGATTGGTCGAGACCACGCTACCCTGATAGGCCGCAGGCCGGCCGGCGAGATGTCGCGCCAGCACGCGCGCCTGATCATAGGCAGGCTCGACGAGGCCGTAGCAGGTGCCGCGATGCTCGGCGCATTCGCCGAGCGCGTAGATATCGGGCGACGCCGTCTGCATCTCGTCGTTGACGACGATGCCGCGGTTGACCGCGATGCCGGCGTCCTTGGCGAGCGCAATGTTGGGCCTGATGCCGGCGGCGAAGATCACGGCATCTGCCTCGATGCGGCTGCCATCGGCAAGCTCGACCCCTTCGACCTGGCCCTCGCCATGGATACGGACCGTGGAGGCATTGAGCAGGATGCGAATGCCCTTGCGCTCGACCAGCGTCTTGAGCAGGTCCGCAGCGGGCGCATCGAGCTGGCGCTCCATCAGCCGGTCCATCAGATGCAGCAGCGTCACAGGCGCTCCGGCCTTGGCGAGGCCGTAGGCCGCTTCGAGTCCGAGCAGACCGCCGCCGACCACGACGACGCGCTTCTTCGCCGCTGCCAGCGTCAGCAGCAGATCGACGTCGCGGGTGTCGCGGAAGGTGTGCACGCCCGCGAGATCGGCGCCCGGCACGTTGAGCCGCAGCGGCGTCGAGCCGATGGCAAGCACGAGCTTGGAATATTCCATGCTCTCTTCGCCTTCGATCTTGAGCTCGCGTCGGCCGGTGTCGATCTCGATGACGCGATAGCCGTAACGCACCGTGACGCCGCGATTGCGCCACCAATCGGCGGGACGAAGCTCGATCTCGTGTGAGCCGGTCTCGCCCGCCAGCACGGAGGAAAGCAGAACGCGGTTGTAGGCGAGCCGTGGTTCATCGCCGATAACGGCAACCGCGTAGCGGCCGAGTGCGGTCTTGGCGAGCTCGTCGACCAGACGCGCGGCCGCCATACCGTTACCGACGATGACGAGTGGCTCACTCACAAGGCGTCTCCTATTCGGCGGCCTGCGCCTGGGCGCCATAGGCCTCGGAAATCATGTAGCCGGACAGCACGCCATAGGCGTCAGTCCAGGCGGTAGCGAGTTCGGGCGTCCAGGCCTCGCCGAGCCCCTTCTCCAGGGTCCACAGCAAGGTCGCGCCGACTACGGGATAGTGCTCGGCCTTGGCACCATAGGCGACGTGACGCTTCGCCAGCGCTGAGGCCGCGGGAAGAATGGAATCCAGGTTTGACAGGCCTCCGACGACGGCAGCGAGCATGCCCATCAGCTTCTTGCGCTGCTCGGTCATATCCTCGGGAAACATCGCGCGCACGGATGGTGCGACCTCGAACAGGCGATCGTAGAACAGCACCGCGGCCTGCGCGGAAATCGGCGCGACCTTGGCAAAGCTCTGCTGGACGAGGGCGATCTGTTCTGGCGTCATGATGTTCTCCTGCCTGTTGGGTTTGCCTTGGTGCGCGCCGTTGCGAACCAGGTTCATGATCAAACTGTCGGGCAATGCTTCTCCCCGCGTACGGAGAGAAGCGAAATTCGTACCAAGTGTTACACGCGCGCCCCGGCAAGGCTTGACACGCCTTCACCCTGCGGGCTGCGACGCAGATAGAACCACCAGGTCAGCGCGAGGCAGGAGGCGTAGAAACCGAGATAGATCGCGAGCGCGAGCTGCGGTCCTCCCGTCAGCGCGATCGACTTGCCGAAGCCGGTCGGGATCAGATAGCCGCCGACGGCGCCGACCGCGCCGATGAAGCCGACCGCCGCACCGCTCTCGATGCTCGCCGTCTTCAAGGCGACCGCGCGCTCCGCATCGCCCTTGCCGCGCACCCTGAACAGATTCTGCTCGCGGAAGATCGAGGGAATCATGCGGTAGGTCGAACCGTTGCCGATGCCCGTCGTCACGAACAGGACCAGGAACATCGACAGGAAGCCGATAAAGTCCTTCTGCCCGACGAAGTAGAGCACGCCGACCGTGGCGCCTGCCATCACGATGAAATTCCAGAACGTGATGACCGACCCACCGATCTTGTCGGCAAGCCAGCCGCCGAGCGGCCGCGACAACGAGCCGACCAGCGGCCCCAGGAATGCGATCGCAATCGTGACTTGCGGAAATTGCGTCTTGATCAGCAGCGGAAACGCAGCCGAGTAGCCGATGAACGAGCCGAACGTGCCGATATAGAGATACGCCATGATCCAGGTGTGCTTGCGCTTGACCACCGCGAGCTGGTTCCTGATCGACGACTTGGCCGTGGTCAGATTGTTCATGAAGAACACCGCGCCGAACACCGCGATCGCGATCGGCAGCACCCACATCAGGCCGGCGTTTTGCAGGAAGACACCGTCGACGGGGGTTGCCTGGAACAGGTTGATGACGGCGAGCGTCATCAGGATCGGGGTCAACAGCTGCACGCTGGAGACGCCGATATTGCCGCCGGCCGCATTCAGGCCCAGCGCCCATCCCTTCATCCGGTCGGGAAAGAAGAAGGAGATGTTGGTCATGCTGGACGCGAAATTGCCGCCGCCGAGGCCGGCGGTCGAGGCAATCAGCAGCATCAGCCAGAACGGCGTATCGGGCTGGCCCACGAAATAGGCGAGCGAGAGCGTCGGAATGAACAGGATCGCAGCACTGAAGATGGTCCAGTTGCGACCGCCGAAGGTCGTCACCGCGAAGGTGTAGGGAAAGCGCATCAACGCGCCGATCAGCCCGGGCACTGCGACGAGCTGGAACAGCTGGTCGGTGGTGTAGTGGAAGCCCGCCTGCGGCAATTTGGTGGTGACGATGCTCCAGATCAGCCAGACCGAGAAGCCGATATGCTCGGCCACGATCGACCAGACCAGGTTGCGTCGCGCGATAGTCTTGCCAGTCGCATTCCAGAACGCCTCATCTTCGGGGCGCCATTCGGAAATCCACTTCGGATCCTTCGTCATTACATTGTCCCTTCCAGGCTCTCCGCTGCGTCGTTGCAGGCTCTGCCTCCGGCCACGGAGGCGCGCTCCGAGGCTTCACCCCGGTGGCGAGTTGCGATGCTGATTGATGATGTTGAGGGACGGCGTCGTTGGCGTCGCGGTTGGTGTTTCAATTTCCGTGCCAACTGCGCGCATTCCGGAAACGCAGGAAATTCAGGAGCTTGTTCGTATTGCTCCAAATTTTTGCAGGACTATTTCGCACGCAAATTTTGCGATTCGCTCAATCCCTGTGCGGCGCACAAGTATTGAGCTTGATGATTCAAAATTAGGCGTTGCGTTAGCACCTGTTGGTGACGCGTTTACGCGGCTTCGACGAAGCGATGACGCTCATAGAGGAATTCGAGCACGCGCTGCCGGCACTTCAGATAAGCGGCGTTGGTCGCGAGTTCGAGACGCTTGCGTGGACGCGCCAGCGGCACCTCCAGCACCTCGCCGATGCGCGCGCTCGGCCCGTTCGTCATCATGACGATGCGGTCGGACAACAGCACGGCCTCGTCGACGTCGTGTGTGATCATCAAGATGGTGTTGCCGAGCTTCTGATGCAGCGCCATCACCGAGTCCTGCAGATGCGCGCGGGTCAGCGCGTCGAGCGCGCCGAACGGCTCGTCGAGCAGCAGCACCTTGGGCTCCATCGCAAGCGCGCGGGCAATGCCGACGCGCTGCTTCATGCCGCCGGAGATTTCCGAGGGCCGCTTGTCCTTGGCATGGGCCATCTGCACGAGGTTGAGATTGTGCATGACCCATGCGTCGCGTTCGGCGCGCTTCTTGGTCTTGGCGAAGACCTTGTCGACGCCGAGCCTGACGTTCTCGTACACCGTCAGCCACGGCAGCAGGCTGTGGTTCTGGAACACCACTGCGCGATCCGGACCCGGCGAGTTCACCTCGCGGTTCTCCAGCAGTACGCCGCCGGTGGTGGCGGTGGTCAATCCTGCGATGATATTGAGCAGGGTCGACTTGCCGCAACCGGAATGGCCGATGATCGAGACGTATTCGCCCTTCTCGATCGTCAGGTTGATTTCCTTCAACACCTCGGTCGTGGCCGCGCCGCGGGTGAAGACCTTGTCGATGTGGTCGAGCTTCAGATAGGCGGTCATGTGCTTTCCCCTTCAGTTTGGCGCGGTGCCGCGGGTGACGATCTTGCCGACGCCCGCAATCAGGCGGTCGAGCACGAAGCCGATGATGCCGACATAGAACAGCGCCAGGATGATCTCGCTGATATGCGAGGAATTCCACGCGTCCCAGATGAAGAAGCCGATGCCGACACCGCCGATCAGCATTTCCGCGGCCACGATCGCGAGCCAGGACAAGCCGATGCCGATGCGAAGCCCCGTGAAGATGTAGGGCGCGGCGGCCGGGATCATGATCTTGGCGAAGAACTCGAGCGGATTGAGCTGCACCACCGCGGCGACGTTGCGGTAGTCCTGCGGGATGTTGCGGACGCCGACCGCGGTGTTGATGATGATCGGCCAGATCGAGGTGATGAAGATGACGAAGATCGCGGAGGGCTGGCCGTCGCGGAACGCCGCGAGCGACAGCGGCAACCAGGCCAGCGGCGGAATCGTGCGCAAGACCTGAAACAACGGATCGAGCCCGCGCATGGCCCAGACCGACTGGCCGACCAGGACGCCGAGCGCAATGCCCGCGATGGCGGACAGCGAATAGCCGAGCGCGACGCGCTGGAGACTGGCTGAGAGATGCCAGAACAGACCCTTGTCGATG
Source organism: Bradyrhizobium sp. 197 (assembly GCF_023073375.1). NCBI lineage: Bacteria > Pseudomonadati > Pseudomonadota > Alphaproteobacteria > Hyphomicrobiales > Nitrobacteraceae > Bradyrhizobium > Bradyrhizobium sp. 197. The sequence goes on along the minus strand of NZ_JADPJJ010000009.1, from coordinate 85,718 downwards.
CCGCCGTGATCGAAGAACGGATCGAGGATCAGTTCCTTGGTGTCCTTGAAGACTTTCGACGGCGGCGGCAGCGCCGAGCCGGCGCGGCGGCAGACCAGCTCCCATACCAGCATCAGCAGTGCGACCACGACGAGCGGCGGGATCACGCGCACGGCGGTCTCCCGCGCCATCCGCGCGTAGGTCTCGCCGCGCGGCGGCCGCTTCGGTGTCATCGCGACGACCGGCGCGGCGGTACCCGTCGGGGTCGCGGTCTCAATGTCCATCTTCGTGGCAGGCATGTTCATCGCTATCTCTCCGGCTCCGGATCTCGGCTTTCCAAGACGATGCGGCCGCCTCACGGCAGCCGCAGGCTCCATCAGACTTCGACGCGCTTGATCGCGAGCGACTTCAGATAGGCGGCCGGATTTTCGGGGTCGAACACCTTGCCGTCGAAGAAGGTTTCCTTGCCGCGCGAGGTGGAGGCCGGGACATCGGCAGTAGCGACGCCCAGCGTCTTGGCCGCATCGCGCCACATGTCCTCGCGGTTGACCTTGGCAATGAGCGCCTTGGTGTCGAAATTCGCCTCGTACTTGCCCCAGCGGATGTCTTCGGTGAGGAACCAGAGATCATGGCTCTGGAACGGATAGGAGGCCTGGTCCTTCCAGAAGCGCATCTGCTGCGGCGAATTGTCGACGATGCGACCGGTGCCGTAGTCGAACTTGCCTTTCATGCGATCGGTGATGTCCTCAACCGGGCAGTTGATCCACTGGCGCTTGGCGCAGATCACTGCGGCTTCCTCTCGGTTCTCAGCCTTCTCCGACCATTGCTGGGCTTCCATCACCGCCATCAGCAGCGCCTTCGCCGCCTTCGGGTATTTGTCGACCCAGGCCGCGCGCATGCCGAACGACTTTTCGGGATGCTTGTCCCATAGCTCGCCGGTGGTGATCGCGGTGTAGCCGATCTCCTGGTGGATCAGCTGGAGGTTCCAGGGCTCACAGACGCAGAAGCAGTCCATGGTGCCGACCTTCATATTGGCCACCATCTGAGGCGGCGGCACCACGATGGTCTCGATGTCCTTGTCGGGATCGATCCCGCCGGCAGCGAGCCAGTAGCGGATCCAGAGATCATGGGTGCCGCCGGGAAAGGTCATCGCGGCCTTCACGGACTTTCCTGAGGTCTTCTTCTTCTCCAGCGCGGTCTTGAAGGGCGCGGTGTCGATGCCGACCTTGAGGTCCGCATATTCCTTGGCGACCGAGATGCACTGACCGTTCAGGTTCAGGCGCGCCAGAATGTACATCGGCGTGGGCTGGTTGTTCTGCGTCACCTTGCCGGCCGAGATCAGATACGGCATCGGGGTCAAGATGTGCGCGCCGTCGATGCCATTGCCTTCGGAGCCGAGCACGAGATTGTCACGCGTGGTGCCCCAGGAGGCCTGCTTCTGGACCTCGACATCGGGCATGCCGTATTTGGCGAAGATGCCCTTCTCCTTCGCGACGAACAGCGGGGTCGCGTCGGTGAGGGCGATGAAGCCGAGCTTGGCGCCCTTGACCTCGGGGCCGGCGTCCTGCGCGAAAGCGCCGGCGGGGAAATTCAGCTTGGCAGCGGCGAGGAGTGCGGCGGTCGAGCCGGAAGCCTTCAACAATTGACGGCGGTTCAGGCCGATCGTTTCCGAGGGCCGGCGGGTGCGCTTGGTCATTGGCGGTGTCGTCCTTTGCGTCGTTGCAGAATGATTGCGTCAGTGCACGCGAGCAGCCCGTCCATCCGTGACCCCAAAAAAGGCCCATGCGAACGCGCGACAGGGAAACCCCGCCTGGTGGCGTCAGAAATCGGATGAGAAGTCTCGCGGGACGGCTTCAATGGCGTCGGCTGGGAACTATTCAAGCTTCGTGCCAAGCCCAAAGCAGCGAAAAGCGACGCCAGTTCATAATGTTATGTGCAGCGCGCCAGTCTGTCGCAGGCTCAGTCCGCACGTGAAATTTGCGACCTGCTCAATCCTTGTGCGGCGCACAAATACTATGCAGCGGCTCAAGCATAAGGCCATAGAGTGCGTCGAAATCTAAACCACGGCGATGATATCTAATTGATATCGCTAATTCTTTTCAAGTCTCAGGCCCCGGCATGCAAATTGCTTCTTCCATCACGTCAACGAAGACTGCGGCTTTGCCGCATGGTTGCAGCCTCTGGCGGCCGCAACGAGGAAGCTCAACTGCTTCGCGGCCCTTCCCGGCTCGGTCGTCGTGACGCGATTCCCAAGGCTTCCGAAACCATTCCAAGCCCTCGTGCGCGGCAGGCAGCCCGCACGGCCAATGACGTTCAATCGCTCTCGCAGGAGGGCGCGATCTCTCTTACGAAGCAAAAGGAACCATCGATGTCGTATCTCGCGCCTTCGGAATTCGTCACCAAGATGGTGGATGCGGGCGAGTCCAAGATATTCATGTCCACCCGGGATACCATCATCCGCGCTTATATGGCCGGCGCCATCCTCACGCTCGGCGCATGGTTCGCCATCACGATCAACGTCAACACCGGCCAGCCACTGGTCGGCGCGATGCTGTTTCCGGTCGGCTTCATCATGCTGTACCTGCTCGGCTTCGATCTGCTCACCGGCGTGTTCGTGCTCTCACCGCTCGCCCTGATCGACAAGCGTCCCGGCGTCACGCTTGGCGGCGTGCTGCGCAACTGGGGCCTCGTCTTCGTCGGCAACTTCGGCGGCGCCCTCACCGTCGCCTTCATGATGGCCTTCGTCACGACGTTCGGTTTCACGCAAGAGCCCGACAAGGTCGGCGCGGCCATCGGAAATATCGGCGAAGGCCGAACGCTCGGCTACGCCGCGCATGGCGCCGCCGGCATGGCAACCCTGTTCATGCGCGGCATGCTCTGCAACTGGATGGTCTCGACCGGCGTCGTCGGCTCCATGATCTCGACCTCGGTCCCCGGCAAGGTCATCGCGATGTGGATGCCCATCATGCTGTTCTTCTACATGGTGTTCGAGCATTCCGTCGTGAACATGTTCCTGTTTCCTTCGGGCCTGATGCTGCACGCGAAGTTCTCGATCATGGACTATCTGATCTGGAACGAGATCCCGACCGTGCTCGGCAATCTCGTCGGCGGCCTCGCCTTCACCGGCATGACCCTCTACACCACGCACGTCATGACCAAACCGAAGCGGCAGGCCGGCAAGGCCGCGCCGACCCGCGTTGCGGCCTGATCGAAAACGTCTCGACAGGGGAGCCTCGTCCGACCAGGGTGAGGCTCCCCTTTGCCGGTGATGACAATGACCCGCGGACTTCAGATCTCGGTCGGCCAGCATTCCGACAAGGGTCGCAAGCCCATCAACCAGGATTTTCACGGCGTCCTCGTTCCGGACGAGCCGATGCTCAGCCTGAAGGGCATTGCGGCCGTCCTCGCCGACGGCATCTCCAGCAGCACGGTGAGCCAGATCGCCAGCGAGTCGGCGGTCAAGAGCTTCCTGATGGACTATTACTGCACGTCGGAATCCTGGACGGTGAAGACCTCAGCCCGCCGCGTGCTGGATGCCACCAATTCCTGGCTGCACGCGCAGACGCGCAAGAGCCAATATGCCTATGACCGCGACAAGGGCTATGTCTGCACCCTGAGCGCCATGGTCATCAAGGCGACCACCGCTCACATCTTCCATGTCGGCGACTGTCGCGTCTATCGCGTCGCCGGCAAGGCGCTCGAGCAGCTGACCGACGATCACCGGATCATCGTGTCGTCGGAGCAAACCTATCTCGGCCGCGCGCTCGGCATCAATCCGCAGCTCGAGATCGACTACCAGAGTTTCGAAATCGAGACTGGCGACACTTTCCTGCTGGCGACCGACGGCGCCTATGAATTCGTCGACGCGCGTTTCATCACGAGCGCGCTCAGCGAGCATGCAGCCGGGCTCGACGAGGCGGCGAAAGCGATCGTCGAGGAAGCCTACCGGCGCGGCAGCGACGACAACATCACGGTCCAGATCCTCCGCATCGATGCGGTGCCGCAGCGCGAGCCAGCCGGCATCTTCAACCAGACCTCCCAACTGCCGCTTCCCCCGCTGCCGGAGCCGCGGGCAATCTTCGACGGCTACAGGATCGTCCGCGAAATCCACGGCAGCAGCCGCAGTCACATCTACCTTGCCGTCGACGCAGTAACCGAAGAGCCAGTCGCGCTGAAGCTTCCGTCGATCGATTTGCGCGACAATGCCGCCTATTTGAAGCGCTTCCTGATGGAGGAGTGGATCGCGCGCCGGATCGACAGCCCGCACGTGCTGAAGCCGTTGTCGCAGTCGAAACGGCGCAGCTATCTCTACGTTGCCACCGAATTCGTCGAAGGTCAGACCTTGCGGCAATGGATGACGGACAATCCACGCCCCGATCTCGAAACCGTCCGCGGACTGGTCGAGCAAATCGCCGCGGGCCTGCGCGCCTTCCACCGCATGGAAATGCTGCATCAGGACCTCAGGCCCGACAACATCCTGATCGACAAGACCGGGACCGCGAAGATCATCGACTTTGGATCAGTCAGGGTGGCAGGCGTCGCGGAGGCCGCGCCGCAGGACGAGGCCGACGAAATTCTGGGAACGGTCCAGTACACGGCGCCGGAATATTTTCTTGGGCAAGGCGGCTCGTCGCGCTCCGACATGTTTTCGCTGGCCGTGATCTGCTACCAGATGCTGACGGGAAAGCTTCCCTATGGCACCCAAATCGCCAGTATCCGGCGCAAGGCGGACGTGCGGAGGCTCAAATATCGCCCGGCCAACGACGACAGCAACGTGCCTGCGTGGGTCGACGGCGCGCTCAGACGTGCGCTCCATCCGGATCCCTACAAGCGGCACGAGGATCTGTCCGAATTCGTCTTCGAGCTTCGCTCGCCCAATCCGGCCTATCTCGACACGCGGATCACGCCTTTGCTGGAGCGCAGCCCGCTGATGTTCTGGAAATTGACCACGGCGGCGCTCGCCTGCGTCGTCGTGGTCCTGCTTGCGATGTTGCACGCGCGCTGATCAAGGGTGTAGCCAGGCACGTTGTCGCGATGGGACGTGCCCGTGCCGTCAGGCAAAGGCCGCGATCTCGGAGACAAGGTCGCGATAGGAGCGCAGGGGACGCCCCAACAGCGCGGTCAGCCGCTCGACGTCGCCGGCCTCTGGGACCATTCCCTCGGTGAGGAAACGCTCGCTCATCAGCCGCATGTCGTAGGCCATCCAGCTCGGCATGAACTGCCGGAGATTCTTCTCGAAGCCGGCGGTATCGTCACCGGGATAGGCGATCGTGCGACCCAGCACCTCCGACCAGACGGCGGCGGCTTTCGCGCCGGTCAGCGTTTCGGGACCGACCAGATTGATGCGGTCGAGCGCAAGCGGCGCTGCGGCTCGCTCACGACGGATGAGCTCGACGGCCGCGATCTCGCCGATGTCGCGCGCATCGATCATGGCGAGCCCCCTGCTCCCGATGGGCATCGGATAGATGCCGTATCCGGTCACCACGTCCTTGATCGTGAGATCATTATTCATGAAGTAGGCGGGGCGCAGGATGGTGGCGTTGAAGCCCATCTGCTCGATCATCCGCTCGACGCCGAACTTGCCGGCAAAGTGCGGGACATTCACGTAGCGATCGCTGTGGATCACCGAGAGGTAGACCACGCGCTCGACGCCGGCCTCGCGGGCCACGTTGAGCGCGATCAGCGCCTGCGTGAATTCATCGGCGAGCACTGCGTTGAGCAAGAACAGGGTCGAGACGCCCTTGAACGCGCTGCGCAGCGAGTCGACGTCGAGCAGGTCGCCCTGCACGACCGTGACGCCTGCCGGCAGGTTTGCCTTTGCAGGATCGCGAGCGAGAGCGCGGATATCAGCGCCGCGCTTGACGAGCTGTTCGACGACATTGCGGCCGATGGTGCCGGTTGCGCCGGTAACGAGGATGGTCATGGGGATCACTCCGGTTGGGTCAGAAGACACCCGGGAAATTAGTGATCCACATTCGGACCGACAGTCGCTATATTTGAACAGACTGTCTCACTGGTGGAACGATGGACCTGCTCGCACTCGCCGATTTCAATCTCGTCGCCCGGCACGGCGGGTTCGGACGCGCCGCACGGGCCGCCGGACGTCCGAAAGCCACCCTCTCCCGCCGGGTCGCGGAGCTGGAAGCCGCGCTCGACCTGCGCCTGTTCGAGCGCGGCGCGCGCGCCGTGAAACTCACCCAGGAAGGACGCGCCCTTTACAAGCGGACGGGGGCATTGCTCACCGAGCTCGACGAGACGGCGGCAGCGATCGCTTCGGGCGGGGACAGCCCGCGAGGCAGGATGCGGATCAGCGCGCCTTTGCTGTTCTCTCAGACTGCGATGGGGAAACTCGCGGCCGGGTTCGCGCTCAGATATCCTCAGGTCCGTCTTGAGGTCTCGACGGAAGATCGCTCCGTCGACATGGTGGAGGAGGGGTATGATCTGGTGATCCGGGTCAATCCCGATCCAGATGACAGCCTTGTCGGACGAATCTTCCTGCGCGATCGGCTGGTCGTCGTGGCGAGCCCGGACCTGAAACGACCGAGGGACGGTATCGCTGTGCCGGCTGTCATGCGCGGACCGGGCGACCAGCTGACAACCTGGGAAGTGACGGTGCCAAGCGGAAGATCGCGCATCGCGGTTGATCCAGTCCTTCGGCTGTCATCGCTCGTCATGGTCCGCGATGCAGTCCGGGCGGGCGTCGGCGCCGCACGCCTTCCGGTGTCACTGGTCAGTCACGATCTGGCTGCAGGCACGCTGGTGCATTGGGGCGACATCGACGGACCAGAGATCGCGTTGTGGACGCTCTATCCATCGCGTCGGCTCCTAAGCGCGCGCGTATCCGCCTTCCTCGACTTTATGAAGGAAGCCTTCCCCATGGGGACGCCTGACGAGCTGGCGGCCTTTATCGGGAGATGAGGGGGGCGGGCGCGCGCGGCTCGCGCCTGACCGTCAGGCCGGCTCCTCCGCCTTCGTCCCCAGCGGCTTCGGCGCCATGCCGCCGCCCGGCTTGAGGTGGAATTCGTAGCTCATTAAGTGCCACTGCCCGTTCGCCTTGGTGCCGTCGGGCATCGCCGGATCGTTGCGCGGCTCGACCTTGGCGACGAGATCGTCCTTGACCCCGAACACCACGTCGGAATCCAGATATTTGTCGCCGTCCATGAAGACATGGGTGATCAGCGGCTCGTAGCCCTTGGCATTCACCAGGAAATGCACGTGCGCGGGCCGCATCGGGTGGCGGTTGGTCTGCATGATCATCTCGCCGACCGGACCATCAGTCGGGATCGGGTAGCTGCACGGCAAGATGGTGCGGAAGAAGAAGCGGCCGTCGCCATCTGTGATGAAGCGCGCCCGCGCGGAGGCGCCGACCTCGTCATAGTTCGGCTTCTGTGAATCGTAGAAGCCGTCATCATCGGCATGCCAGACATCGACGGGGACATTCGCGAGCGGCTTGCCGTTGAGATCGGTGACGCGGCTCTGCACGAACATCCGTTCGCCGGTTTGATTGTTCGGAGAGATGTCGGTGCCGTGCGCCGTCACCTTGTGCTCGCCGACATAGAACGGCCCGAGCACGGTGGTCTGGGTGGCGCCCTCGCGCTCGCGGTGGTTGACTGCGTCGACCAGCATGGAGACGCCGAGCACGTCGGACAGGAGGATGAATTCCTGGCGGGTATCCGTGCATTTCTGGCCGGTGCGGGTCAGGAAATCGATGGCGTATTCCCATTCCTCGAAGGTGAGGCCGGTCTTGCTCACGTAATCGTGCAGCGACTTCACCAGTTCCTGGAGCAGGAATTTCGCGCGCGGGTCGGGTGTCTGGTCAAAGCTCCGGAAGACGGCTTCGGTGAGTTCGGTCTCGTTGAACTGGGTCATGGTGCGTTTGCCTGCGATTTTCTCGTGGGCCCATGGGGATCTTTGCGGCTCCCTGGAGGCGTTCCAAGGTGGAGACTACACCAGTCGGCCGGGCGGCGTTAAGTGCAACGCGCTTGGAATGGGGCTGCCATTTCGGCTATCAACCTTCCCAGAAAAACTGCCCGGAGGAACTGATGCTCGCCCCTACCCCCGCCTCGCCCGAATCCGTCGGTATGTCCAAGGTAGCGCTTGACCGCGTCGATGCGCATCTGAAGAGCCGCTACATCGATGCCGGCCGCTTCCCGGGCACGCATCTCCTGGTCTATCGGCGCGGCAAGATTGCGCATAGTTCGGTTCAGGGTTTTGCCGACGTCGAGCACAAGCTGCCGGTCAAGGACGACACCATCTACCGCATCTATTCCATGACCAAGCCGCTCACCAGCGTCGCCTTTATGATGCTGGTTGAGCAGGGCCTCGTTGCGATCGACGAGCCCGTCGCCAAGTACATTCCGGAGTGGAAGGATCTCGGCGTGTTCGTCGCCGGCAACGCGCCGGCCTTCCTGACCCGGCCGCCGTCGCGGCCGATGCTGATCGTCGACCTCCTGCGCCACACCGCCGGCCTCACCTACGGCTTCCAGCAGCGCTCCAACGTCGACGCCGCCTACCGCACTGAAAAGATCGGCGAGGTCGAGAAATCAGGCACGCTCCAGACCATGATCGAGAGCCTCGCTAAAATCCCGCTGGAGTTCTCGCCGGGCGATGCCTGGAACTACTCGGTCGCGACCGACGTGCTCGGCTACCTCGTCGGCAAGATCTCCGGGATTCCCTTCGAGCAGTTCCTGAAACAACGCATCTTCGATCCACTCGGCATGACCGATACTGATTTCCACGTGCCGGCTTCCAAGTCCCACCGGTTCGCCGCCTGTTACTCGGCCGACCCGGGTGGCGGCATGACCTTTCATGCCGGTCAGCGGCGCGAGGGCCTGACGCTCCAGGACGATCCGGCGACGAGCTCGTTCCTCGTCCCGCCCTCCTTCATTTCCGGCGGCGGCGGCCTCTGCTCGACAGTCGCCGACTATCTCACCTTCTGCCGCGCGTTGCTCAATGGCGGCGAGCTCGGTGGCGTCAGGCTGATCGGGCCGAAGACGCTGGCGTTGATGACGAGCAATCACATTCCGGGCGGCCGTTCGCTGCCCGAAGTGTCGCGCTCCCTGTTCTCCGAAGCTGCGTATAACGGCATCGGCTTCGGCCTTGGCTTCGCCGTGACCATGCGGCCGGCCGAGACGCTGATCGCCGGCAGCCCCGGCGAGTACAATTGGGGCGGCGCGGCCACCACCTCGTTCTGGATCGACCCGGCCGAGGAGCTGATTGCGATCTTCATGACGCAAGTGCTGCCGTCGAGTGCCTATCCGATCCGGCGCGAGCTGCGCAGCATGGTCTACGCCGCGATCACCGAGAGCAATCTCTAGGCCAACAGGGATCACGCCCCGCTCATTTCAACATCTCCGGCACGATCAGACGCGGCAGGAACAGCGACACGCTTGGCCAGACGATGACTGCCGCCAGGACGAGCAGCATCGGAATCAGCATGATCACCGTGTCCTTCAGCGCATAACGCAGCCGCACGCCGGCGATCGAACAGGCGATCATCAGACATAAACCATAGGGTGGCGTCACCAGCCCGAAGGCGAGCGATATAATGGAAATAATCGCGAACTGGACCGGATGGAGGTCTACGGACCTGGCGAGCGGCTCCAGCACAGTACCGACGATGATGATCGCCGGAATGGCGTCGAGAAAACAGCCCACCACCAGAAAGCAGAACGCGATGAAGAAGCCGGCCCCGATCGCACCCATGCCCCAGGTCGAGACGTTGGCCAGCAGTTCCTGCGGGATCCTGTAATAAGCCAACAGCCAGCCGAACGCGCTCGCGGTGCCCACGCAGAAGAGCGCGACGCCGGCCAGGCGCCCGGTGTCGAGCAACGCCCTGTAGAGTTCGCGCGCGCCGGTTTCACGGTAAAAGAATGTCGACAGCGCTACGGAATAAAGCACCGCGACGGAGGCGGATTCGGTCGCGGTGAACCACCCCAGCAGGATGCCGCCGACAATGATGAACGGCGTCATCAGCGCCGGTATCGAGCGCCAGATGGCGCAGCACATCTCCCTCCAGGTGTCCTTCGGATAAGTCGGATAGCCGCGGCGCACGGCATAGACATGCACTGTCGCCATCTGCGCGCCGGCGATCAGCAATCCCGGCACGATCCCCGCCAGGTACATCGCGGCGATCGAGGTTGAGATCAGCCCGCCCCACACGATCATCAGGATCGAGGGCGGGATGATGACGGCGAGCACGGCCGAGACCGCGGTGATGGCGATGGAGAACGAGAGGTCGTAACCCTCCTTGGTCTGGGCATCGATGAAGATCTTGGACTGGCTCGCCGCGTCCGCGGTGGAGGAGCCGGAGATGCCGGCAAAGAACACCGACAGCACGACGTTGATCTGCGCCAGCGACCCCGGCCAGTGTCCGACCATCGAGCGCGACAGCGCGACCAGCCGGTCGGTGATGCCGCCGATGCTCATCAGATTGGCGGTGAGCAGGAAGAACGGCACCGCCAGCAGGATGAACGAATTGTAGGCGTTGAAGGTTTCCTGCGCGAGCGTCATCAGCGACAGATGCGGCTCGATCAGCAGGATCGGCACGCAGGCAAGCCCAAGCGCGAAGGCGACCGGCACGCGTATGATGAGCAGGCCAACGAAAGCACCGAACAGGATCATTGCGGCCTGTCCGGCAGAAAGAACATTGCCGCTCATCGATTTGCCCCAACCAGAATCCGCATCTCGTCGACAATCTGTTCACCGGCGAACACGATCCAGGTCACGCCGGCAATCGGCCAGGCGACGTGGATCAGCCAAAGCGGCAGATCGGCCAGCTCCGAAGTTCTGTTCCAGGCAAAGCGGGTGAACTCGATGCCGGCGGATACGAACACCAGCGCCAGCGCCAGCACGCCGAGCCGCGCGAGAATCCGCACCATGGCTTCGCTTCGGCGTGACAGATCAGGCCAGACATCGACTTCAAAATGCTGCGACTCTCTTATGCCGACCATGGCGCCGATCATGATCGTCCAGATGAACATGAACCGCGCCATCTCCTCAGTCCAGATGTAGGACGGAATCAAAGGCGTGTAGCGCGAGATGATCTGCAACGTGACCGGAATGACCAGAATGCCGACCGAGGCGGCGAGCAGGATTTCCAGCAATTTTGCATAGGCCGCCGTCGCTCGGCGCCATAGCGACGGGTTCGGTGGCATCGATATTTCAGTCATCAAGACTCCGGGGATCACAATCACGCAACGGGGCAAGTCGTCTGGCTTGCCCCGACGTCCTGTCGCGTGGGCGGCGACAGTTCTCAGACGACGTTGATCTTCTCGAAAATGCCTTCCGCGCCGATTTCCTTGGCGTAGGTGGCCATCACGGGGTCGGCGAGCTTCTTCATGGCGTCCCGCTCTTCGAAGGGAACGCGCTTGAGCTTGCCTGCCTTCTCCAGCGCGTCGAGCTTGACGACCTCTTCGCTCGACTCCACCTGACGGCCGTAATCGCCGGCCTCCTTGCCGGCCTTCATGATCGCGTCCTGCAAGTCCTTGGGCAAGGTCTTCAGCGTCTTTACCGAGAAGCAGATCGGCCGGATCGACACGGCGTGCTGGGTCAGGTTGAGATGCGGGGCCACTTCGTAGAACTTCATCGCCTCGACGCCGGCCGCTTCGTTCTCGCCGGCCGATATCACGCCGTTCTGGATCGCGTTGTAGATTTCGTTATAGGCGATCACCGTCGGGCTCATGCCCACGGCCGCAAAGGTCTTCGACCAGATCGGCGCGCCTTGTACGCGCACCTTCAGGCTCTTGAGGTCGGCGAGAGTCTTGAGCGGCTTGTTGGCGAAAATGTTGCGGATGCCACCGCCGGAATAACCGATCAGAACGACCTCGGCCTTGGCCGCGACTTCGTCGGCGATCGGCGCCAGGATATTGGCTTCGACGACCTTGTTCATGTGCTCGATGCCCTTGAACACGAAGGGCGCGTCGATGAACGGGGCCGCCTTGGCGAAGGTCGACATGTGAGCCGGCGAGACGATGCCGTAATCGACGGCTTTGCCCTGCGACATGTACTCGAAATACTGTTTTTCGAGACCGAGCGAGGAATTCCTGTGCAGCGTGAAGTTGACGGGCTTGCCGTAGTACTTCTTGACCAGCTCTTCGAACCGGAGCAGTGCCCGGTTGAAGGCGTGGTCGTCGTTGAACTGGACCGCGCCGTTCAGCGTGATCGGCGTCTGTGCCCTGATGATCGACGGCATGCCCATCGCAGCCGCCGCAGTGGTCGCGCCGAGCCCAGCGAGAAATGATCTTCGCTTCATCGTCTCCCCTCCCTTTGATACTCCGGCCCTGTCGCCGGGCCGTGAGCGCAGCCGGTATACGGCTTGCGAGAGGGAAGCGTATGGAAAACGTCGGCGGGACGGAAGTCATTTCGCGTGCGCGGGAGGTCCTCTTCGTCGCAGGGCCACCCCTTGCGCGAGCTGTTGCACTGCAACTTGCGCTCCTGCCGACGTGTGGCGGGCTGAGGGGAGCCCTTCTCCTTCTCGTATCAGACAGAGGGCTTGCGGACCTGTGCGCTGCACGCACAGACCCGCTCGCCTTCCACAGCACTTTAGTGCAAATGGCCAATCAGATAGATGCCGCCGCCGATCACCAGCACGGCCGGCACGGCCCACAGAATCAGAACGGGCATTGTGTCATCCTCCTCAGTTGGACGTGCAGACCTTGACGGTCTTCATGCCGCTTTCAGCCTCGGTGCGCGACTTGTAGATGGTGCCCGACGGGCTGACGACGGTCATCGACGTGTCCGTCGGCTTCTTGTCGACGATGGTGCACTTCTTGGTCTTGACGTCCTGCACGACGTAGAACTCGTTGGCCGCGAACGCCGGCAGGGAGAATGCGGCAATCATCAATGCCGCAGTCGCAAGCTTCGTGTTCATGATCTTCCTCCTCCAGTTGCCGGGCATGTCGGTCCGGTCGATCCGAACAACGGGAAAAAATGGCACTTTGTTCCTGACTTCGGGGAACGGTGCCTGCGGTGGAATGTTGGTGCGGCGCTTGGTCTTACGTGGAGGACAATATGAAGAAGCTGTTTTTGCTATCCGCCGCGGCCATCCTGATGACGACCGGCGCTTTCGCGCAATCCACCGTGGTGACCACCGGAACCGGGCACGCGACAGCGGTTCAGATCGAGCCGCAATACCGAACCAGGATCCAATCCTACGTCACCGAACACCGCGTTCGCCCGGTCACGACGAAGGAAAAAATCATCGTCGGCGCGACGGTGCCGAGCGAGGTCGAGCTCGAGCCGGTTCCGACGGATTGGGGTCCCTCCCTCACCAAGTATCGCTATGTCTATACCGGCGATCGCGTGATGCTGGTGGATCCCGCTTCGCGCACGGTCGTTCAGGAAATCGACTGATCAAGGCGTGACGCAAGGCGGCCGCCTACGCCATGTGTCTGCTGCTGACCGCGATCAACATGAGCTGATGCGCAGGCGTCCCCGGCTGCGCTGCAATAACTCATCTTTCAACGGCCCGCCGAACGCGAAAATCGTGGCGCAGCGCAAGTCCCACCCGTATGGTCCCCCCAAAATCATAATCCGGCGCCGCTGCACCGGAACCGGGACGCCCGCGTTTTGTCAAAGCTCACCCTGCCGGTCCGGCTCGCTCTTCTGGTCACGGGAACGATGTTGCCGCTGATCGTCTTTGCGGTCGGTATTGCCGTCTACAATTACAAGCAGGACCGGAACGACGCGACCCGCCGCGTGCTGGAGAACGTACGCAGCATGCGCCTCGTGCTGGACTCCGAGGTGCAGCGGATGACCGGCGGCTTGCAGGTCCTTGCGCTGACGAATTCGCTGCGCAACGACGACTTCCAGAACTTCCGCCGCATCGCGCTCGGCTTCGTCGACCAATACGGCAAGGGCGGCCTCGTGCTGATCTCCGATCGCAACGGCCGGCTGCTGTTCTCCTCGGCAACGGAGGACACTGCAAGCCTGCCGCCACGCGGTCATATCGAGATCATCGAGAAGGTATTTGCGACCAGGTCGCGGCAATATTCCGACCTGTTCACCGGCGCGATCAATGGGCGACAGGTGCTCACCGTCGAGGTCCCAGTGTTTCGCAACGGCGAGGTGATCTACGACCTCTGTTTCAGCCCGCCGATCAGCATCTTCCAGGATCTGGTGGAGAAGCAGCAGCCCGACAAGCTTTGGACGGTGTCGCTGCTCGACAACAAGGGGATCGTATTCGCGCGCGCGCCGAACCCCAGCGAAACCGTCGGCAAGCGCGCTTCGCCCTCGCTCTACGCCGAGATGTTCCGCAGCAGCGAGGCATCGCTTCCGGCAGTGTCGCTCGACGGCGTCGCCCTGGCCGGAGCCTACACGCGGTCGCAGCTGACCGGATGGACGGTCGCCGCCGGCGTCGCCGAGAGCTCGCTGATCGCTCCGCTCTGGCGCAACATCGCGATCACCAGCCTGATCGGCGGCATCCTGCTGCTGACCGGCCTGACCTTCGCGGTCCGGATGGCGACCACGATCGCGCGCGGCGAGATGCTGCACGATCTTCTGATCGATGAGCTTAACCACCGCGTCAAGAACACGCTGGCCTTGATGCAGGCGATCGCGGTGCAGACATTCCGAAGTTCAAGCCGGGACGAGCGGACGAAGTTCGAGGGCCGGCTTGGCGCGCTGGCCGAAGCGCATAATTTGCTGAGCCAGGAGAAATGGGCGGGGTCCGAGCTGCGGCACGTGATCGCCCGCGCGCTACAGCCGTTCCTGCTGAACAATCCCGAACGCATCCGCATGGCCGGACCCGCGGTGCCGCTGTCGCCACGGCTCGCCGTGGTGCTGTCGATGATCGTGCACGAGATCGCCACCAATGCCGCAAAGTACGGCGCGCTATCCAACGAGACCGGCCGGGTGACGCTGGAATGGGAAGTCATCGCCGATGCGCCGAAGCCGCGGCTGCGCCTGATCTGGACCGAGATCGGCGGATCGCCGGTGACGGCGCCGGTGCAGCGCGGCTTCGGCTCGCGCCTGATCGAGCGCAGTGCGCGCGACCAGCTCGGCGGCGAGGCGACCATCGACTTCCTGCCGCGCGGTGTCGTCTGCACGGTGATTTGCACGCTGGACGAAACGCGGTGAACGGGAGGCAGCGCCGATGAAAATCACCAATGTGCGCACACACATTCTCGAGGCAAAGCTCTCGCAGCCCTTCGCTTACTCGCGCGCCTGGTACGACACGCGTACCGCGATGCTGGTCGAGATCGAGACCGATGACGGACTTGTCGGCTGGGGTGAATGCTACGGCCCCGCACGGATCACGGCGGCGGTGGTGCAGAATGTCGCGCCGTGGCTGATCGGCGAGGATCCGCTGCGGACCGACGTGCTGTGGCAGACTGTGTACGCTCGCTTGCGCGATCACGGCCAGAAGGGCGTCGTGATCCAGGGGTTGAGCGGCATCGACATTGCGTTATGGGACATCAAGGGCAAGCATTTTGGCGTGCCCGCGCACCAGCTTCTCGGCGGCGCCGCGCGCAAGGAGGTGCCGGCCTATGCGACCGGCCTGTACCGATGCAAATCGGGCGATCCGCGCAAATATTTGCCGGAAGAAGCGGCCGGCTATGCCGCCGAGGGATTCCGCGCCGTGAAGCTGAAGGTCGGCTTCGGGATCGCGGAGGATACCGCGGTCACCTGCGCGGTGCGCGAGGCGATCGGTCCTGATGTTGCGCTGATGGTCGATGCGAACCACGCCTATGACGCGGTCGCTGCGATCCGGCTCGGCCGCATGATCGAGCGCTATGATATCGGATGGTTCGAGGAGCCGGTGCCGCCCGAGGACGTCGCGGGCTATCGCGCGGTGAAATCCGCACTTACCATTCCGATCGCCGGCGGCGAGTGCGAATTCACGCGCTTCGGTTTTCGCGACCTGTTCGCCGCCCATGCGCTCGACATCGCCCAACCCGACACCTGCGCGGCCGGCGGCCTCACCGAATGCAAGAAGATCGCCGACATGAGCGAGGCCTTCGGCATCCGCTACAATCCGCATGTCTGGGGCACCGGCATCGCGATCGCCGCCTCGCTTCAGCTCCTCGCCGTGTTGCCCTCGCACACGCCGAGTTCGCTGTCACCGCTCGAGCCGATGCTCGAATTCGACCGGACCGAACATCCGATCCGGCAGGCGATTTTGAAAGAGCCGATCGAGCACGAGAAAGGCATCGTGCGTGTCCCGGACGGTCCGGGCCTTGGGATCGAGATCGATCGCAAGGCGCTTGCGCATTTCGCAGCGAATTAAGCGCGTATTGAAATCGCCGCGCTCGATGCGGAAATGGGACATGACTACGCGTTCCCCTTCGCCAAAGTAGACACGCGACTGCATCGCCGTTCCATTGAGGGCCGCGAGTGCGCCAAACCGTCGCATCCCGGGGAGAGCATTCGCGCTGGGTGATGCGTTCCACGCGCGGCCGCGGAACAGAGCGGGGTATCGATCTTCGATCAGCGCGACCAGTCATGAGGCGGCCGTCATCGGGGCGCGCAGGTTCATCGAGATGAACGCTCGTTTATCTTCATGATTCCTGTCGCTCGCGGGCTCGCGCTTGCAACTTTTGCCTTTCGTTGATGTTGGGCCGACATCGAAACACTAACGAAGGAGGCACGCAGATGACAAAGACTGCGCTTGTTCTGGCAACCGTCGGCGCCCTCGGCGCGAGCGCCGTAGCAGCGCCGACGCCGGCGGAAGCCCGCTGGGGCGGCGGTTTCGGTCCGGCGCTGGCGGGCGGATTGATCGCAGGTGCCGTGTTCGGTGGCCTCGCCTCGTCCGCCTACGCCTATGGCCCTGGCTATGGCTACTACGGATACCCTGGTTATTATGGTGGCTACGCACCGGCGTATTACGGCGGCTACGAACCATATCGCTGGGGCGGCTACACCACGACCTACTACGGAAGCGGGTACGCTCCGGCCTATTACGGCTACCGGTATCGCCGAGTCGTGCGCCCAGCCTATGCGTACTATGGCGGACCGTTCCCACGGCGGCACTTCTATCACCATCGCTGGTATCATCACTGGTGACGTGAGGGCCGCAGCAAGGCCAGCGTGGAGCGCCGGGCCATCGAGACCGGAGGTCGACGCCTTCCGCTCGATCTGAAGGGTCCAACGCGCGCGATCGCGACGGATCGTCCAGCTGGCGTTCGAATGTACATGCGTCGGGAAATGCGACGAAGCAAACCAAGGAGGTTCAGATGAACACGAGGAAGAACAAGCTCCTGCTGACAACAGCAGTGCTGTTCGCCGGCGTCAGCCTGGCGTCGGCGCAAGGCATACGCGAAGGTGCCGGCGGCGGAATGAGCGCTGGCGGAGGCGGAAGCGGAACGAGCGCCGGTGGCGCAGCCAGCGAAGGTGCTGCGGAACACGGCCGGTCCGCCGGTTCGATGTCGCAGGGCGCAGGTGGCGCATCCCATGGCGAAGGAATGACGCAGAACCGCGCAGGCGGTCGGACCGAGGGTCCTTCCGCGGCGCGCGATAGCAGCCGAGCGGCGGAAAAGGCCGGCAACAGCGAGCGGCAGACGGTCGGTCAAGGCGGCGACCGCGACAAAGCACGAGCGTCCCAATCCAAATACGAGAAGCATGGCAGGGACCAGACGGTCGGTCAGAGCCGTAGCGATGGTGACAATGCGCGTCAGTCGAAGTCCGCTAACGACAAGAGCGGACTGAAGGACCAGACCGTCGGACAGAGCCGTAGCGAGCGCGATAGCACGCGCCAGTCACAAGGCGCGGAACGCAACAAGAGCACGACCACAGGCGCCAATACCAAGGACAATGCCCAAGGCAAGAATGCGCAGGGTCAGAACACCACAACCACCGGCGCAAACACCAAGAGCAGCGCCCAAGGCAAGAACGAACAGGATCAGGGCACCACGACCACAGGCGTCAACGCGAACAGCAACGCCCAAGGCCGGAGTGCACAGCAGGGTCAGGGCACGACGACCGGCGCCAACACGCAAGGACAGGCCACCGCTCAGGCGCAGCCCGACGCCGGGAACACCCAGAGCATGTCCGGCCGCGTGCAGCTGAACGCACAGCAGCAAACAAGGCTGCAGCAGTCGGTGCTGAGCTCACGCAATGTGGAACGCGTGCGGGTCAACGAAAATTCGATCAATTTTCGGGTCAATGCCGGCGTGGTCGTACCACGCAACATCTCCGTGGTTTCGATCTCGGATTACCCCGCGCTGATCGACGTCTATCCGGACTATCGCGACGACAGCTTCTTCGTCGTGGACGACGAGATCGTCGTCACCGACCGTGGCCGCAGGATTGTCGACGTTATTCCCGCCGGCCCGCGGACGCACTATGCGCAGCATGGCAGGTCGACCGGTGGCGGTGGCAGCGTTGCTGCGCTGGATCTCAGCCCCGACGAGATCCGCGTTGTTCAGCAGGTTCTGATCGAACGTGGCCTGTTGTCTGGCAAAGCGGACGGCATCCTGGGATCCGATACGCGTAGCGCACTGATGACTTTCCAGAGACAGGAAGGTTTCCAGACCACTGGCTCGATCGATTCCCGCACGGTCGCTGCGCTTGGCGTGTCGAACAAGATCAGCGCCACGCAGGGCCAATCGACGTCGGTGGGTCAGGGGCAGACTGGCCAGTCGACGCCTCAGAACACGACCGGGCAAAGCAACAGCCAGACCAACGCGCCGGCGCAGCAAAACCAGACCACGGGACAGGCTCCGCAGAACCAGCCATCCACAACCGGCCAGGCTCAGCAGAACCAACCAACGACATCGGGCCAGGCAGGCACACGACAGCCTTCGGGCGAGACGACCGGCCAGGCTCCGGCCCAGGGCAACGATCAGTCCACCAATCAGCCCAGCACCAACCAGAATACGCAGTCTGGGCAAACCAACCAGAACAATGCGCCGTCGCCTTCGACGTCGGGCCAGCCGTCTCAGAAATAAACCGGCCGGCAAGACGCCCAAGAGCCCTGCCTCTGGCGGGGCTCTTTTTGCATCCTATGCGGAGCCAAAGATGGGCCGGCCGTGCGGGACGGTTCGACAAGGTCAAGTTCAGTGCACGGC
Source organism: Bradyrhizobium sp. 197 (assembly GCF_023073375.1). NCBI lineage: Bacteria > Pseudomonadati > Pseudomonadota > Alphaproteobacteria > Hyphomicrobiales > Nitrobacteraceae > Bradyrhizobium > Bradyrhizobium sp. 197. The sequence goes on along the minus strand of NZ_JADPJJ010000009.1, from coordinate 66,732 downwards.
CATCGTCGGTGTCAACCTATGGACATCTCGCCCGTTACGCCGATGTGATCTCACTCGCTCGATCGGAGCGACATCGCCACAAGCCTTTTCGATGCATCAGGATGCGAACAAACCACGCGGCTTTTGCTTTATTCCGGAAGCCACCGCGATGAACACGCTCGATCTACCCGATCGTCTGCAGAGCCGGAAATGTCTCCAGCAGCCAGATGCTGACATTCGAGACTGTGCCGGTGAGAAAGCCGATGCCGGTGATCACCATCAAGACGCCCATGGCGCGCTCGACATTGGCGAGCTGGCCCTTCATGCGCGCGAACAGTTTTGAGAACTGCTCGATCATCAACGCGGCGATCAGGAAGGGAATGCCGAGGCCGGCCGAATAGACCGCGAGCAGGCCCGCGCCCTTGGTCACCGTCGCTTCCGCCGCGGCGACAGAGAGGATCGCAGCGAGGATCGGGCCGATGCAGGGCGTCCAGCCGAATGCGAAGGCGAGCCCCATCACATAGGCGCCCCAGAGGCCGACGGGCTTGGGCGCAGTCAAGCGTCCCTCGCGCATCAACAGGCCGATGCGCGTCAGGCCCAGGAAGTGGAGGCCCATCACGATGATGACGATGCCGGCCAGGATCGAGAGCTCGGCCGACCAGGCGCGGATCAGGCCGCCGATCAGCGAGGCACTGGCGCCGAGCGCCACGAACACCGTCGAGAAGCCGAGCACAAAAAGCAGCGCCGCCATCATGATCGCGCGCTTGGAGGCCGATGCCGGCTCGTCGCTCTCGACGTGCTCGATCGTGGCGCCCGTCAGATAGATCAGATAGGGCGGAACCAGCGGCAGGACGCAAGGGGACAGGAAGCTGACGAGGCCGGCAATCAGCGCCGCCGGGATCGAAACATTTTGCATGGTGCAGTCGGAGCCATCTCAGGCGCCAGCGCGGCGCGCGGGGAATGCGCGCGGCCCGGAGCCGAACCGGCTCTGGTGTAGCCGATGCCAGCGAATGCGCAACAGAGGCGCACAAAACCAGGGCTCCTCCCGATGCCGTCTGCAATCACAGATGCGGCATCGGGACGCGCACAAATCTCGCCAAAAAGCGAGATTCGGCGGCGCGGCTACTTCACCACGCGGAGCAGCGGACGCCGGGGCTGGTCCTGCGTCTGCTTGGAGGGGGGCAGCGGTTCGCCTGCAGCGCTCCGCAGCATTTCGTCGCACAGCGCCTTGAGATCGGCGCTGTCAATTCCTTTGAGTTTCATCCGCACGTCCAGAATGACAATGGACAGCAGCTCGGCTGACTCACGGTTGTTGCTCTCGTTGAGCACCCTGCGGCACGCTTCGAGTGTTTCCAGCACCGACTGCAACTGTTCGTCTGAATGCGACACCGGCGTTCTTTCCGTTAATTCGGCCCGTGAGACGTAATGACGACGATTCCCGCGGCCCCCATGGAGTACCGACGATAACACGAGGCCATTGCGCCTCCGAATAGGATTTCAGTGTGTTTTGGCGTTGAAACCGCGGTTCCGGCGAACATCGCGCCGGTGTGTCGGCTGTCGTCAAAATGCTCAGGCTTAAAACGCCTGGCGTGCTGCGATTGATCCATCGCAGAAGGCGGCATCGGCTCTCGCGCAAGGACATCCATTGCGGACAACGCCGACAATCCCGCAGCCATGTCGCGGCTCGCAACGGAACTCACGTCACACCCCTCATACGGGCGATAGTCCGCCCGATTCCCGGCCCTTGTTCGCTGCCCCTTGGCAGCACTCAAATACCACCCGCGACACAGTAAGGATGACGTTCAAAACTCGTCGTTCCCCAACCCGCCGTGGTTGTGGTTTGCCTCATATTCTGCCAGTTTAGCGACCTGAAGGGACTTGTATGCACTCCTTGGCGGAAAGGGGCGTTCCACTGGAGGAACGCCCAAAGATAAACATCAGCGGCCTCTCGGACTGGGATGCGGCGCGCATTTTCCTGGAAGTCGTACGATGCGGAAGTTTCCGCTCGGCGGCCGAGCGCCTGTCGCTGTCGATCAACGCCGTCCGCCGCCGGATCGATGATTTCGAACGCCAGACCGGCACCACCCTGTTCACCCGCGACGTCCACGGCACTCATCTGACCGACGAAGGCGCGCTGGTGGTCTCTGCCGTCGAGCGGATGGAGGCGGCTGCGTTCGACGTGCTGCGCACCAGCGATTCGACGGCGAATGCCCTGTCCGGCGAGGTCCGCGTCGCCGTGACCGAGGGACTCGGCACGTTCTGGCTCGCGCCGCGGCTGGTCGAATTCCAGCAGGCCTATCCGAAGATCCTGGTCGATCTGCATTGCGCGATGCGCTCGGCCGACGTCTCCCGCCACGAGGCCGACGTCGCCATCCACCTGTCGCGACCTTCGGCGCTCGACGTCAAGATGGTGCGGCTCGGGCGCATGCATCTGATGTTCTGGGCCTCCGAGAAATACATTGCAAAACATGGCGCGCCGCGCTCGGCGATGGAGTTGATCAAGCACCGCCTGGTGCTGCAATTCGCCGACCAGCTTGCCGCCAAGGAAACTTTCGAGAGCTTCTTCCCCGGCGTTCCGGAACGTGACCTTCTGGTCATGAAGACCAACGTCTCAAGCGCCAACTACTGGGCGGTCGCGAATGGCGCCGGAATCGGCGTGTTTCCGAGCTACGCCATTGCGCTTGGCGGGAAGTTGATTCCACTGGAGGTCGAGCTGAACAGACCGCTGGATATCTGGTTGTCCTACCATCCCGGTAGCGGTCGGATACCGAGAGTGCGGCACATGATTGACTGGCTGATCGAAGCCTTCAATCCGGCGCGTTTCCCGTGGTTTAAGGAAGAGTTCGTGCACCCGCATGAATTCAAGGACGAGTATATGGGCGAACCCCTGACCCAGCTCTTCGGGGGGTTTTCAACCGAAGACCGATGAGAAAAAAGATGAAGACAGCGGCGAAGAGAATGAAGCAGCGCAGTGCCGGCAAGCCGGACATTGAGCTGGGCAAACGGATCCGTCTGCGGCGCGTCGAGATGAAGATCTCGCAGGCTGAGCTCGGCGACAAGCTCGGCGTGAGCTTCCAGCAGGTCCAAAAATACGAGAAGGGCGTCAATCGCGTCGGCGCGGCTCGGCTTCAGCAGATCGCCACCTCCCTCGACGTGCCCGTGACCTTCTTCTACGACGGCGACAACAAGGCGCGCGAAGTCGAGAGCCTGCTGTTCCTGGACTCGGCCTTCAGCCTCCGCCTGCTGCGCGCCTACAGCAAGATCAAGGACCAGACGGTGCAGCGTCAGCTTGTCTCGCTGATGGAATCGATCGCAGCGAACGAAGCCTGAGCCGATCGGCGTTCGCGCCTTTCCGGCCGATGTTCAATCCGCCGCGTCACGGGGGCGCGGCCGGATTGGACGAGACCCGGCGCGCTCGTGCGCGGTCTTTTTCGGGGCGGCATGACCGCCCCTTTTTGTTGACGTTTGTGTCGCCCCCGCCCGCGGTTATCGCGAATCCATTCCGACCTGTCGCGACCCAATCCAGAGACCGCGCGTCCGACACGCGGGGCTCGCGATGCGCCGTGCTTAAGGGGCCGCAACCGGGAGGCGCTAGCCTGCCGCCGATTTCTCGAATCAGCACGACCTATTCGTCGCGCATGCACATGGAGGTGCTCGACGCCCACGACAATCCGATCAATCCGCATCCGGTCGACCGGTCGGGCACGCACACGCCGAATTTCACCGTGCGCCAGCAGAACGGCACTTCCGCAACGACGTCTATAACCAGGACGAGCAGCTCCTGGAGGCGATCGCCGAAGAGGCGGCGTTCTTCAGCAATGCCGGCAGCCATCCGCTCACCGCGCACATGGTGCGCTAGGGGCATGCCCCCGAAAAGCGCGCAGCGGTTCTCCGAAAAGATCATGCTCAATAAATAACGCCATGCAATCGCGGGACAGGCGGATGCAAAGCCGCATCCCCTGCCGCGGTTGACCCGGGCCCTGCCCCGGCCGCACATTGCGCCCGGCCTACGACAAGCGAGCACGCGATGCCTGATATTTCCAGCACGACCGAAACACCTTACGCCAGCGGCAAGATCCTCAAGCACACAGCCAGTGGCGTCGGCGTGATTACCTTCAACAATCCCGACAAGCGCAACGCGATGTCGCTGGAGATGTGGGAGGGATTTGGCGAGGCGCTGGCGAGCCTGCGCGACGACGCTGCCGTACGCATCGTGATCCTGCGCGGCGCCGGCGGCAAGGCGTTCGTATCGGGCGCCGATATCAGCCAGTTCGAGAAGACACGCCATAACGCCGCCGCGTCCGAGGAATATGCAAAACGCAGCGCCGCCCAGCGCGCGCTGCTCGCCGACTATCCCAAGCCGACGATTGCCTGCATCGAGGGCTTTTGCCTCGGCGGCGGCATGCAGGTCGCGATGCTCGCCGACATCCGCATCGCCTCCCATGGCAGCCAGTTCGGCATTCCCGCGGCGAAACTCGGCATCGCCTACGGCTATGATGGATTGAAACACCTGGTGTCGCTGGTCGGACCGTCCTGGGCGCGGCTCCTGATGTACACGGGCATGCGCATCGATTCCACTGAGGCGCTGCGCATCGGGTTGGTCGAGCGCGTGTTCCCCATCGATGAGCTCTGGGGTGAGACGATGACAATCGCGCAGACGATCTCCGAGAACGCCCCGCTCGCGATCAAGGCGGCCAAGCTTACCATCTCGCAAGTGCTGAAGGATGAAAGCGGCCGCGACATGGACGCGATCAAGGCGATCGGCAATGCCTGCATGGACAGTGCCGATTTCCGCGAGGGCCGGCAGGCCTTCATGGAGAAGCGCAAGCCGCAGTTTTCGGGGAAGTAGCGCCTCACACAGCCCGAGCGGTCCGCACTTGCCGGTGACCCGCCAACCGGGAGCTCTGCAACATCTCCTTCAAGGCCTGAATGTTCGCGGAGCCCGCTTCCCTGCGCCAGATGAGCACAGTCCACGCCCGATTCTCCGTTCGTCCCAACGGGTGGACGCTCAACAGCCTTCTGTCCGGAAAAGTGGTCAGAACGCTTTTGGGGATCAGCGCGACGCCCATGCCCGCAACGACACAGCCCAGCATTGCGTGATACGACGCCAGCTCGATCATGCGCACCGGCATTTCGTTTCGCCTTGCGTACCAGTCTTCAAGCCGCTTGCGATGCGGGCATCCGTGTTCGAAGACGATGATGGTACGTGGCAGGTTGCTGCCTTTCTTGACGATCGGCGGATGATTGGCAGCCGCAATAATCACCAACTCCTCCTCGAAGGCGAGCACCTTCTCAAAGGGCTCATCGGCGATAGGTTCGGCAACAAGCGCTGCATCGAGATCGCCGGCGAGAATGGCGCTCGCGAGAACCTCCGGATTGCCGGTGCGAAGCTCCAGAACGACCCCCGGATGCCGCCGGTGGTATTCGCTGAGCAGTCCCGGCAGCCTGACAGCGGCCGTGCTTTCCATCGCGCCGAGGCGGAACGTACCGCGGGGTTTTGCGTCTTGCAGGGCATAGCGTGTTTCATCCGCAAGCGCGAGCAAGCGATTGGCGTAGCCAAGCAGCACCTGCCCCGGGGGCGCCAGATGAAGGCGTTTACCCTCTCGAATAAAGAGGGCGACGCCGAGATCCTCTTCCAACTGCCGGATACGGGTCGTCACATTGGACTGAACGCGATGCAACCGCTCGGCCGCGCGGGTCACGCTGCCTTCGCGCACGACAGCGATGAATATCCGCAGATCCGACAGATCCATACATCTCTCAGTGTGATCAATTAGATCATAATTATTCATTATATGTGATTACGCGCCTCAGGTAAAGATCACGGCACGGACGATGGCTTCTGCCATCAGGGAAACAACAACGGAGAATGACGTGCCGAAGGCTTATTGGATTGTACGCGTCTCGGTTCGCGATGAGAAAAACTACCCCGAGTACCTTGCTGCGGCTAATCTGGCGTTCAAGAAATTCGGCACAAAATTCATCGTGCGTGGCGGAGCGTTCGAAAAAATGGAGGGAGAGGCCCGCCAGCGGAACGTCGTGGTCGAATTCAAGGATCGCTCCACGGCTGCTGCCTGCTACGCAAGTCCGGAATATCAGAGCGCGCGGATCATTCGCCAAAAGTATGCGGACGCCGATTTCATTATCATTGACGGCACTGCCGACTAGGGCGACTGCCGCCGCAAAGGCCGTGAACCGAGCTCGTCCCACACAGGAGCCTATCTGATGATCGTCACTGTATTTCGCACTCGAATGAATCCCGGCGCGCAGGATGAGTATGGGCCGATGGCAAAACGCATGAGCGAACTCGCGCGAACAATACCGGGTTACATCTCACACAAGGGCTTCGTTGCGGACGATGGAGAGCGAGTGACGATCGTCGAGTTCGAGACCGAGGAAGCGCTTCATCAATGGCGGATTGATCCCGAGCACGGCAAGGCAAAGCGGCGTGGGGTCGAAGCCTTCTTCAGCGAATTCAAGTTCCAGATTTGCAGCGTCATGCGGGAGCGGACGTGGACTGCAAGGGCAATTCGCGGCGCTTGAACTGGCTATCGAAATCGGCGCGAGCCTACAGCGCCGCGAGCACCGCCTTCGTGATGTCGGCGGTGCCGTTGCGGCCACCAAATTCCATCGGCTTGATGCCGTCGGCATAGACCTTGTCCACCGCACGCTCGATTTTCTCACCGGCTTCCGCCGCGCCCTCGACGCCGTGCTTGTCGGCGAGCCAGTCCAGCATCATCGCGGCCGACAGGATCATGCCGGTGGGATTGGCCTTGCCCTGCCCCATGATATCAGGCGCAGTGCCGTGGCAGGGCTGGAACACGGCATATTTGTCGCCGATGTCGGCCGACGGCGCCATGCCGAGGCCACCGATCAGGCTCGCGGTGATGTCGGAGACGATGTCGCCGAACATGTTCTCCATCACCATCACGTCGAAATCCCAGGGGCGCTTCACCAGCATCGCCGAGCAGGCATCGACATAGAGCCTATCGGTCTTCACCTCCGGATGACGCTTCTCGATCTCGTCGAAAATGCCGCGGAAGAAGGCAAAGGCCTTGAACACGTTCGCCTTGTCGACGCAGGTCAGCACCCCGGGCTTGCCGCGCGCCTTGCGCCGCTCTGCGAGGCGAAACGAGAACTCGAACAGGCGCTCGGACGTCCTGCGCGTGATCACCATGGTCTCGCGCGCGTCTTCATGGGTGACGACGCCCTTGCCCATCGAGGCGAACAGGCCTTCGGTGGACTCCCTGATCACGACGAGATCGATGCCGCGCTGGTCGGCACCAACGATCGGGCTCGGCACGCCCGGAATGAGCCGCGCCGGACGCACGCCGGCATAGAGATCGAAGATGAAGCGCAGCTCGATCTGCGGCGCGATCTCGGTGTTGTCGGGATAGCGCACCGACGGCAGGCCGCAGGCCCCAAGCAGGATCGCGTCCGCCTCCTCGCACAGCTTGATCGTGGTGTCGGGCATCGACTTGCCGGTGGCGAGGTAATGATTGGCGCCCGCCGGCGCTTCGGTGAAGCGGAAGCTCAAGCCGGATTTCGTCTCGATCTTGCGCAGGACTTCGATGGCCGGCGCCATCACTTCGGGACCGATGCCGTCACCGGCGAGCACGGCAATGTGGAAGGCGTTGTTTGCGGACATCGGATTTCCGAATGAAGGAGAGAGAGAGGCTCGTCATTGCGAGGAGCTTTTGCGACGAAGCAATCCAGAAATGCATCCGAGGACGCAGTCTGGATTGCTTCGCTTCGCTCGCAATGACGACGGAGAGAGTCGCGATTACGGCGTCAGCACCGTGCGCCCGACGACCGCGCCCTGCTGCAACTGCACCAGCGCGTCGTTGGCTTTGTTGAGCGGCTGCCGCGTCACCGGGATCGGCGCTACGTTCTTCGTTCGCACCAGGTCGAGCAGCTCCTGCGTCTCGCGCAGGTTTCCGACATAACTGCCCTGGATCGTCACCGCCTTGATCGGAATCAGCGGCAGCGCCCAGGTCGCGCCGCCGCCGAACAGGCCGACGATGACGAGCTTGCCACCCTTGGTCAGGCAGTCGAAGCCCAGCTGTGTGGTGGCGGCGTTGCCGACAAGATCGAGCACGGCGCGGATCGGGCCACCCGCCTTCTTGGCAAGCTGCTCCAGCGCGTCCGGCGCCTTGGGATCGACGGTCGCGAGCGCGCCGGCCTTCTCCGCGGCTTCGCGTTTCTTCGCATCGATGTCCACCATGATCGCGCCCTTGCCGCCCATGGCCTTCAAGAGCGACAGCGCCATCAGGCCAAGCCCGCCTGCACCGAACATCACGATCGGCGTGTCGAAGTGCTGCTCGATCTTCTTCAGCGCGCTGTAGGTCGTGACACCCGAGCAGGCATAGGGTGCAGCCGACGCGGGATCGAGCCCTCTGAGATTGAGCAAATAGCGTGGATGCGGCACCAGCATGTGATCGGAATAACCACCGTCGCAATAAACGCCGAGCGAGCGCGGCGTCAGGCACATGTTCTCGTCACCGCCGAGGCACGTGGCGCATTTGCCGCAGCCGATCCAGGGATAGACCAGGCCGACGTCGCCAAGCTTGAGATCGCCCTGGTCGGTTGGCTTCACGTCCGGACCGAAGGCGAGGATTTCACCGACCGTCTCGTGCCCCATGGTCAGCGGCAAATTGATGCCGCGATCCTTCAGCGACAGCGGCTTGCGGCCGTGGCCGAGATCGTAGCCGCCTTCCCAGATGTGGAGGTCGCTATGGCAGACGCCGGCGGCCTTCACCTTGATCAGAACCTGCGTGCCGGACGGCTGCGGCGTCGCCTCGTCGAACTCCTGCAGCGGCGCCTTGAAATCGGCAACCTTGAAACTCTTCATCGGCGTCCTCCCGGATACTTTTCTTGTCGTCGCCACCATGGCATGGGCGGCAGGACGAGACAAACTCGGACCTGTCTAGTTTAGGCTGGCGGATGATGGCAAGCCGACCACGCGCAACGCCGCATTGCTTGCCGCACGATGCTATCCGTCAGACTTGCCGTCGGCTTTGCCGTCAGACTTGCCGTCAGACTTGCGCGGCTGTTTTGCCTGACGGAATTGGTCCACTGTCGGTGAGCCCGATCTCCGCCCGCAGCCGGTCCGTGTGCTCGCCAAGCACGGCCATTGTCTTGCCCGGTGTCGTGTCGGCACCGGTCATCCGGAACGGCAGATTGAGGACCTGGAACGAGCCACCTTCGTCCTCCACCGACGAGAGCGCCTCACGATGCGCGATCTGCGGATCGGCCAGTGCTTCGGACACGGTGCGGTAGGCCGAGGCCGGCACGCCGGCCGCACCTAGCGCGACAAGACAGACATCGGTCGAGAGCTGCCGCGACCAGGCCTCGACACCGTCCATCAAGTCGGCCCAATTGTCGCGACGCGCGGCGTAGGTGGCGAAGCGCGGATCGGAAATCCATTCGGGGCGGCCGATCACCCCCATCAGCCCCTGAAACGTCTTCTCGCTGGCAACCGTGATCATGACATACGCGCTCGCCGTCTCGGTCGGCCCGAACATCGGGCGCGGCGGCGGCTTCACGGCGAACTGCGAGTTCTGCAACTCGATCACTGTCAGCGTCAGCATCGATTCCAGCATGGAGACGTCGATGTGCTGGCCGAGCCCAGTTACCGTGCGCTGGTAGAGCGCCGACGCAATCGCGCCAAAACCGTAGGTGCCGGTGACGACGTCGGCGTGGTAGATGCCGCAATAATCCGGGCGGCTGCGGCCGGGCTGGTAGGCGAGATGGGCCATGTCGTAGCCGGAGGCCGCATGGATCACCGGTGCGTAGGCCGGCAGCTCGGCCGACGGGCCGCTCTGGCCGTAGCCGGAGATCGAGCAGTAGATCAGCTTCGGATTGACGGCGCGTATTCTGTCATAGTCGAGCCGCAGCCGGTGCATCACGCCGGGACGAAAGTTCTCGACCAGGATGTCGGCCGTCGCGGCCAGCCGGCGCACCGCCTCCTTGCCGTCCTCGGACTTGAGGTCCAGCACAACGCTCTTCTTGCCGACATTGAGCTGACCGAACACGGTGCTGCAGCCCTTGCGCAGCGGCGGGCGGGTCCGCATCGTCTCGCCGCCGTCAGTCTCGATCTTGATGACCTCGGCGCCCATGTCGGCGAGCATCCGTGCACAATGGGGACCGGCGATGGTGGTCGAAAAATCCAGGACCCTGAGGCCGGCGAAGGCCTTTGTCGTCGTCCCCTCATGCTTCTCTGATAGCCGCATGCCTGCTCGCGTCCTCGGGTCACTTAGGAACTATCGAAGTTCTCTGTTGTTGGTGCGCCGACCCTAGAGGGCGACGGCTGAGTAGGAAAGTCTTTACCGAACCGATGCGCCGCGCGGGCGGGCCTGGGAATTCCAGGGCAACTGGACCCGTTCTTGCATAGCAGCAACGGGATCGGATGAGGGCAGCTGTTCTTGAGGGTCTTGTTCGTTACGACAGAGATGGACGACTTCGTCCGCGTCGGCGGACTTGGAGCCGTTTCCGCGGCTCTTCCAAGAGCGCTGCGTCCCTTCGCCGATATCCGGGTCATGTTGCCCGGCTATCGCGACATCATCGAACAACTCACGCATATTCAGATCGTTGGCCGCTGTCCGGCATTCGCGGAGATGCCGGCCTGCTCGCTCGGCCGGGCCGCGACCAAGGACGGCCTTCCTGTCTATGTGCTGTTGTGCTCACAACTCTACGACCGGCCCGGCAATCCCTACGGTGACGAGTCCGGGCGCGACTGGCCGGACAACGACATCCGCTTCGCGCGCTTGGCCTCGGCCGCCGCTGAGCTTGCCATGGGCAAGCTGGACAAGAATTGGGCAGCAGACCTGATCCATGCCAATGACTGGCAGGCCTCGCTCGTGCCAGCCTACCTGGCCTGGCGCGGCGCCAAGCTGCCGTCGATCCTGACCATCCACAACCTCGCCTATCAGGGGCTTTTCCCCAAAGACTCGCTGCGGCGAATCGGCGTCCCCGAAAGCTCCTTCCATATCGACGGCGTCGAGTTCTACGACCAGCTCTCCTTCCTCAAGGCGGGACTGGTCTATGCTTCGCACCTCACCACCGTCAGCGGCACCTACGCCCGGGAAATTACCACGGACGAATTCGGCTGCGGCCTGGAAGGCCTGCTGCGGCTGCGCTCCGACGCGTCCGAGCTCACGGGCATCCTCAACGGCATCGACGAGAGCTGGGACCCGCGCTCCTGCGCGCAGCTCGCCCAGCAGTTCGGCGCCGGCGACTGGGTCGGCAAGAAAGCCAATGCGGATTACGTGCGCAAGCAGTTCGGGCTCGCGGTGTCGCGCGGGCCTATGTTCGGCATCGTCGCGAGGCTCGTGCACCAGAAGGGCATCGACCTTGTGCTGGCGGCGGCCGACGAGATCGTCGATGCCGGCGGGCAGATCGTGGTCACCGGCTCCGGCGAGCCGGCGCTCGAGCAGGCATTGATCGACGCCCATCGCCGGCGGCCCGACGCGATCGGGGTCGTGATCGGCTTCAACGACGCCCAGGCGCGCCGCATCTTCGCCGGCAGCGATTTCACGTTGATGCCGTCGCGCTTCGAGCCGTGCGGGCTCAGCCAGATGTACGCCCAGCGCTTCGGCTCGCTGCCGATCGGCCACCAGACCGGCGGCCTCGCCGAGACCATCACCGACGGCGAAACCGGCTTCCTGTTCTCAAAACCCTCGCACCAATCCTTTCTCGGCGGCGTCCGCCGGGCCTTCCAGGCTTTCATGGCGCACGACCAGCTCGACACCATGCGCCGCAGCGCGATGGGACGGTCGTTCTCCTGGAGCATCTCGGCCGGCAGCTACAACGCGCTGTACCGGAAGCTGGCGGCGGTGTGAGGCCTGCGCTCTCTCGTGCCTCGGACGCGGCGCAGCGTCTCTTCGACGGTGCGCTGCAGAGCCGGGGCCCATGTCGCGCAGCAGTTCGCGGCCCCTGCGTCGCAGCTTGTCCGGGACATGCGGGAGGCGCTTCTTAGCGGCGCTGATCCATCTGCGAGCGGCCGATCCAGGCTCTGTTGAGGCACCGGGTCAACCAGTCGGGCTGCGGCTCGCCGTTTAGCCGCGCTTGCGCTTCCTGGTAAGGACCGACATAGCGCAACCGGTCCGGCAATTTCGGGTAGACCCGCCGGATCCATTTCAGTGCGTTGTCGGCCGACCTGGTGTTGCGCTCGTCGAGCTCAAACCCAAAGCCCGCGCGCAATGGCTCCGGCAGCAAGCTCGCCGTGAGCGCGCGATACCATCGCGGCGGCCGCAACCACGGACGCGCGCCGCAAAAGATCTGCCTCACAATCTCACGCGCGGCCGGACTGACGGTCAGCGTGTCCGACTGCGCCATCGCATTGGTGTAGGCCGCAAAGCCTGACCAGTCCGCGGGCAGGTCGTCCCCCGTCAATCCGAACAAGGCGCCGAACGTCCGGCTCTCGGTCCAGTAGCATTCGCGCTCCTCCGCCGAGAGCGGCGGCAAAACCAGATCGTGCGCCATCAGCGCCGTCTCGACCAGCGTGGCATGAACCCAGCACAGCGACGGGATGTCGTTGGCACAGTAGCGCGAGCCGGCCACGAACGGACCGACGGTCTCGGGCATCTCGCCGACGATCATGCTGTGGCGCCGGTGCAATTGCCGCGACGACAACAGCGCGCGGTCGAGCGAGCCGAACACCATGGCAAAGACGATGTCGAAGGTGCGGTGAAATCGCCCGATCGGATCGGCGAAGGTTTTGGAATGCTCGGCGATGGCGGCGGCGACCCAAGGGTGGGCCAACTGCAGCATCAACGCACGACCGGCGCCGAGAAAGATGACGGCCTCGCGGTCGATCCGCCAGGTCACCGAGGACGGGCCGAACACGCCGGGGACCTGCTCCGGGGCGTTGGCGCGGACTTGATCGAGGGCAAATTCCAGATCGTTCGCGGACACCACTTGCAGGGCCTTTCGATTGCGAGCGAGGACCGACAATCCGCGAGGCCTGTGGCAATTCGATGAACGGCGATGTTCTCACCCGGCCCGATCCTACGACGCCCCGGCTGATTGGTTCAGCCGGCTATTTCTTTTGGCGCAATCATGCCCTTGCGCCGGGTCTCCGGCATCACCATCAGGATCAGCAGAAATCCCGTCGCAGCAATGCTTGCCAGCCCGAGGAAGGCGGTGGCATTGCCAAATTTGTCGCTGACGTAGCCGCCGAGCGCGGTGCTCAGCGATGCACCGATGCCCGTTGCCGTGCCGACGATGCCCTGCGCAAGATTGAAATGGCCGCTGCCGAAGGCGACGTCAGCCACGATCAGCGGGATCATGACTGCGAATACCGCGGCGGTGAAGCCGTCGAACACCTGCACCAGCACCAGCAAATAGGGATCGCGCACGGTGGCGAACAGCAGGCCGCGGATCGCCAGCGCGCCGAACCCGATCAGCAGCAGCGGCCGGCGACCCCACGCTTGCGCCTTGCGTCCGACCGTCGGCGACAGCAACGCCACGATCGCCTGCGGCACGACGATGCAAAAGGCGACCAGCACCGTCGCCCACTGGGCCGATCGCGCCGTCACCGCGCTCGCCATCAGCGGCATCATCGACGCGTTCGCCAGTTGCAACAGCAAGACGCTCAGCGCAAAGACGATGAGCGGACGCTGTCGGATCAAGTGCCAGATATTGGTGTCGCCGCGATCCTTCGCCTCGCGCGGCATTTCGCCGTGGCAGCGCGCGATGTCCACTTCATGCTCGCGGATGCGCGACAGCGCGATCAGAGTGGGGATCGCGAGCAGGAAGGAGACCAGGAACACCGAGCGGCTCGACAGGAGATAGCCGGCCGTGCCCATTACGGCAGCCGCAACACCGTTGCCAAGCGAGGCAAAGCGGGCGTTACGGCCGAGCCGCTCGCCGATCGCGAACGGTCCGACTAGGCCGAGGCTGATCGCCGCGATCGCCGGCCCGAGCACGCAGCTCGCTGCCGCGTGCAAGGTGGCCGCAGCCACCACCACGGGGAAGATCGGCATCGCCGCATAGGCGAGCGCGCAGCAGCCGATGGTGGCGATGGCGAGGCCCGCGACCAGCCGTTCGGATTTTGCGGCATCGATGATGGCGCCGCCCGGCATCTGTCCGATCAGAGCAACGATGCCGCCGATCGACAGCACCAGGCCGATCTCGACCTGGGTCCATTTTTGCGTTGTGAGGTAAACCGCGATGAAGGGACCAAATCCGGTTTGTACATCGGCGAGGAAGAAGATGAACCAGTCGAGACCGCGCAGGCTCTGGCGCGACGGTGCCGGAATGCCGGGAGGCAATGGCGCGGCATCGTTGTCGTGCTTAACGCGGCCCTCGCGATCTGCATGGTTCGGCTTTCTCGACAACAGCACAGGCGGCCATCCCTCCCCGCGCCTCACTGAACCGCTTGCAGCGGTTGCAGGCTGCCGGACGCGCCGAGCACGACCATCGGCGCGTCCTCCTTGTATTCCGGCGCGGCCGCGACCTGCGCCTTGGTCAATTCCAGCGTGATGCTGTCCTTCTTGCTGGCGATCTTGCCGAACCGCAAAGCGTTCCAGTCAACCACGATCCTGCGGCTGCCGACGCCGAGGAAGCCGCCGAAATCGATCACGGCCGCGCGGACATGGCCACTGCGATCGACGATGACGTCGACAATGCGACCCATGCCCTCGTTCGCCGCGCTGAGCACGTCACGCCCAAGCACACCATGCGCATCGTTGGCGCCGATGATCGTGACCGACGGCGGTGGCGCGGCGTCCTTTGGCGTGACGGGGACCGATGACGCCGGCGGCTGCATCGTCGGCGGCGCATTCGCTTCAGTTGAAGGCGCGGGCAATTCCTCCGCAGCTCGTGATACGGCGACCGTCAATCCCGCGACGATCGCCACGCTCAGGATCAACCATCCGGCGGTACGCATGCACCCTCCTCCCGCGCGCCGCTAGCGCGCCAACACGATCGAGACCTGGATCTGTCCACGCGTGCGCAACACCTCCAGCGCGACGTCCTCGCCATGGCGGCTGACGCGCAGATCCACGCTGGACTCGCCCAGGCGCAGATCGCGCAAAATCACCTCGTGCAGGAACGCCGGCAGACGCGGATTGCGCAGCCGGATCTCTCCGCGCGCCACATCGAACTCGATGCCCAGCGTCGCCTCCAGCAACGTGAACGCGGTTGCGCTGGCCCAGGCCTGCGGCGCGCAGGCGACCGGATAGAGCGTCGGGCCGCGCCGCTTCTCGCGCCGGAAACCGCAGAACAATTCGGGCAACCGGCGCAGGTCCATGTAGGTTGCAGCGTCGAACAGTCCCTTGAAGACGTGCGCGACCGAATGCTTCAGCCCGTAGCGCGCGAGCCCGAGCGCGATCAGTGCGTTGTCGTGCGGCCAGATCGACCCGTCATGATAGGACATCGGGTTGTAACGCACCTCGCCGACAGCGACGGTGCGGATGCCCCAGCCCGAGTAGAAGTGCGGCCCCATCAGATCGGCGGCGACGAGACGGGCGCGATCTTCACGGATCATGCCGCTGAACAGCACCTGCCCGGCGTTTGAGGTCCGTACCTTGCAGGGCCGCTTCTTGCCGTCGAGCGCGAGCGCATAGGTGCCGAGCTCTTCGCACCAGAACGCGGCCTCGAAGCGCTCGGCCAGCGCCTTGGCCTCGGCCTCGAGCTTTTTGGCGAGATCGGGCTTGCCCAGCCGGAGCGCACAGCGCGCGGCGAGCCGCTTGGCGGCAAAGACGTAACCTTGCACCTCGGCCAGCGCGAGATTGCCTTCCGCAAGCTGGCCATCGGCATGGAAGATCGCGTCGTAGGAATCCTTCCAGCCCTGATTGGCGAGGCCCTTTTCCGTGGCTCGCTGGTATTCGACGAAGCCGTCCTTGTCGGGGTCCCCGGGGCCGTCGATCCAGGCCAACCCCGCCTCGATGGCCGGCCACAACTCGGTCAACGTCTTCTCGTCGCCGGTGCGCTCGAAATAGCTTCCGGCGAGCAGCACGAACAAAGCGGTCGAATCCACGCTGCCGTAATACTGAGCGAACGGCACCTCGCGCAGCGCCGCCATCTCGCCGCCGCGCATCTCATGCAGAATCTTTCCGGGCGCCGCATCGTTCAGCGGATCGACCGCCTTGGCCTGGAAATGCGCGAGCCGCCGCAACACGCCCTTGGCGATGCGCGGGTCGACCCACAGCATTTGCAGAGCCGTAATCAGGCCGTCGCGGCCGAACGTCGTCGAGTACCAGGGAATCCCAGCATAGGGATAGCGGCCCTGCGGCGTCTCCGTCATCAGCATGTTGAGGTCGGCCATGGACTGGCACAGCACCTCGTTGAAGATGTTGTTGGATGTCTCGATGCTGGCGGTCCCCATCGTCGATTGCCGCATCTCGCGGCGGTGGGCGAGCAGCCCCCTGAAAAAGCGCGCCGGCTTCTCCGTGATCGGCCGATTGCAGGACACGGCCACGAACAGCGATTTCGACTCATGCGGATCGAGTTCGAGTTGCCAGGTTGCGGCATTCACCGACAACTTCGTCGGGCGCGGGTCGAAATGCAGGCATGTGGTGCGCTCGGCGTCATCAAGACCGCGGTAGTCGAACAGCACGTCGGTCGGGCCCAACAGCCGGCTCGAGCCAATGCCGCGACGCGGACGCCGCTCGCCGCGAACCTCGAACAGATCGGCGAAATCATTGTCGAACAGCAGGGTCAGCCCGAAATTGGCCGGGCGATCGCCGTGGTTCTGCACGCCGATGCGCTGATAGGCAGTGCCGCGCCACAGGAAGATCGTGCGCACGATGTGAAGCAGGTCCTTTTGCAGTACGAGGCTGCCCTCCCGGTAGATATCCGGATTGGTGAGATCGACCGTCAGCGCCGAGTTGTCGTCGCGCAGGTTGGATCCCAGCAGCAACGGCTGGAGATCGTCGAGCACGAGCTCAAGCCTCGCGAGGTAGCGCGTGTCGTGATGGAACAGGCCGTCAGGCCCGCCGGCCGAGGCGCCGATGTCGCCATGGCTGTCAAGCACGATGAAGGTATCGTCGTGCTTGAGCGAACGCCGCGGCCGCGCCGACGGTCCCGTCATCGGAATATAGAAAGGCTGCTCCGCGACCTGGTCCATGGTCCGCGTCACGGAGATGAATTGAGTAACGGCTTCAGCCGACATCAGCAGCTCCCCTGCGCTTGTTTCGACACGCAACCGACTCGAACGCGACTGTTGGTTTACGCGGCGGCCTGCGCGAGCCGGCTCATTTCCTGCGTGACCAGCTCACGATAGGGCCCGTGGCCTTGCATCAGACGTTCGGGTGACCCGTCCTCGATGATCTTACCACCCTTCAACACGATCACGCGGTCGAAATTGCGCAGCGTCGCGAGGCGATGCGCGATCGCGATGACGGTGCGGCCGCGCATCAGCCGCGACAGCGCCTCGCGGATCGCTTCCTCGGATTCGCTGTCGAGCGCGGCGGTCGCTTCGTCCAGCAGCAGGATCGGCGCGTCCTTCAGGAAGGCACGCGCTATCGCGATGCGTTGACGCTGGCCGCCGGACATCTTGACGCCGCGGTCGCCAACCATGGTGTCGAGACCACCAGGCAGACTCTCGACGAAATCGCAGCGCGCCGCAATCGCCGCACGCAGCACCTCGTCGTCGGTGGCGTTCGGGCGGCCATAGCGGATGTTCTCGCGGATCGAGCGGTGGAACAGGGAGATGTCCTGCGGCACGACGGAGATCGCCGCGCGCAGACTCTGCTGCGTCACCTTGGAAATGTCCTGGCCGTCGATGGTGATGCTGCCTTCGTCGGCATCGTAGAAGCGCTGGAGCAGCGCGAACAGCGTCGACTTGCCGCCGCCGGACTGGCCGACCAAGCCGACGCGCTGGCCGGGCTGCAGGCGCAGGCTGAACCGCTCAAAGATCTTCTCACCCCCGGAATAGCCGAAGGTGACGTTGTTGTACGCGATCGCGGCGCCCCTCTTTACCAGCGGCTCGGCGTCGGGGTGGTCGCGCAATTCATGCGGCACCAGCAGCGTGGCGATCGCCTCGGTCAACCGCGCAACGTGCTGGGTGACGTCGACCAGCGCCACCGCGAGATCGCGGGTCGCATTGAGAATGGAGAGACCGAGGGTGCAGACCAGCACGACGTCGCCGGTGGTCGCCGCGCCATCCTGCCAGAGCATGATGGCCCAGGCCATGAGGGTGATTGTGAGCACGACGGTAATGCCGGCATGGATAAGCCGCAGCTTCTCCAGATAGCGCAGGCTGCGACCGCGCGCCGTGAGCTCCCGGTTCACCGTCGCATCGAAACGCTCATGCTCGTGCCCGATGCCGCAAAAGGCGCGCACCAGCGGCATGTTGCTGATGACGTCGATCATCTCGCCGTCGACGACGGCGGCCTTATCGGCGAAGTCGTCGTGCAGCGGCTTGCCCGCAGCCGCCAGACGGAACATCGCCAGCACCATGCCGCCAGCGATCACAATCAAGCCGAGTGCCATATAGGGACTGACGGTTCCAATCAGAGCGATTGCCGCAACTGTGGCGATGCAGGGCGGCAATACGTTCCAGACGAACATGTTCTCGACGGTAAACACCGCGTTCGAGGTCGCTGTGATGCGGCTCGTCAGCATGCCCGGCATGCGGTCGGAGAAGTAACTCGGCGCGTGGCCTGTCAGATGACGAAATATGTCACGGCGTAAATCACCCGTGACACGCACGAAGGTGAAGCTCGCCGTCCAGCTGGCGATCCGCCAAAGGAAATTGTCGGCGGCGATCAGCGACATGAGTAAAACGAATGCCAGCCATACGCTGCCACCGTGTGAAGTTCCGGCCGTCAGGCTGTCGACGAGGGATTTAACGCCGTACTGCGTGCCTACGGAGCAGGCAACGGCCGCAACGACAGCGGTCAGGATCACGAGATGCGACGCCAGACGACGCCGGAGATAGCGCAAAACAAAGGCGAATGGCCGGCGCGCGTATCCAGAAAGATGATCCATGTGACTATCGACCCCGTCGTGATGTTTTCAATTTTTCTGTTAGTCGACTGAACATCGACCACTTCGCCTCGGTTCCCGGGCAAACCCATCACGACATGCGGATGCGGACGATCTGCGGAGATGTGATGGCAGCACCGCGACGAGCACCCGACGTGTCCAATAAGTAACCTCTGAGGGAAGGAACTTCGCAAGTGCGGGAACGTTCCCCTGACTGGCATTGCCGGTGCCGCAAAGACTGGGGGTTTCACGTTCATGATCGCAGAGGAGATGGCGAGATGCGCATCGCGCAGGTAGCTCCGTTGACGGAGGCTGTTCCACCCAAGCTGTATGGCGGCACCGAGCGGGTGGTGCATTGGTTGACGGAAGAGCTGGTGGCCCTTGGACACGACGTGACGCTGTTCGCCAGCGGCGATTCGCAGACCTCGGCGAAGCTGGATGCGTTATGGCCGCGGGCGCTCCGCCTCGACGGTTCCGTGCGCGATCCCAATGCGCTGCACATGGTGATGCTGGAGCGGGTGCGGCAGAAATGTGACGACGAGGAGTTCGACTTCCTCCACTTCCATCTCGATTATTATCCGTGGTCGCTGTTCTACCGGCAGCCGACGCCGTTCCTAACCACGCTGCACGGCCGGCTCGACCTCCCGGAGCATCAGCCGGTCTTCAACACCTTTTCGAAGGTCCCCGTCATCTCTATCTCGAACGCGCAGCGGCGGCCGGTGCCGCAGGCGAACTGGGTAAGGACGATCCACCACGGTCTGCCGGAGAACCTGTTGACGCCGAAGCCGGCGAAGCAGGAATATCTCGCCGTGCTCGGCCGCATCGCGCCGGAAAAGGGCGTCGACCGCGCCATCAAGATCGCGACCCATTGCGGGATTCCGCTGAAGATCGCGGCCAAGGTCGACCGTACCGACCAGGATTACTATGACGAGCTGATCCGGCCGATGATCGAAAACAATCCGCTGGTGGAATTCATCGGCGAGATCAGCGATCACGAGAAGTCGGACTTTTTGAGCGGCGCACTCGGCCTGTTGCTGCCGATCGACTGGCCGGAGCCGTTTGGTCTCGTCATGATCGAAGCCATGGCCTGCGGAACGCCGGTCGTCGCCTTCAACCGCGGCTCGGTGCCGGAGATCATCGACGAGGGCCTCACCGGCTTCGTCGTCGAGGACGTCCTCAGCGCGGCCGGCGTCGTCGGCCGCCTGCAGCAACTCGACCGCTCCGCCATCCGCAAGCAGTTCGAGACGCGCTTCACGGCGCGGCGCATGGCGCTGGACTATCTCGCGGCCTATCGCAGCCTGGACGAGGAGAAGGCGCCGCGGATCAAGCTGGTGAGCAGCGCGGAGTAGTTTGCTGACCACTCTCGTGTCCCGGACGCGCTGCAACGCCTTTTGCGTTGCGGCGCAGAGCCGGAGCACGAGAAGCTTATCTCACCTCCGCCCGCTTCGGCTCCACGATCTCGAACATGCGCGGGAAGTCGTCCATCAGGCCCATCAGCTCGGCGAGCCGCATCGGGTTGCCGGATAGCTTGACCTTGCCGGCGGCGACGGCTTCCGGGAAGCTCGTCAGCTTCGCGATCACCTCGTCAAAAGTTGAGCGCGCGAGCGTGAAGCTGGCATCCGCGCCTTCCGCCTGTACGCCCTCGGTATAGGTGAGCGCGGAATTCTCCAGATTGAGCACGAACGTCTCGCCGGTGTCGGAAAAGCTCCAGTTCAGCACGATGTGCTTGCCTTCCGCCTTCGGTCCGTTGAGGCGGATGCCGAGCACGTCCCAGAGCTGTGAGGTGCGCAGCGCCGCCAGCGTCTCGCGCGGCATCGGCGGGCGCGCCGGCACCTTCGGCATGCCCTGGCGCAATTCCTGCGCGCCAAACAGATAGGCGTTGCGCCAGGTCGCGCTTTCCGCGGCATAGCCGAGCTGCTCCAGCGTGTCCGCCAGCAACGCGCGCGCCGCCGCATTATCCGGCTCGGCAAAGACGAGATGGCCGAGCGCCTGCGCCACGAAGCGGAATTCGCCCTTGTCAAAATCGGCACGCGCCCGCGCCAGAATGGCGTCGGCACCACCCATATATTCGACGTACTTCTTGCCGGATTCCACCGGCGGCAACGGATCGAGATTGACCGGATTGGCGTCATACCAGCCGAGATATTTCTGGTAGATCGCCTTCACATTGTGCCGGATATGGCCGTAATATCCGCGGCCATGCCAGGCGCCCTCGAGACTCTTCGGCAGTTGGATGGTTTCGGCGATCTCGGCGGCGGTGAGGCCGTGGTTCATCAGGCGGATGGTCTGGTCATGCGCGAATTTGTAGAGGTCGCGCTGCTGCCGGATCATGGTGCCGATGCGGTCGCGTCCCCACACCGGCCAGTGGTGCTGGCCGCACATCGCCTCCGCCTTGCCGTCCCAGAGCTGCAAGGCCTCGCCCAAATATTTCGACCAGGCCAGCGCGTCGCGCACGTCGGTGCCGCGGAACGGCAGCAGATTGTGGAAATTGTGGGTGCAGTTCTCGGCGAGGTTCAACAGCTTGTAGCGCGGGATGAAGAAATGCATCTCCGCCGGCGCTTCGCTGTTCGGCGCCATCTGGAATTCGAATTCGACGCCGTCGATCACGCGCCTGTCGCCGGTCGCCATGATCAAATCGGTCGGCCTCAGCAGCGCCACTGAACCTGCCGCCATCGACTTGCCGAGGCCGCAATCGACCTGCCCGCGCACGCCCTTGGCGAGAAGCGGCCCGAACTGGTACTGCGCCCGGCGCAGCATCGCCGGTCCCGCGATGATGTTCTCGGAGACGGCATGCTCCATGAACAAATTGGGCGCGATGATCGGCACGCGCCCGGTGGCGAGCGCATCCTCCTCCAGCACGCCGCGCGCGCCGCCCCAATGGTCGGTGTGGGTGTGGGTGAAGATCACGGCCGCGACCGGCCGCTGGCCGCGATGCTTGTAGTAAAGATCGAGCGCGGCGCGCGCGCCCTCAATCGAGGTCAGCGTGTCCACGACGATGACACCGCTGTCGCCCTCGATCAGCGTCATGTTGGCGATGTCCAGCCCACGCACCTGGTAGATTCCGGGCACGACCTCGAACAGCCCGTGCTGCATGTTGAGTCGCGACTGCCGCCACAGGCTGGGATTGACGGTCGGCGGCGCCTGCTCGGTCGACAGGAAGCCGTAGGGTTCGAGGCTCCAGACTGTCCGTCCTTGCGGGTTTGTAATCTTCGCGTTGTCGATCGTGCCGAGAAAGCCGCGCGCGGCATCGTCGAAATCCCGCGTGTCGGAAAACGGCAGCGCGTTCAGCATCGCCGTCTGCTGCGCGATGACGGACGCCGTTGCGTCCTTCGGCTCGCTGCTGGACGTGTCTGTCATCTTGATCTCCTCCCGGCCTCTCGCGCGGCATCTAACCGCATCTCGCGGTCGATTGCCATGGCGGGAGGACGGCGTGATGCGTAGCCCCGCGCCCAAAGGCGGAGAGGATGCAGCGTGTTCGCAGCTACATGCCCAACAGCCTGGGCAGCCACAACGACAGGCCCGGCCAATAGGTCACGACCACAAGGAACGCCAGCATGGTCAGGAGCCATGGCCACACCGCGACCGTGAGCTCGGTGATACCCATCTTGGCGATGCCCGAGGCGACGTAGAGATTGAGGCCGACCGGCGGATGGCACAGTCCGACCTCCATGTTGACCGTCATCAGGATGCCGAAATGGATCGGATCGATGCCGAGCTTGATCGCAACCGGAAACAGGATCGGCGCCATGATCAGGATGATCGAGGACGGCTCCATCACGTTGCCCGCCACCAGCAGCAGGAGATTGACGACGAGGAGGAAGCCGATCCAGCCGAGGCCCTGGTCGATCATCCATTGCGCGAGCGCTTGCGGCACGTTCTCGTAGGTCATCAGGAACGAGAACAAGACGGCGTTGGTGATGATGTAGAGCAGCATCGCCGACAGATTTGCCGACGACAGCAGCACGCGCGGCACGTCTCGCAGCTTCAGATCCTTGTAGATGAACACTGCGACGATAAAGGCATACACCGCGCTGACGGCGGCAGCTTCGGTCGGTGTGAACAGGCCGCTGTAGATGCCGCCGATCACGATCACGATCAGCAGGATACCCCAGATCGACTTGCGGAACGCATCGAAGCGCTCGACGAGGGTTGCTTTCGGCATCCTCGGATAGTCGTTACGCCAGGCCCGATAGAACGTCGTGGCGCCGAGCAGCATGGCGAGCACGAGCCCCGGCACGATCCCGGCGATGAACAGCTTGCCGACGGAGGTGTTGGTGGAGACGGCAAAAAGGACCATCGGGATCGAGGGTGGAATGAGAATCCCGAGCGAGCCGGAGGTCGTGATCACGCCCGCCCCGAACCGCTTCGGAAACCCCTGCGCGACCATCGCAGGCAGGATCACCGATCCGATCGCCACCACCGTGGCCGGCGATGAGCCGGAGATCGCGGCGAACAGCGCGCAGGCGACCACGCCCGAGAGCGCAAGGCCGCCGTACCAATGGCCGACCAGCGCGGTCGCAAAAGCGATCATCCGGCGTGCCACGCCGCCATGGGTCAGGAAGTTGCCGGCAAGGATGAAGAACGGGATCGCCATGATCTCGAAGCTCTCGATGCCTGTAAACAGCTTCAGCGCCACCGATTCCGTTCGCACGTCGGTCAGCGTGAACATGAAGCTGAGCACGGTCAGACCGAGCGCGATCGAAATCGGCATGCCCGTGAGCATCAACGACAGCAGAAGGCCGAAGACAACGGCGACACGCAGGCCCTGCGGCAGCGTGATCACGTGCGCCGAATGCGCGAAGCACACGGCGACGATCAGAACCGGCAACAGCATCAGGACCCAGCCGAGCGGGCTGCGTTCGTCGCCGGCGACCTGACTGCGCGTGACCGGGGCCGGATGAACCGGGTCTGCCTCGACGCCCTCGACGCCGGCCATGTCGTGATGCGGCAGCTCGCCGGTGCGATAGAACGACCAGGCGACTTGCAGGAAACGGAAGCACATCAGCCCGGAGCCGAGCGGGATGGTGAGATACACCAGCCACATCGGCGCTTCGAGATCGTTGGATTGTTGGCCGGTCTGCCACATCTGGCCGACAAACGCGGCCCCGAAATAGCACACGATGGCGGTGAAAAGGGCGCCGCACATCAGGCCGAAAGTGATGACGCGGCGGCGCGATCCGCCGGGAAGGATGTTGACCAGGACGTCGACGCCGACATGGATGCCGGTGCGTACCCCGTAGGCCGCACCGAATTTCGCCATCCAGATGAACATGTAGATGCAGAGTTCCTGCGCCCAGGACAGGTCGAGAGCGGCAAGCCAGACGAACGCGGCTCGCGCGGGAACGGCCAGCAAGGCCAGGTTGCGCGCCTCCGCCCATTTGGCGATGTCGATCGACAGCCCGGCGCCATAACGGTGCAGCACGGCAACGAAGATGAGCAATGTCGCAGCCGCGATCAACGTCGCGATCAGCCATTCCTCGAGATGATTGAGCACACGATTCAGTACACGCAGCAACTTAGTCCCCCAGCTTGGCTCATCATCAAGAGCAACGGCCGGGAGTGCGATCACCCCCGACCGTTATGGTTGTTCTTATAACGGCGCCGGCGTCAGTTCATCTTGACGTCGAGTTCCTTGGCGAGGAGATCGAGCACCTCCTGCCCGACCCGCCCCTTCGCCCATTTGTAGGTCGGCTGCATCGCCTCCTGCCATGCCTTGCGATCGGCGTCAGTCAGATAATGCAACGTGGTCTTGCCCGTCTTCTTGATCTCGGCCAGCGCATCTTCGTTCTCCTGGCGCGCGATCGAGTTGGTGTAGTCGGTCGCCTCGTTCATCGCCTTTTCGAGCTGGGCGCGGATATCAGGCGGCAGGCCCGACCAGAATTTCGAGTTGACGATGACTGCGTATTGCAGATGCGCGTGATAGGACACGGTGATGTCCTTCTGCACCTCGTAGAACTTCTGCGTCAGGTAGTTCGACGCGGTGTTCTCGCAGCCGTCGACCACGCCCGTCTGCAAAGCCTGGTAGACTTCGGAAAACGCCATGATCTGAGGGATCGAGCCCATGATCCGGAGATATTGGTCGGCGACCTTCGATCCGGAGATGCGGAATTTGAGACCCTGGAAATCGGTCGGCTTCATCAGGGCACGGTTAGCGGAGAGCATGTGGAAGCCGTTGTCCCAATAGGCGAGCCCGGTGATGCCCTTGGTCTCGAGCTTCTGGAACAGCCATTTGCCGATGGTGCCCTTCATCGCGTTGGAATAGGTCGCGTCGTCCTTGAACAGCCAGGGCAGGTCGAGCGCCTCGAACTCCTTGATACCGAGCGGTGCGAACTTCGCGGTCGAGGGCGCGAGCATCTGCACCGAGCCGAGCTGAAGCGCTTCGATCTCCTCCTTGTCCTTATAGAGGGTGGAGTTCGGATAAATTTCGATCTTGACCTTGCCGTCGGTGTACTTCTCGGCAAGCTCCTTGAACTTCAGCGCGCCCTTGCCCTTCGGGGTGTCATTGGCGACGACGTGGCTGAACTTGATGACGATCGGGCTCTGGGCCTGGGCCGAGACGGGAGACAAGGCAGGAGCCAAGAGAACAGACGCGGCGGCGACCGCAAGAAGCAGCTTGCGCATGAAGTAACCTCCCAACAACCTCTAAAAGCGGGTCTTTTTTGCTTTGCAGCCCAGTTTGCGGTCCAGTAGTGGCAGCAATCCGCCACCCGAACAACTAGACCTAAGCCCAATTTGCCGCAGCCAAGCTATCTTGGCGGCGGCTGAATGCGCAACCCGCCCCCCGCTCCCACTGCCGGAAGCGAGCGCTTATGTCGCATTGCGGCGGTGCAATCAGCCCTGGCGCTGGGCGACCATGAACAGACGCCGGAACGGGAACAGCGTCTGCCCGGCGGCATTCTTCGGATAGGCCTTCGCGACCCGCTCACCATAGGCCGCTTCGAACGCGGCCTTCTCGTCGCCCTGCAAGACGTCGAGATAGCGCGTCAGCCAGGTCCCCTTGGTCCACTCCTTCACGGGATTCTCGCCTTCGAGCACCTGCAGATATTCGGTCTCCCAGATGTCGATATTGGCCGACATCGGAGCAAGCAGACCGTGATAGTAGGCCGGCCCTTCGACCGGCGGCGGCGTGACGAGATGCTCGACCTTGGACCGCCAGGGACCGTCGAGCGCGGTCTCGCCGATCAGCACATGCGAGGGGGCCAGAAAGTTGCGCGGCATCTGCACCGCAAGCATGCCGCCGGGCGTCACCTTCTCCATGACCGAAGGAAACAATGCCGCATGATTGGGCAGCCAGTGCAGTGCGGCATTGGAATAGACGACGTCATACTGCTTCGCCGGGCGCCAGTGGCCGAGATCTTCATGGGACCATTCCACGTCCGGTGCTGCCTTGCGGCCGGCGGCAACCATCTCGGCCGAGCCCTCGACACCCGTCACCTTTGCGTCGGGCCAGCGCTCCTTGATGAGCTTGGTGACATTGCCGGCGCCGGCGCCGAGATCGGCAATCGCACGCGGACCAGAATCCGGAATTCGCATCAACAAGTCGACGGCGGGCCGGAGCCGGTGGCCGGAGAATTTCAGATATTGCTGCGGATCCCAGACCATCGCTCGGCGCCTTTTCTTTTTCGTGTTTCCTTCAACGCGGCTCTTGGTTACCACTGCTCGTCCCGGTCGGGCAAATCACCCTGACGGGGACAGGGCAGGAAACGAACAACAAAACCAACAGCAACAAGCAAAAAAGCAAACAAGAGAGCGTGTGATCATGGACCTCGGCCTCAAATCAAAAACCGCTGTCGTCACGGGCGCGAGCGTCGGCATTGGCCGCGCCATCGCCAAGGGTCTCGCCGCCGAAGGCGTGCGCGTCGTCGGCGTGGCACGCCGCACCGATCTGCTCGCCGAGTTGGTGAAGGAAGTCGGCTCCGGCCTGATCACGCCGTTTGAGCAGGACGTGATGGAAAAGGACGCGGCGGAGAAGATTTCGGCCTTCGCGCTAAAACAGCTCGGCCACGTCGACATCCTCATCAACAATGCCGGCGGCAGCCGCCCCCTCCCCGTCGATGCGCCCGACAGCAAATGGGACGAGGCGATCGCGCTGAACTTCACCAGCTACCGCCGCATCGCGCATGCCCTGCTGCCGCAGATGATCGAACGCAAATGGGGCCGCATCGTCAACATCACCGGCAAGTCCGAGCCGGAAGGCCTCAACGCCGCGTTCGCGGCGAAAGCCGCCGTCCACGCCTGGGCCAAGGGCCTGTCGCGCGAGATCGGTGAGCACGGCATCACCATCAACTGCATCCCGCCCGGCCGCATCATGAGCGAACAGATCCGCCGCAACTACGCACCGGACTATCGCGAGCGCTTTGCGGAGGAAGAGATCCCGGTCGGCTATTGGGGCGAGCCGGAAGATCTGGCGGCGTTGGCGGTGTTTCTGGCCTCGCCCGTGGCTCGGTACGTCACGGGGACGGTGATCCCGGTAGATGGGGGACTGAGGAGGTATCAGTTTTAGAGGGCGCCGACGAGGCCGAGGCTGCCGGAGAGTTCAGCTTGTGGGATGGTAGAGCGCAGCGAAGCCGACAGCATCCAACGTGACACGCGATGGTTTCGCAAGTGCTCAACCCATCCTACGCTCTCGAAGCGGACGTCGCGCATTCATGAGCGCAGGCCCCGGTCTTTTCGCCGACCGCTGCCACTCTAGCATCCTGCCAGTGTTTTGCCCGACGCGTCAACGTGATCGCGGCCGCGAATGTCGTCGTGACGCGGTTCGAAAATCCCTTATCGATCAAGGGGCCTTCTACTGTGCATGGGGTTGTTTTCGCGTTTTTTGTTTTGGCCCCTAAGAAAAAAGCGCAAGGATCCGCAGAAGCACCTCACCCCGCCTGCAGGATCTCCGCGATCGCAGCCCCCGCCGCGATCGTGCCGAGCCTGCCACCGACATCGCGCGTCGCCCTGCCCTCGCCGATCGCCGTCGCCACCGCCGCCTCGATCGCTCGCGCGGCTTCCTCGTAACGAACCGCGCCGCTGTTCTCGCCGTGCCATCCGAGCAGCAGCGCCGTCGACAGGATCAGCGACACCGGATTGGCGACGTCCTGGCCTGCAATGTCAGGCGCCGAGCCGTGCGCCGCCTGCGCCATGGCGTAGCGGTCACCGACATTGAGCGAGCCGCCGAGGCCGAGGCTTCCGGAGAGCTCAGCCGTGAGATCGGACAGGATATCGCCGAACATGTTGGTGGCGACGATGACGTCGAAACGATCGGGGTTGCGCACCACGTGCGCCATCATGGCGTCGACCAGGATGTCGTCGACCGCGAGGCCGGGATAGCCTTTCGCCGCCTCGCGGCAGATATCCAGAAACATGCCGTCGCCGATCTTGAGCACGTTGGCCTTGTGCACGATGGTCAGATGCCTGCGCCGCTTCATCGCGAGACGGCAGGCGGCGTGCGCGATGCGCTCGCAGCACAGGCGCGTGATCCGGCGCAGCGAGATCACGACGTCTGGCGTAACCAGCATCTCGCCATTGCCCTGCTCCATGTTGCGGTCGGCGTAAAACCCCTCGGTGTTTTCGCGCACCACGACGAGGTCGAAATCGCCGACCCGGCCGGGCCTCCCTGCATAAGTGCGCGCGGGCCTGACATTGGCATAGAGGTCGAGGTTCTTGCGAAAGTGCCGCGACGGATTGATCTCGCCATGCGCCTCGTCCTTGAAATCGAACGTCGCGGTCGGCCCCAGGATCAGGCCGTCGGCGGCGCGGACGATGTCGAGCAGCTCGGGACGCACGGTCGTGCCGAACTGCTTGAGGGTCGCATGCCCGACTGCGTGCTCCTCCAGCCGCAAATTGAGCTGGAAGCGCTCGGAGGCCGCGCGCAGCACGCCTGATGTCGCGGTCGTGATCTCCGGTCCGATGCCGTCACCGGGCAGAACGACGATGTGCATGGCGATCCCCTGAAATTGCAGCAGCGATCATACGCCTGCGCGCAGGCTCATCGCCCAGCCTTCGCGCATACACAGCATGCAAGCATATGCCTGTGGCAGGCGGCCCGGCCGTAGTACATGCCGAGTCCTTATCAGCCACGCCGCCGGAGCAACGCGCAAGGCAATGACAATCACGTTACCTGCCGCCGCGCGCGAGCCCGACCATACCATTTCCGACGGCCTGCCGGCCGCGCAGCGGCGCTGGGCGATCGCCGCGATCTTCACCGCGCTAGCGATGGCCTCGCTCGACACCGCGATCGCCAACATCGCGCTGCCCGCCATTGCTGCCGATCTGCATGTCACACCGGAGGAGTCGGTCTGGGTGGTCAACGTCTATCAGATCGCGCTGGTGGCGACGCTGCTGCCGCTCGGGGCGCTCGGCGAGATCGTCGGGCACCAGCGCATCTATCTCGGCGGCCTGATCCTGTTCACCATCGCCTCGCTGTTCTGCGCGGAGGCGTGGTCGCTGGACAGTCTCTTGGTTGCGCGCACGCTGCAAGGGCTCGGCGCCAGCGGCATCATGAGCGTCAACACGGCGCTGGTGCGCTTCGTCTATCCCAGCAGGATGCTCGGCCGCGGCTTCGGTCACAACGCGCTGGTGGTCGCGACCGCCTTCACCTTCGGGCCGTCGATTGCCTCCGCCATTCTCGCGGTCGGCCCATGGCCGTGGCTGTTCGCCGTCAACATCCCGTTCGGCCTCGTCGCGATCGGCATCGGCTTTGCGATGCTGCCGAAGACGCCGCGCGCCGATCACGGCTTTGACTTTCTCGGCGCGATCCTGGCGTCGGCCTGCCTCGGCCTGTTCATCACGGGCATCGGCAGCGCCGCGCATAATCTCTCGCCTCTGGTCGTGGGCATCGAGCTGGTCACGGCGCTCGTGCTCGGCTTCGTCCTGACGCGCCGCCATGCCGACCATCCGGCGCCGATGCTGCCGATCGACCTGTTCAGCCGGCCGATGTTCGCATTGTCGGCGGCGACGGCCGTGTGCTCCTTTGCGGTGCAGGGCCTCGCCTTCGTCTCGCTGCCGTTCTATTTCGAGGACGTGCTGGGCCGCTCGCAGGTCGAGACCGGATTTTTCATGACGCCGTGGCCGCTGGTGGTCGGCATCATGGCGCCGATCGCGGGGCGTCTCTCCGACCGGCATGCGGTCGGATTGTTGGGCGGCATCGGCCTCGTGCTGCTCGGCATCGGCATGGCGCTGCTCGCGATGCTTCCGGCCAATCCTGCTATCCCCGACATCATCTGGCGGATGGTGATCTGCGGCATGGGGTTCGGGTTCTTCCAGGCGCCGAACATGAAGGCGGTGATGTCGAGCGCGCCGCCTCACCGCAGCGGCAGCGCCTCGGGCATCGTCGCAACCGCGCGCCTGACCGGGCAAACCACCGGAGCGGCACTTGCCGCCCTCTGCTTCGCGCTGGCCGGTCGCGATGGCGCCATCGTCGCATTGGCACTTGGCGCCGGTTTCGCCGCACTCGGCAGCGTGATGAGCTTCTTGCGGCTGGCGGTGAAGTAGCCCCTCAAGCCAGATGTCGAGCCGCCGTCGCGTCGATCGTCGCCACCGGAATGACCGTCTCCTCGTCGAGCGCAGCGAGGCGTGCGTCGATGGCATCGATGACCTTGCGCGAGAACGGTCCGAGATGCGCATAGGCGGCGATCATCTGCACGGCGATCCGCGCCGATGACGTGTCGCGCTTGGCGCAGTTCATGAAGGTCTGCCAGAGCGGCCCACGCGCCTCGGGAAGGGCTGTGACCACCTTGTGCACCGTTTCCATCGCGCCGATCCGGGCGCGGATATCGCCTTCCGCGAGCTCCTGGCGCTGGCGAGAGCGGTCGAGCAGCGTCATCAGACGGTCGATGCGCCTCGCATAGGCCGTCGGGCTGTAGATGTGCTCCAGCACGCGCTTATAGTCCATCAGGATGTCGCGCAACGGGCGCACCGGATCGAAGTTGATCCCGGCGGTACACTGATCGGCGCCGATGGTCGGCGCCAGGTCGTGGCCCGGGTGCAGCCGGCCTTCGCGCTCCAGGCGGCGCGTGAGCTGCGTGTTCGGCAAGGCATAGAGCAGGCCGACCATGCTGACGGGGATCGCCGCCTCTTCGATGAAGTCGATCATGGCATCCGCCATCGAGAGCTTCTCATTGTCGAAGCCGACGATAAAACCCGCGGTGACGAGCATGCCAGCGGCGTAGATTTTGTGGATGCTCTCGGCGATGTTGCGTCGCGTGTTCTGCTTCTTCCGCATCGCGACCAGCGTCGCCGGATCAGGACTTTCGATGCCGACGAAGATGGCGAAGAAGTTCGCCGCACCCATCAGGTCCAATAGCTCGGGATCGTCGGCCAGATTGACCGAGGCTTCAGTCGACAATTCGAAGGGATAGCCGTGAGCGCGTTGCCATTCGGCGAGCTGGGGCAGGAACAGCCGGAGCGACTTCTTGTTGCCGATGAAATTGTCGTCGACGAAGTCGAGATGGCCGCGGTAACCCATTGCGTAGAGCGTATCGAGCTCGATCAGGATCTGCGCGTTTGTCTTGGTCCGCGGCACGCGTCCATAGAGCTCGATGATGTCGCAGAACTCGCAGGTAAACGGACAGCCGCGCGAATACTGCACACCGAGATAAAGGTAGTCCTCGAACTTCAGCAGGTCGAAGCGCGGCACCGGCGTCTTGGTGACGTCGGCCTGGAATTTCGGTGCGATGAAGACGCCGGACCGTGCGCCACTGTCCCAGGCCGCGATGAATTCGTCGATGACGCTCTCGGCCTCGCCGAGCACCTGGAAGTCGGCCCTCTCATAGATGTGGGGGCTCGATGTGGGATCGGGACCGCCGACCACCACCGGCTTGCCCGCAGCACGGCACGTTTCGATCAGGCGCAGCGTGTCGGCCTGCTGCGGCATCATTCCGCCGGTGAAGACGACGTCGGCCCAGGACAGATCCTCGTCGCCGAAGGATTGCGTGTTGCAATCGATCAGCCGGACCGTCCAGCTCTCGGGCAACATCGCGGCAACGGTGATCAGGCCCAAGGGGGCGGCGGGGCGCTTCACGCCCAACACTTTGCAGGATTCGCCAAAGCTCCAGAAGGATTCTGCCGAGAACAGCGGATAGAGCATCAGGACGTTGCAAGGCTGCGGTGCGTTCATGGAACCCCTTTTGGCTTGATCCCACTGTAGCAGAGCGTTGTCGACTTGCACCCCGGCAAAACGGACAAACTGTCGCTCTCGGTTCCAAGGGTGTCTGCCCGCGGAAGCCGGCATACGTCGCCCCAAGCCGTGCCGCGGGCGTCCAAGCAGGGTCCAGCCAGGGTCCAGCCAGGGTCCAGCCAGGGTCCAGCCACCCCTCAGACTGTTGATTTGAAGGTTTCCAATTTGCCGGACACATTGCGCCCCTGAGTCCTATCGGTGGATTGGACCAATCAGGGGACTGCGATGGCAAACCTTACAATCAACGAAAAAGCCTTCACGCTCGACGTCGAGCCGGATACGCCGCTGCTGTGGGCAATCCGCGAGAATGCCGGCCTGACCGGCACAAAATATGGCTGCGGCATTGCACAATGCGGCGCCTGCACCGTTCACATCGACGGCGTCGCCACCCGCTCCTGCGGGGTTTCGGTCAGCGAGGCCGTGGGCAAGAAGATCACGACCATCGAAGGGCTCGCCTCCGGCAAGTCGCTGCACAAGGTGCAGGAAGCCTGGATCGCCCAGGACGTGCCGCAATGCGGCTATTGCCAGAGCGGCATGATCATGGCGGTGGCGGCGCTCCTGAGCGAGAAGCCGAAGCCGACCGACGCCGATATCGACGAGGCCATCACCAATATCTGCCGCTGCGGCACCTTCCAGCAGGTGCGCGAAGCGATCCACACGATCGCAAGCGCGTAAGGAGCCGCCACATGAATAAGCATGTTTCACCGCGGCTCAACCGCCGCGCCTTCGTCATCGGCACCGCCGCGGTCGGCGCAGGTCTCGCAATCGGCCTCGATATCCCCTTCGGCGGCCCCGCCGTGGTCCGCGCCGCCGACGGCTCCCCCGAGATCGGCGCCTGGGTCGTGGTCCGGCCCGACGACACCGTCGTGATCCGCATCGCCCGCTCCGAGATGGGCCAGGGCTCGCTCACCGGCCTCGCCCAGCTCGTCGCCGAGGAGCTCGAATGCGACTGGTCGAAAGTCTCGACCGAATATCCGACGCCCGGCCAAAGCGTCGCCCGCAAGCGCGTCTGGGGCGATTTCTCGACCGGCGGCAGCCGCGGCATCCGCTCTTCGCAAGACTACGTCCGCAAGGGCGGCGCCACCGCGCGCGTGATGCTGATCCAGGCCGCCGCCGAGACGTGGAAAGTGCCGGCATCCGAATGCACGGCCGCCAACAGCGTCATCACCCATACGTCCTCGGGCAAGACCACGACCTTCGGCAAGGTCGCCGAGGCCGCGGCCAAGCTCACGCCACCGGCCGACGTCAAGCTGAAGGACCCCAAGGATTGGAAGCTGATCGGCAAGGGCGTGAAGCGGCTCGACACCACCGAGAAGACCACCGGCACCATGGTCTATGGCATCGACGTCAAGCTGCCGGGCATGCTGAACGCCGCGATCAAGGACTGCCCGGTGTTCGGCGGCAAGGTGAAGAGCTTTGACGAAGCCAAGATTGCCGGGATGAAGGGCGTCAAAAAGGTCGTCAAGGTCGGCGATACCGCGGTCGCGGTCGTTGCCGACACCTGGTGGCACGCCAAGACCGCGCTGGAGGCGCTGCCGATCGTCTGGGACGAGGGCGACAACGCCAAGGTCTCAAGCGAATCGATTGCAAAGTGGCTGGCCGAGGGCCTCGACAACGCGCAGCCGGCCTATGTCGGCAACAAGAACGGCGACGCGAAGGCGGCGATTGCAACTGCCGCCAAGAAGGTCGAGGCCGTCTACAGCTATCCCTACCAGAACCACGCCACCATGGAGCCGATGAACGCCACGGCGCTCTACACGGCGGACAAATGCGAGGTCTGGTGTGGCACACAGAACGGAGAAGCTGTCTTCGCGGCGGTGCTGGAAGCCTCCGGCCTGCCGGCGGAGAAGTGCGACGTGTACAAGGTGATGCCCGGCGGCGGTTTCGGCCGGCGCGGCCAGACCGACTATGTTCGCCAGGCCGTCATCATCGCCAAGGAGATGCCGGGCACGCCGATCAAGCTGTTGTGGTCTCGCGAAGAGGACATGGCGCACGGCAAGTATCACCCGATCACCCAGTGTAAGATGACCGGCGCGTTCGATGCCGACAACAATCTGGTCGCGCTGCACTACCGTCTGTCCGGGCAGTCGATCCTGTTCTCGCTGCGTCCCGAAGCGCTGCAGAACGGCATGGATCCGGCCGCATTCCAGGGCGTCGCCCAGACCGGCGAAGCCGCGTTCGGCTACTCCGTGCCGAACCTGCTGGTCGAGCACGCGATGCGCAACCCGCACGTTCCGCCCGGCTTCTGGCGTGGCGTCAACGTCAATCACAACGCGATCTACATGGAATGCTTCATGGACGAGCTGGCCCAGGCCGCAGGCCAGGACCCGCTCGAATTCCGCCGCAAGCTGATGGGCAATCACCCCAAGCATCTCGCGGTGCTCAATGCCGTGGCCGAGAAGATCGGCTGGAGCACGCCGGCGCCGCAGGGCGTCTATCGCGGTATCGCGCAGGTGATGGGCTATGGCAGCTATGTCGCCGGCGCTGCCGAAATCTCGGTGACCGACGGCAACAAGATCAAGGTGCTTCGTATCGTCGCCTCCACCGATCCCGGCTACGTCGTCAATCCGGCACAGGTGGAGCGGCAGATCGCGGGCTCCTTCGTCTATGGCCTTAGCGCGTTGTTCTACGGCGGCTGCACCGTCAAGGACGGCAAGATCGAGCAAACCAACTTCGACACCTACAATTCGATGCGCATCAACGAGATGCCGAAGGTCGAATCGGTGATGGTGCCGAGCGGCGGGTTCTGGGGCGGTGTCGGCGAGCCGACCATCGGCGTCGCGGCGCCGGCGGTGCTCAATGCGTACTTCGCGGCGACGGGCAAACGCATCCGCTCGGTGCCGCTGCGCGACCAGAACATCACCTTCGCCTGAGACGACAGCTGCGGCGGCCACCATGGCCGCCGCAGCATTTTTCGGATGAGGCCCATGAAAGCGTCGATGACACGGCGGAATGCCGTCCTCGGCATCACCGTCGCGGCAACATCGCTCGCCGTACCTTCCATCCTGCGCGCGCAATCGACGGGCCGCGTCGTCGTGGTCGGCGGCGGCTTTGGCGGCGCCGCGTGCGCCCGCGCGCTGAAGCGCGCGCAGGCAAACTTGCAAGTCATCCTGATCGAACCCAATGCGATCTTCACCTCCTGCCCCTTCAGTAACGCGGTGATTGCCGGCCTGCGCGAGATCGACGCGCAGCAGTTTGGTTATGACAGGCTCCGCGCCGAGGGCGTCACCGTGATCGGCCAGGCCGTGACCACGATCGAGCCGCAGCTGCGCAGCGTCATCACGGCCGATGGCGTTGCGCTGCCCTATGATCGTCTCGTACTCTCCCCCGGCATCGACTTCCATTTCGAAGCGTTGCCCGGCTACGACGACGCGGCATCAGAAAAAATGCCGCACGCCTGGAAGGCAGGCGCGCAGACGCTGCTGCTGCACCGGCAGTTGGAGGCAATGCCGGACGGCGGCACTGTCGC
Source organism: Bradyrhizobium sp. 197 (assembly GCF_023073375.1). Classification (NCBI taxonomy): domain Bacteria; kingdom Pseudomonadati; phylum Pseudomonadota; class Alphaproteobacteria; order Hyphomicrobiales; family Nitrobacteraceae; genus Bradyrhizobium; species Bradyrhizobium sp. 197. The sequence goes on along the minus strand of NZ_JADPJJ010000009.1, from coordinate 31,189 downwards.
CATTGCGATCCCCGCCAATCCCTCGCGCTGTCCCCCGGCGCCTTACGAGCGCGCCAGCCTGATCGCGCATTATTTGAAGACGAAGAAGCCGCGCTCGAAGATTCTGATCCTCGATGCCAAGGACAATTTCTCGCAGCAGCGGCTGTTCGAGAAGGCGTGGAAGGAGCTGTACGGCGACATGATCGAACGCATCGGACTGTCGCAAGGCGGCCGCGTGACCTCGGTCGATCCCGCGACCAGGACCATCGTCACCGAGTTCGGCAACTACACGCCTGATGTCGCCAATGTCATTCCGCCGCAGCGCGCCGGGCGTATTGCCGAGATCGCGGGCGCTGCGGATGCAACCGGCTGGTGCCCGATCAATCCTGTTACCTTTGAGTCAAAACTCGTCCGGAACATCCACGTCATTGGTGATGCCTGCCTCGGCGGCGGCATTCCCAAATCGGCGTCCGCTGCAGGCGCACAGGGCAAGGCCTGTGCTGCCGCCATCGTGAATCTCCTCGCCGGTCGGGCGCCGGAAACGCCGCGATTGACAGGCATCTGCTACAACATTGTCGCGCCCGGTTACGGCTTTTCACTCGCCGGCAATTACCAGCCCAAGGGCGACATCTTCGCCGAGGTCGAGGGCGGCGCGACCAGCCCGGTCGATGCCCCGCGCGAGCTGCGCGCCCGGGAAGCGACTGACGCCGAGCGCTGGTTTCAAACCATCACGGCAGACACCTTTGGCTAGATCATCGATCCATATCGCAGCGCTGATCGCCGCCAGTTTCGCCTTCGCCTGCCATGCAGGGGCAGAGGAACTCCTGCCCTACAACATCGCCGGCGACGGCATTGCGGAATCGCTCACCGGCGCGCCCGGTGATGCCGCGCGCGGCCGCGCGCTTGTGCTCGCGCGCACCACCACCTGCATCCTCTGCCATTCCGGCCCCTTCCCCGAAACGCGGTTCCAGGGCGACCTCGCGCCTGATCTCACAGGTGCGGGGAACCGCTGGACCACGAGCCAGTTGCGGCTTCGACTGGTCGATGCGGCGCGTTTCAACCCGGAGACCATCATGCCGTCCTACTATCGCAACGACCATCTCATGCGCGTCGGGCGCAATTTCGCCGGCAGGCCGATATTGTCGGCCACGGAGATCGAGGACATCGTGGCCTTTCTTGCAGCGCTTCGGGACTAGGTTCATGCAAACCACGCGACGACATTTCCTGAGTATCGCCGGAGGCGTCGCGGCCGCCGGGACGATCCCGATCGTCACCCAGCGGCCGCTGCAAGCGACGCCCGCGATGCTCACCACCGCGATCCGCAACGTCGTCGGCGAAGCACCTGTGCGCACCGGCAGGGTGAAGCTCGACATTCCGCCGCTGGTCGAGAACGGCAACACGGTGCCGATGACCGTGAGCGTCGCCAGCCCGATGACGGCGGACGACTACGTCAAGAGCATCCACGTCTTCAATGAGAAGAACCCGCAGCCGAACATCGGCAATTTCTATCTCGGCCCCTCCTCCGGCCGCGCCCAAATCTCGACGCGGATCCGGCTCGCCGACACCCAGAAGGTGGTGGCGATCGCGCGTCTTTCCGACGACTCGTTCTGGCAGGTCACGACCGAAATCGTCGTGACGCTGGCCGCCTGCACCGAGGAGATGAACTGATGGCCGCGCTGATCAACGTTCCGGCAAAAGCCCGGCGCGGCGATGTCGTCGAGATCCGCACTTTGACCTCGCACATCATGGAAACCGGCTTCCGGCACACCGCGGACGGCGCGCCGGTGCCGCGCGACATCATCACGAGTTTTACGTGCCGCTACAACGGCGCCGAGATTTTTCGTGCTGACCTGTTTCCGGCGATCGCGGCCAACCCTTATCTGTCGTTCTTCACGGTCGCGAAGGAGAGCGGCAAGTTCGAGTTCGAGTGGACCGGCGACAACGGCTATTCGTCGAGCGCATCGGCGTCGATCACCGTCGAATGAATTTTTGGTGCGCGATAGCGACGGCGGCGGCGCTCCTCGCCACCACCCCTGCCCTGCTCGCCGGCGAGATTCCGCCGGACGCGCGCCGCTCCGGCTATTCGTTCATGGGGCCTGACACACGTGCGATGCAGGATGACGACACGTCAAATCCCGGCATGCTGTTCGTGCTCGACGGTGAGGCGTTGTGGACGAAGAAGACCGGCAGCGCCGACAAAGCCTGTGCGGATTGCCACGGCGATGCGCGCAGCAGCATGAAGGGCGTCGCGGCGCGCTATCCGGCCTTCGACAAGGCGCTGACGCGCCCCGTCACGCTCGACCAGCGCATCAATCTTTGCCGCAGCAATCATCAGCAGGCAACGCCGCTGCCGTACGAGAGCCGCGACCTGCTGGCCCTGTCCGCCTTCGTCGCGCACCAATCGCGCGGCGCGGCGATCACGGCTGGCGACGATCCGCAGCTGAAGCCGTTTGTCGAACAGGGCCGCGACCTTTTCATGCAGCGTGAGGGCCAGCTCAACCTTGCCTGCACCAATTGCCACGACGACAACTACAACAAGCGTCTTGCCGGCGCGCCGATCACGCAAGGACAGCCGACCGGCTATCCGCTTTATCGCCTGGAATGGCAGACGCTGGGCTCGCTGGGGCGGCGGCTGCGCAGCTGCATGACCGGCGTTCGCGCCCAGGCCTATGATTACGGTTCGCCCGAGCTCGTTGCGCTCGAACTCTATCTGATGTCACGGGCGCGCGGCCTGAGTGTGGAAACGCCGGCCGTGCGGCCCTGAATTCCGCAGATTAGGACTAGGCAGACGCAGAACGGCCGCTAGTATCCGCCCAAATTGAGTCACAGGGAGGGACCTAAAGTGGTCAACCACAAAATCTCGCGTCGTACGCTTTTAACGGGCACTGCCGCCGCTGGCGCGCTCAGCCTGACGGGATTGCCGGCGCGCGCCGAGGTGAACTGGAAGAAATACGCCGGGACCAAGCTTGAGGTGATCCTCGCCAAGGGGCCCCGCGGCGACAATCTGCAAAAATACGTCAAGGAGTTCACCGAGCTCACCGGCATTCAGGTCGAATCCGAGCAGATTCCCGAGCAGCAGCAGCGCCAGAAGGTGGTGATCGAGCTGACCTCGGGACGGCCGAGCTTCGACGTCGTCCATCTCAGCTATCACGTGCAGAAGCGGCAGTTCGAGAGGGGCGGCTGGCTCGCCGACATGACGCCCTTCATGAAGGACCCGACGCTGACCGCCCCTGATCTCGTGGAGAGCGATTTCTCGGCCGCGGGCCTGCAATACGCCAAGAACGACAAGGGCCAGATGCTGTCGCTGCCGTGGTCGGTCGATTATTTCATCCTCTACTACAACAAGGAGCTGTTCGAGAAGAAGGGCGTCGCCGTGCCCAAGACCCTCGACGAGATGGCCGCGGCCGCCGAGAAGCTCACCGATGCCAAGGAAGGCATCTACGGTTTTGTCGGGCGCGGCTTGCGCAACGCCAATATGGCGATGTGGAGCAACTTCTTCCTCGATTATGGCGGGGAATTCCTCGACGCCAAGGGCAACATCCTGACCGACGGTCCGGAAGCGATTGCCGCGACCAAGCTGTATCAGACACTCCTGACGAAATCGGCGCCTCCAGGCGTCGCCGGCTTCAACTGGATGGAGTCGATGGCCTCCTTCACGCAAGGCCGGTCCGCGATGTGGATCGACGGCGTCGGCTGGGCGCCGCCGCTGGAAGATCCGGCCGCTTCGCGCGTTGTCGGCAAGGTCGGCTACACCGTCGTACCCGCCGGCCCCAAGGGACAATATTCCTCGACCTATGGCGACGGCATCGGCATTGCCGCGGCGAGCAAGAACAAGGAAGCCGCCTATCTGCTCTGCCAATGGGTGGTCTCGAAGACCCAGGGCGCGCGGCTGCTGCAGGCCGGTGGCGGCGTGCCGTTCCGCAACTCGATCCTCGGCGATCCCGAGGTCCAGAAGGGCGTGAAGACCAAGGAGTGGCTGCAATCGGTGATCGATTCCGGCAAGATCAGCAAGCTGGGCCTGCCCGTCGTGATCCCGGTCGCCGAATTCCGCGACATCGTCGGCGCCGCGGTCACCGCGACCCTGTCCGGCGCCGATCCTGCCGCCGAGCTGAAGAAGGCCAACGATCAGTACCGGCCGATCCTGGAGCGTAGCGAGAAGACGTGAGTGCGTTGACACAATCGACTCCGGGCGCGGCAAAGTCTGATGCCGCGCCGGAGAAAGAGTTGCGGCCGCCGTCCTACTGGCCGTTCGTGGTGCCGGCGCTGGTCGTCGTGCTCGCGATCATCATCTTCCCGTGGGTCTTCACGATCTGGATGAGCCTGAACGAGTGGAAGGTCGGCTCGGCGACCACCTTCGCTGGATTCTCCAATTATCTGCGGCTGACGAGCGATCCCCGCTTCATCGAGGCCATCGGGCATACGCTGTTCTACACCGCACTGTCCGTGCTGCTGCCGCTCGTGCTCGGCACGTTTGCGGCCGTGGTGTTTCACCAGAAATTCCCCGGCCGCGGCTTCCTGCGCGGCGTCTTCATCATGCCGATGATGGCGACGCCGGTGGCGATCGCGCTGGTCTGGACCATGATGTTCCACCCGCAGCTCGGCGTGCTGAACTATTTGCTGTCACTGGTCGGGATCCCTGCGCAGCTCTGGGTGTTCCATCCCGCGACCGTCATTCCTTCGCTGGTCCTGGTCGAGACCTGGCAATGGACGCCGCTGGTCATGCTGATCGTGCTCGGCGGCCTCGCCGCGATCCCGACCGAGCCTTATGAAAGTGCACAGATCGACGGCGCCAATATCTGGCAGGTCTTCCGCTTCATCACCCTGCCGCTGATCATGCCGTTCCTGTTCATCGCCGGCATGATCCGCATGATCGACGCCGTGAAAAGTTTCGACATCATCTTCGCAATCACGCAGGGCGGACCGGGATCGGCGTCGGAGACCATCAACATCTATCTCTACAGCGTCGCCTTCTCCTATTACGACCTCGGCTACGGCTCGGCGATCGCGGTGGTGTTCTTCCTGCTGATCGTCGCGCTTGCGGCCGTGATGCTCTATGCCCGACAGCGCATGCTGTGGACAGAAATCTCGAGCGACGCATGACACCCCGTCAGATCATCGGCAAAATCGGCCTGTGGCTTTCGGTGTTCGTCATCGTATCGCCGGCAATCCTGTTCTTTCTCTGGATGCTGTCGCTGTCGCTCAAATTCGAGATCGACAACGCCGCCTACCCGCCGGTGTTCTTCCCCGAGCATATCGCCTGGAAGAACTACGCGGACGTGCTCGCCTCGAACCGCTTCCTGACCTATTTCATCAACAGCCTGATCGTGACAGGCGGCGCGACGTTGCTCGCGCTGATCGTCGGTGTCCCCGCCGGTTACGGCATCGCACGCATGGCCGCGCACAAATCCGCGATCGTGATCCTGATCGCCCGGATCACGCCCGGCCTGTCCTATTTGATCCCGCTGTTTCTCATGTTCCAGTGGCTGGGACTGCTCGGCACGCTGGTGCCGCAGATCATCATCCACCTCGTGGTCACGGTGCCGATCGTGATCTGGATCATGATCGGCTATTTCGAGACGACGCCGATGGAGCTGGAAGAAGCCGCCCTCATCGACGGCGCCACACGCTGGCAGGTCTTCCGCCATGTCGCGCTGCCGATCGCCAAGCCCGGCATCGCCGTCGCCTTCATCCTGGCCGTGATCTTCTCCTGGAACAATTTTGTGTTCGGCATCGTGCTGGCGGGACGCGAGACACGCACCCTGCCGGTTGCCGTCTACAACATGATCTCGTTCGACCAGCTTAGCTGGGGGCCGCTCGCGGCCGCGGCGCTGATCGTGACGTTCCCGGTGCTGCTGCTGACGGTGTTCGCCCAACGACAGATCGTTGCCGGGCTCACGGCGGGCGCCGTCAAGGGCGGATAGCTTACTCCGCAGGCGCGGCCGTCATCTCCGCATGCGGCATGTAGTTCTCGCTGCTGCGCCGGCTGAGAGCGTACAGCCCGGCTGCCATCACGGCGTAGGCGAAAGCGACGGACGGCGTGACGCCGAACCCACCGCCGATGCCCACGGCCTCGCCGTGCATGAAGCCGAAGTAGGTCAGGACCGCACCAACCAGGGCGAAGGCCGAGGCCTTCTCGAAATCGCGCTCGATGATGAAGACGCCGATCGCCCCCAGGATCAGGCCGCCGAGAATGGAGCCGCCACCCATCACGTCCAACCCGTGATAGAATACGCCCTGCTGCGGAAGTGCTGCGATCGCGGCAGCCTTGACCGCGTCGGCCTTGTCGGCGGCCATTCCGCCGACGATCGCAGCCGCATTCATGGTCGAGCCCAGCATGGTGTCGATCTGGAGCTTGGCATCGCCTCCAGTACCGCGGCTGAGTTCGCGACCCAGCCGAAAATGCCGCCCTGGGCCTTGATCATCTTGAGGCCCATCTCATGAAACTCGGGGAAGTAGGATGCGCAGCCGTCCGAGATGACGACGCAGCGATAGCCGCGGTCATTGGCCTCGCGCACGGTGGTGTTGACGCACACTTCGGTGGTGACGCCGCACACCAGCAGATTTTCGATGCCGTATTTCTCCAGCACGTCGGTGAGCTCGGTGGCGTAGAATGCGCCCTTGCCGGGCTTGTCGATCACGATCTCGCTGTCGAGCGGATAGAGCTCCGGGATGATGTCGTGGCCGGCCTCACCGCGAATGAGAATGCGGCCCATCGGGCCGGGGTCACCGATGCGCAAGGATGGCGCGCCGCGCTCGAGTTTCGCCGGTGGCGCGTCGGAGAGATCGGGCAGATGGCCTTCGCGCGTGTGGATCACCAGCATGCCGGTGTCGCGCGCGGCCTTCAGCACCGCACCGATCGGCTTCACCGCGCGCGCGAGCTGGCTGACGTCGTTGCCGAGCGTCTCGCCGAAGCCGCCGGGCTCCATGAAATCGCGCTGCATGTCGATGATCACGAGCGCGGTAGCCGACCAGTCGAGCTCGATCGGCCCGGGTTCGGCGCTGATGACGCCCAGTGTCGGCTTGCTTGAGTTCAACATGACGCCCGCCCCTCGCGAGAACTCTGTGTGCCAGGAGTTCTGCAAGCGCCGTGCCATTGTGTACAATGACGATCGGGAAGACGAAGCGCGCAAATTCGTTGCGCTATCAGCGCGTTATCGAGAGTGCTCGCGGCTGCTTATTCGCTGTGCGACGGCTTTGCGACGGGCATTTGCCTAGAGGATGAGCGACAACGAAGCTCGTTTTCAGCGGGCAGTCTCTCCGTACCGCCGCCGATATTCTTCCTCATACGGCGCGTAGGAATCCTTCAGCGTCGCCATGTTCAGCAGCATGGTCGCGACCGCCGAATTCGTCTTGTCGAACACGCGCGTCTTGACCCACGCACTCTCGGTGCGGCGGCTGCCGGAGAGCGCGACCACCTCGCGCTCGACTTCGTACTCCTCGACGAAGAGCGGGCCCTTCACCAGCCTGATCTCCTGATCGGCGAACAGGCCGACGGCTGGTCCCTTCGCCGGCAACGGATCGTTCTTCGAGCGGTACTGGAACAGCACGCTCACCATCTCCATCGGGATGATCGCCATGCCCCAAGGATTCGAAGAAGCATTGTCGGCACCTGAGTAATACGGCGAGTTCTCGGTGATGACGGCGATCTTTTGCTGCAGCGAGAACGGATAGAGGTCGCCCATGGTGTTCTCCACTGGAAGCCATGACTAGCAGGAGCGCCACGGATGCGGCCAGCGATATTGACTTCGCTGGCCTATGCCTTTGACTGTCACAATTCGCGTCGCGCAGCCGTAATCCCTCCCGCAGCGCAAACCCCAAGTCGAATAAAGTCGAACGAGAGACAAGGACTTCTGAAATGACGCTGATGCAGGTCGAGCTGGACGACAAATACCGGCTCGAATCGAAGCGGATATTCCTGTCCGGCACGCAGGCGCTGGTCCGGTTGCCCATGTTGCAGCGCGAACGCGACCGGCTCCAGGGCCTCAACACCGGCGGCTTCATCTCGGGCTATCGCGGTTCCCCGCTCGGCATGTACGACCACGCGCTGTGGCGTGCCAAGTCGCACCTCCAGCAGCACGACATCGCCTTCGTCCCCGGCCTCAACGAGGACCTCGCGGCGACCGCCGTCTGGGGCAGCCAGCAGGTCGGCCTGTTTCCCGGCGCCAAGGTCGATGGCGTGTTCGGCATCTGGTACGGCAAGGGCCCCGGCGTCGACCGCTCGGTCGATGCGCTCAAGCACGCCAATGCGGCCGGCACCTCGCTCAATGGCGGCGTGCTTGCGCTTGCCGGCGACGACCATGGCTGCCAGTCCTCGACGCTGGCACATCAGAGCGAGCAGGTGTTCGCGGCGGCGCTGATCCCCGTGATCAATCCGGCGACGCTGCAGGATTATCTCGATCTCGGCCTCTATGGTTTTGCGCTGTCGCGCTTCTCCGGCTGCTGGGTCGGCTTCAAGGCGATCAGCGAGACCGTGGAGAGCTCGGCCTCGATCTATAGCGATCCCGAACGCATCCAGATCAAGCTCCCCGACGATTTCGAGATGCCGCCCGGCGGCCTCAACATCCGCTGGCCCGATCCGCCGCTGGACGCGGAGAGGCGCCTGTTCGGCCCCAAGATGGCGGCGGTGCAGGCTTTCGCCCGCGCCAACCAGCTCGACCGCATCGTGCTCGACTCCAAGCCAGCACGTCTCGGCATCGTCGCGACCGGCAAGGCCTATCTCGATCTGCGGCAGGCCCTCGCCGATTTGGGCATTACCGACAAGGACGCGCAGGACCTCGGCCTGCGCATCTACAAGGTCGCGATGACCTGGCCGCTGGAGGAAAGCGGCGCCAAGCGTTTTGCCGAAGGGCTTCAAGACGTCCTGGTGATCGAGGAGAAACGCGGCTTCATCGAAGACCAGCTGATGCGCATCCTCTACAATATCGATGCGTCCCGGCGCCCGACCGTCACGGGCAAGCGCGACGAGCGGGGCGCACCGCTACTGCCGAGCGAGGGCGAACTGACGCCGACGATGGTCGCGGCCGCGCTGGTGGCGCGGTTGCGCAAGCTCGGACATCACAGCCCGGTGCTGGAGCAGCGGCTCGCGCGGCTCGAGGCCTTCGACAACCCCGTCACCACCAGCACGCAGATCAAGCTCGCGCGCACGCCGTTCTTCTGCTCGGGCTGCCCGCACAACACCTCGACGCGCGTGCCCGAAGGAAGCCGCGCCATGGCCGGCATCGGCTGTCACGGCATGGCTCTGAGCATGCCGACGCGCCGCACCGATCTGATCTCGCACATGGGCGCCGAAGGCGTGAACTGGATTGGACAAGCGCCCTTCACCACCGAGCAGCACATCTTCCAGAACCTCGGCGACGGCACCTATACCCATTCCGGGCTTCTCGCCCTTCGCGCGGCATCGGCCGCTGGCATCAGCATCACCTACAAGATCCTCTACAATGACGCCGTCGCGATGACCGGCGGCCAGCCGGCCGAGGGCGGCTTCAACGTCGCGCAGATCGCGCACCAGGTCTGGGCCGAAGGCGTCAAGCGGCTCGCGATCGTCTCGGACGATCCCACCAAATACCCTGAAGGCAGCTACTTCCCGCAGGGCGCGACCATTCATCACCGCCGCGAGCTCGATGCCGTTCAGCGCGAGCTGCGCGACATCAAGGGCCTCACGGTCATCATCTATGACCAGACCTGCGCGGCGGAAAAGCGCCGCCGCCGCAAGCGTGGACTCTATCCCGATCCCGCCAAGCGCGCCTTCATCAACGAGCTGGTCTGCGAAGGCTGTGGCGACTGCTCGCAGGCTTCCAACTGCGTCTCGGTGCAGCCGCTCGAGACCGAATTCGGCCGCAAGCGCCAGATCGATCAGTCGAACTGCAACAAGGACTTTTCCTGCGTCGAAGGTTTTTGCCCGAGTTTTGTTACCGTGCATGGCGGCAGCCTGAAGCGCGTGAAGACCTCGGCAGTCGACTCCGGCCAGTTGTTCGCCGACCTTCCGTTGCCGCCTGCCCGCGAGCTGGAGGCGCCCTACAACATCCTCGTCACCGGCATCGGCGGCACCGGCGTCATCACCATCGGCGCGCTGCTCGGCATGGCCGCCCATGTCGACGGCCGCGGCTGCTCGGCGCTGGATTTCACCGGCCTGTCGCAGAAGAACGGCGCGGTGATGAGCCATGTACGCATCGCCGCGAAGCCGGAAGACATCTCCGCGGTCCGGATCACCACGGGCGGCGCGGACGTCATCCTCGGCTGCGACATGATCGTCTCGGCCGGTCCCTCCGCGCTCAGCCGTGCCGAGCGCGGCGTGACCAAGGCCTATGTCAACGCCGACCTGCAGCCCACCGCGAGCTTCGTGCAAAACCCCGATCTCGATTTCGAGATGGGCACGATGCAGACCGTGCTGCGCGACGCCGTCGGCGACAAGAACCTCGACATCATCGATGCCACCGGCATTGCCTCGGCGCTGATGGGCGATTCGATTGCGACAAATCCCTTCATGCTCGGCTTCGCCTTCCAGAAGGGCGCCATCCCGCTGTCGCTGGAAGCGCTGCTCCGCGCCATCGAGATCAACGGCGCCGCCATCGAGATGAACAAGCTTGCCTTCACCTGGGGACGCCTCGCCGCCCACGACATGTCGCGGGTGCGCAGCGTGCTCCAGTTCAGGAGCCGGGCGTCCGCGCCGGCGAAGTCGCTCGACGACATCATCGCGACCCGCGCGGAGTTTCTGAGTGGCTACCAGGACAAGGCCTACGCCGACCGCTACCTCGCGGCCGTCGCCAAGGTGCGCAAGGCGGAAGCAGCTGCCTCGCCCGCGTCCGTGGAGCTGACCGAGGCTGTCGCCAAGAATCTATTCAAGCTCATGTCCTACAAGGACGAGTACGAGGTCGCACGCCTCTATACCGACGGCAGCTTCTCCAAGAAGGTCTCGGAGAAATTCGACGGCGACTTCAAGCTGAAGTTCTATCTGGCCCCGCCGATCTTCGCACAGCGCGACAAGACCACCGGACATCTCCAGAAGAAGGAATTCGGCGGCTGGATGATCCACGCCTTCCGCGTTCTGGCCAAGCTGAAATTCCTGCGCGGCGGCGCGTTCGATCCGTTCGGCCGCACCGAGGAGCGCCGGACCGAGCGGAAGCTGGTCGCGGATTATCTCGGCATGATCGATCAGCGGATCGCCGGGCTGAAGGCGGAGCAGATCCCGCTGCTGGCAAAGCTTGCGCGACTGCCGGAGACGATCCGCGGCTTCGGCCACGTCAAGGAGGCCAACATCAAGCTTGCCGCGGCCGAGAAGGCGCGGCTGGAAGCGGAGCTGGAGAACAGCCGCTTTGCGGTGGCTGCGGAGTAGCGGTTAGGCCCGAACTCTCTCCTGGTCATTGCGAGGAGCCCTTGCGACGAAGCAATCCAGAGTCTTTCCCCGGAGACAGTCTGGATTGCTTCGCGGAGCCCGTCATCGGGCCGCGCTTCGCGCGGACCCGCGGGCTCGCAATGACGGAGATAGCGGACGCGATCAGGCAGATGCCTTCGCGGCGCAAAGGGACCACGAAGGATCGGCGCGACGCAGGAGTTGGGCTTGCGAGCAGCGTCCCCAAGATGCCGCTGGTAGTTGGTGCTGCCGCGGCCGAACTCGGGGTCGCGGCCGCGGCGGCTTGGGTCAGCCCGCCCTCGACCACGCTTCGGACCGTCGCCTCTCGACCTTTGGGCGTCAAAGGCGCATTCTTGTGGACGTTCATCTGGTCTCTCCTTGGAACACTGAAGCTTCGCAACCTCAGCTTCCTCGGTTCAGGCCAGATGGACAACCTCCTGAAAGACCGCACGCTAGCGGGCCGGCTTGCGCTCGACCGGGTCGATGTCGATCGCCCGCAGCCGGCCGAGCCGCAGCACGTCCATGGCCAGCCGCCGGCCGATCCGGTCGCGGTCGAGCACGCGGATCAGGTCGTCGACGCCATTGATCCCGACGCCGTCGAGGCTGATCACGACATCGCCGGACAACAGGCCCGCCTTCGCCGCCGGCCCGTCCGGCTCGATCTGCGCCAGCAACGCGCCCATCTTGTTCTCGACGCCGGCCAGCACCGCGTGCCGCCGCGGGATCGGCGCGGTCTGCCCGGCGACGCCGATATAGGCGCGGCGGACATAGCCGTGGCGGATGATCTCCGACAGCACGAATTGCGCGGTGTTGCTGGCGACCGCGAAGCAGATGCCTTGCGCGCCATTTATGATGGCGGTGTTGATGCCGATCACCTCGGCATTCGACGACACCAGCGGCCCGCCGGAATTGCCGGGATTGAGCGCGGCATCGGTCTGGATCACGTCCTCGATGGTGCGGCCGCTGACCGAGCGGATCGAGCGCCCCAGCGCGGAGACCACGCCGGCGGTGACGGTCGACTCGAATCCGAGCGGATTGCCGATCGCGATCACGAGCTGGCCGCGCTTCAGGTTCTGGGAGTTGCCGAGCGCGGCATAGGGCAAGTCACGCACGCCGTTGGCGCGCAGCAGCGCGAGGTCGGTATCGGGATCGACACCGAGCACGCGGGCCTCGCCGACATTACCCTCGACGTCCCGCAGCCGGATCTCCTTCGACGAGCCGACCACATGGCTATTGGTGAGCACCAGCCCGTCCGGCGAGATCACGATACCGGAGCCGAGCCCGCCGCGCTCGCGGCCGTTCGGCACTTTTGGCCCGGTCTCGACGCGCACCACCGCAGGGCCGACGCGGTCGGTCACGTCGATCACGGCATTGGAATAGGCGTCCAGCAGGGCCCGGTCATTGTCCGGGACAGCCGCTGTCGCTCGCGATGACGATCCGTCATCGACGATGTCTGAGGTAAAATCCAACATGGCAAGAGTCCTTGAGGGTCACACAGATGGTGGCCTGTTCCCTCCAGCGCAAGTGGCGCTTAGGGCTCCCGCCGCAGCGCGCCCGCCCTTGCCTTGACCGGGTCGAGCAGGGACCAGTCGCCATCCGGGAGCACGTAGCCCTTGGGGAACGGCGCGCGCAGCTCCAGCCCGAGCGAGCGCAGCACGCGATCGTCGCGGTAGTAGCATTGCAGCACCACGCGGACGAGCGTCACTGCAGCCGCACCGCCGGAACTGCGAAACTCCTGCGCCACCGCATCGCGCCTGGCAGCATCGAGCTCGGCGAACGGTTGGCCCGCGAGCCGCGCCAGATGGTCGAGCGCCGCCGTCACCAATTTGGCGTCACGCCCCAGCGTCGCCAGCATGTCGGCCTGGATCGCAGGGTCGTCGGCGCCGGGCACCTTGTATTCGTCGCTCGCGGGAACGATCATCGCAGCGACGGTGCGGAGGTCGTCGCGCTGGGCGCGTGTCAGTTGGTTGTCTGCGGACATGATGGCCTCAGTCGAACAAATTGGCGAGACGCTGCTTCATCTGGTCGGCGACGTACAGCGCGATGGCCTGGATGGTCGAAGTCGGGTTGACGCCGCCCGAGGTGACGAAGACGCTGCCATCGACGATGAAGAGGTTCTTCACGTCGTGCGAGCGGCCCCATTCGTTGACGACGGAGCGTTCGGGGTCGGTGCCCATGCGTGCCGTGCCCAGCAGGTGCCAGCCGCCCCACGGGATCGGCGAGTTGACGCAGATGTCGCTCGCCCCCGCCGTTTCGAGAATCTCCCGGCCGCGCGCCAGCGCATGCTCCATCATCTTCCGGCTGTTCTCGCTGATCGTGTAGTCGATCTTCGGCGCGGGAATGCCGTGGCTGTCCTTCAAGACCGGATCGAGCGTGACCTGGTTATGCTCCTCCGGCAGGTCCTCGCAAATCGCGGAAAATCCGAGGCGGTGGCCGTTGAGCTTGCGGAAGATGCGGTGATGATCGGCGCCCCACGGCAGAATGCCCTTCTGCTCGCTGACGACAGCCTCGAACACCGGCCCCGCGCCGCGCACGAACTGGACGCCGTAGCCGCGTACGAACCCGCGCGAGAGGTCCGTGTCATACCACTCCTTGCTCCACAGGCAGGTCGGCGGCGCGCGGTTGCTATCGGTCGGCTCCTTCACGTAGCCGTAGATCTGCGCATAGGGATGGAACATCAGGTTCTTGCCGACCAAGCCGGACGAATTGGCAAGCCCGTTCGGAAAGCGGTTCGATGCCGAGTTCAGCAGCAGCCGCGGCGTGCCGACGCCGTTACAGGCGATGATGACGACATGCGCCGGCTGGAACTGCTCGACGCCATCCTTGTCGTAGTAGACCACGCCCGTGGCCATGCCGTTCTCGTCGGTGGTGATCTCGCGCACCCGGCAATGGGTGCGCAGCTCGACACCGGCGCGGACCGCGTGCGGCCAATAGGTGATGTCGGTCGAGGATTTTGCGCCTTGCGCGCAGGCCGGCGTGCAATGGCCGAGATTGATGCAGCGCGCGCGGCCCTCATAATCCATGGTCGCAACCGTCGTGTCCGACGGCCACCAGTGCCAGCCGCGCTCGTTCATGGCCTTGCCGATGATCGCGCCGGACAAGCCGAGCGGCTGTTGCGGCATCGGCGGATGCGTCAGCGGCGAGAGCGGATCGCCCGACAGGCCTGACGTCCCCATCATCCGGTCATTCTCTTCGAAGAACGGGGTCAGCGCGTCGTAGTCGATCGGCCAGTCGTCGGCGACGCCGTCGAGCGTCTTGACCTTGAAATCGGAGGGATGCAGCCGCGGCCAATGCGCGGTGTACATCACCGTCGAACCGCCGACCGCATTGTAATTGACGACCTTGATCGGCGAATTGTCGTCGTTGATCGGATAGTCCTCGGGCCGGCCGCGGATGTTGGGGCTCGACGACCACTCGCCGTAGAACTTGGCCTCCCAGTCCCGGCCCGTACTGGGATATTCCGCCGGGTTCATCCAGCCACCCTGCTCCAGGCAGAGAATGTGCATTTTGGTCTCGGCCAGCGACCACGCCACCGCCGCGCCTGAAGCGCCGGCACCGATGATCAGGACGTCCACGGGGTCTTTCATCGCAACCTTTTCCCTCCCTCGCCGCTTCACGGGCGATTCGGCCTCCGCGGTCCGCGAGGCCGGGCAACGATAGGATCAGAGCTACGGCTGAGTAAAGCCGCGGGGCCGGAATGTCGCACTTCGCAGGGCGCAGACCATTGGTATCGCCACATCCGGATGCTAGGAACAAGGCGAAAGACCAATCGATAGCGAGACCGTATGTCCTTCGAGAATTCATTTTCCGCCGCTCGCGCTTTCGCGCTGGTTTTCTTTCTCGCTTTGTCCGGATTTCTGGGCACCTCCGGCCCCGCCTCTGCACTGACCGCCGCCGCGACGGTCCGCGACGGCAACGCCATCCAGCTCGGCAACGTCACCTACCGCCTCGACGGCGTCGACGCGCCCGAGCTGGATCAGGTCTGCATCGACGATCACGCCGATCCCTGGACCTGCGGCATCGAGGCCCGCGACCAGCTGGCCAAGCTGATTGGCAAGCGATCCGTGCGTTGCGACGACGTCGGCCCCGAAAAGAGCTTTGGCAAGCGGCACCGCGCGATCTGCACGGCCGAGGGCGACAAGACCAGCTTGAACGAGCAGTTGGTCAAGCTCGGCTATGCCATCGCGCGCGAGCCGATCAAGACGAACGTCAAGTCGGCCGCAGCCGACGCCAAATCGGCCTCGGCCGGCATCTGGAAGGGCTGCTTTGTTGCACCGCAAGAATTCCGCGCCGGCAAGAAGGACGGCGCGCTCCTGGGTGCCGCCTGCCGCGCCGACCGCGACAAGGAGATTCGCACGGCGTTGTTTCCCGAGGATCTGAACATGCCGCCGAGCTGTAGCATCAAAGGCAAGCTCGCCGTGCGCGCGCGCGTCACCGGCAATATCGGCATCTACCATCTACGGGGTTGCCCGAGTTACCCCGCGACCACCAAGCCGGATCGCTGGTTCTGCTCGGAAGACGACGCCCAGGCCGCGGGCTTCCGCAAGGCCTATAATTGCCGCCGGCCGAAATGAGGAAGCCGGTCACGCAGCCGTGAGCGGTAGCCGGAGACAGTATTCATCCGGAATTGAACTCTATCGGGAGTTGCTGCATTTAAATGTTTACGCAAGCGCTTTGCGCGAGCGTTTCCTTGGCGGCAATCCGGTTCCGGCCCGATTGCTTTGCTCGGGCGTTTCCTCCCTAGACTTGGGCCGCTTGTCACAACAAGCGGCTCTTCTTTTTTGCACAATGCGCTAACGGCGCATCGGCATGATCTGATCCATCGGCGGCATGTTCGCATTCAGATGCGCCATGATCCAGACGGTGCCACCGACCACCAGGAAGACCACCAGCAATCCGAAGGCCAGCGCCAGTACGTTGTTGGTGTTGTCGGGGCCAGTGGTGATGTGCAGGAAGAACACGAGGTGCACGCCCATCTGCGCGATCGCCAGCACGATCAGCGCAACGGGAATGGAAGGCTGCCAGACCAGATCGGTGCCGGCGATGAAGAACGACGTCGCCGTCAGCAGCAGCGCAAGCACAAGGCCGACCACGTAACCAAGGATGCGTGCGCCGACACTGTGTTGCTCTTCCTCGCCCGGCGCGAGGTCGCGTTCGGTCCGCACATGCGCCTGATCGCTCATACGCCACTCCCAAGCAAGTAGACCACGGAGAACACCCCGACCCAGACGATGTCGAGCGCATGCCAGAACAGCGCAAAGCACATCATCCGGCGCAGGACGTCTGCGCGAAAGCCCTTGGCGAAGACCTGGGCCATCATGGTCAGCAGCCACAGTACGCCGGCCGAGACGTGCAGACCGTGGCATCCCACCAACGAGAAGAACGCTGTGAGGAAGGCGCTTCGCGACGGCCCATAACCGCGGGAGACGAGATCGGCGAATTCGCGGAACTCAATGGCGAGGAACACCACTCCGAGCCCGCAAGTCACGGCCATGCCGAGGTAGAACCAGAACCGGTTGCGCACATCGGCCGCGATACTGGCCATGCCGCACGTAAAACTCGACAGCAGCAGGCAGACAGTCTCGATCGCCACATTCCGCTGGTCGAATATCTCCGAACCTTTCGGGCCGCCGGCGGTCTGGCCGACCAGCACCGCATAGGCCGCAAAGAAGCAGGAGAACATCACGATGTCGGAGAGCAGGAAGACCCAGAAGCCATAGGCGGTCACGATGCGCTTCGGCGCCGGCCCGGGATGCTCGATGACGAGCCCGATGTGATGGGGATCGGCGTGCGCACGGCCGGCCGTCGCGGTCATTGACATCAGACTGTCCCCGCCATGCTGACAAGGCTGCGCCGCTCCTCGAGATTGACGCGGTCTATCGCGGCGACTTCGTCGGCCGGAATGACGTATTCGTCATGGTCGCGCCAGGCGAACACGACGAAGGTCGCGAACGCCCCGATGCCGCCCAAAATCACCATCCACCAGATGTGCCAGATCAGTGCAAAGCCCATGATGGTGGCAAAGAACGCGCAGACGAAGCCGGTCGGGGAATTCCGGGGCATCTCGATGTCATGATACTCGGGCACTTCATGCTCGAGCGATTGCTGCTGGGCGCGGCTCTTAATGTCCCAGTAGGCATCCTCGCCGCGCACATCGGGATTGAAAGCGAAGTTGAAAACCGGTGGCGGCGACGAGGTCGCCCATTCCAGCGAGCGGCCGTCCCAGGGATCGCCGGTGCGATCGCGCAAGGCATCGCGGTTGCGGATGCTGACCACGATCTGCACGATCTGGCAGATCACCCCGATCGTCAGCACGGCCATGCCCGCGGCCGCCACGAACATCCACGGCCGCCATGCCGCGACATCATAGTGCTGCATCCGCCGCGTCATGCCGAGCATGCCGGCGACATAGAGCGGCACGAAGGTGACGTAGAAGCCGAGGAACGTGAACCAGAACGCCAGCTTGCCCCAGCGGTCGTCAAGGCGGAAGCCGAACGCCTTTGGAAACCAGTATTCGAAGCCGGCGAAGGCACCGAACAGCACGCCGCCGATGATGACGTTGTGGAAGTGCGCAACCAGGAACATGCTGTTGTGCAGCATGAAATCGGCCGGCGGCACCGCGACCAGCACGCCGGTCAGTCCGCCGATGATGAAGGTGACCATGAAGCCTATCGACCACAGCATTGGCGTCTCGAAGCGGATGCGGCCGCCATACATCGTGAACAGCCAATTGTAGATCTTCACCCCGGTCGGTATCGCGATGATCATGCTGGCGATGCCGAAGATGGCGTTGACGTCGGGGCCGGCGCCCATCGTGAAAAAGTGATGCAGCCAGACCATGAAGGAGATGACGCAGATCGCCATGGTCGCCAGCACCATCGAGCGATAGCCGAACAGCGCTTTGCCCGAAAAAGTCGAGACCACCTCGGAGAAGATGCCGAACGCCGGGAGCACCAGGATGTAGACCTCCGGATGACCCCAGGCCCAGATCAGGTTCATGAACATCATGACGTTGCCGCCGGCTTCGTTGGTGAAGAAGTGGAAGCCGAGATAGCGGTCGAGCAGCAGCATCGCCAGCGTCGCGGTGAGGATCGGGAAGGCCGCGACGATGAGGAGATTCGAGGCCAGCGTGGTCCAGCAGAACATCGGCATGCGCAGATAGTTCATGCCCTTGGTGCGCAGCTTCAGCACCGTCGTGACGAGGTTGATGCCCGCCACCAGCGTACCGACGCCGGAGATCTGCAGCGACCAGGCGTAGTAATCGACGCCGACGCCGGGCGAGTAGGACAATTCCGACAGCGGCGGAAACGCGAGCCAGCCGGTGCGGGCGAATTCGCCGATCACGAGCGAGAGATTGACCAGCAGCGCACCGGTCGCGGTCAGCCAGAAGCCGACCGAATTGAGCGTCGGGAAAGCGACGTCGCGCACGCCAAGCTGCAGCGGCACGATCAGGTTCATCAGCCCGATCACGAACGGCATCGCCACGAAGAAGATCATGATGGTGCCGTGCGCGGAGAATATCTGGTTGTAATGCTCCGGCGGCAGATAACCCTGCGACTGATAGGCGACCGCCTGCTGGATCCGCATCATGATGGCGTCGCTGCCGCCACGCAGCAGCATCACCGAGGCCAGCAGGATGTACATGACGCCGATGCGCTTGTGATCGACGCTGGTGATCCACTCGTGCCAGAGATATGGCAGATGCCCCTTCACCACGACCCAGATCAGCACCGCGAGAATCCCGAACAGCACGACTGCGCCCGCAATCAGCGGAATGGGTTGGTCGAACGGGATCGCCGACCAGTCGAGCTTACCGAGCATCATGGCCTCCACTGTGCGGACGGCCGGCATCGGAGATCAGCTCTGGCCCCGGTCCTGGCGGAATGTGCTGGCTCGCGATCAGGTCGAACAGCCTGGGATCGTCGAGCCGGTAGGTCGGCCTGCCCTTTTCGATGCCCTGCTGCATCAGCTTCTTGTAACTCTCTTCGTTGAGCACGGCATCGCTCTTCGCCGTCGCCGCCACCCAGTCCGGAAAGGCGAGCGGCGAGATCACGTTGACGTCGAACATCATGTCCGGAAAACCGTCGCCGGAGAAATGCGCCGACAGGCCCTGCAGCTTGCCTTCGCTGTCGGCGCGCAGGTTCAGCTTCGTCACCATGCCGTTCATGGTGTAGATCATGCTGCCGAGTTGCGGGATGAAGAACGTGTTCATCACGCTCGACGACGTCAGCTGAAAGTTCAGCTCGGCGCCGGCCGGCACCGTCAGCGTGTTGACGGTGGCGATGCGCTGGTCGGGATAAATGAATAGCCATTTCCAGTCGAGCGAGACGGCCTGAATGCGGACCGGGCTGCCGGTGCCGGGCACGGGTGCTGCGGGATCGAGCTGGTGCGAGCCGATCCAGGCGACGCCGCCGAGCAGGATCACGGTGAGCGCGGGGATCGCCCACACCACCATCTCGACGCGCCCGGAATAGACGAAGTCCGGCTGAAAGTGCGCCCTCGGATTGGAGGCGCGAAACCAGAACGCAAAGCCGAGGATCGCGATGATGGTCGGCACCACGATCGCGAGCATGATGAAGACGGAATCGACCAGGATCGTGCTGTTGGCCGCAGCCACAGGCCCTTGTGGATCGAGCAGATTCATCGGCAAGCCACTGGCGGTTGGGAAGCCCCGGGACAGAGCCTAGCGCGGGAAAGGCTCCGGCAGCAAACGCAGTCGGGGGAAAACGGTTCCTCAGCCGCAAGGACCAGCCCTGCGCAATGCGCCGGCCGCGACATGCAATTCCATGCGATGTCAATGACATGAATGCAGGAGGAGCGCCCTTCTCTCCGGCGGGGACGATTGCTAATCTGCACGAAAATAATTGGGAAGAACGACATGCGGGGCCCCGAGGACGATGCCGGTTTCGGCGGCAAGGTAGCGATGGTCAGCGGAGGCGGCGCTGCGGGCGACGGTATCGGCAATGGCCGTGCTGCCGCAATCCTGCTGGCACGCGCGGGCGCCAAGGTGCTGGTGGCGGACCGCAACCTCAAGCTCGCCGAGCGCACCGTGGAGATGATCTCAGCCGAGGGCGGCACTGCCGCAGCCCATGGCGGCGATGTCACCAGCGAGGGCGATTGCAAGGCACTGGTCGAAGCGGCGCTCGATCGCTGGGGCCGGCTCGATTTTCTCGACAACAATGTCGGCATCGGCAGCCGGGGCAGCGTGGTCGACGAGACGCCCGAGCAATATCGCCGCATCATGCAGGTCAATGTCGAGAGCATGTTCCTGCTCTCGAAGCATGCGATCCCCGCCATGATCAAGACCGCCAAAGGCGGCGCGATCGTCAACATCTCCTCGATCTCGGCGCTGCGGCCGCGCGGGCTCACGACCTACACGACATCAAAGGCCGCGATCATCGGGCTGACCCGCGCGATGGCGGTCGATCACGGCCGCGACAACATCCGCGTCAACTGCATTTGCCCGGGACCGATGTACACGCCGATGGTCTATGCCCGCGGCATGAGCGAGCAGGCGCGCGCGCAGCGCGCCATGGCCTCACTGCTGAAGACCGAAGGCACCGGCTGGGACGTCGGCCATGCCGTCAAGTTCCTGCTCAGCAATTTCGCGCGCTACATCACCGGCCAGGTGCTGGTGGTCGACGGCGGCGTGACGCTCCAAGCCCCCGAACGTGAATCACAAGAGCACTGAAAGGAACACCAGGGATGGCCCGCCTGCCCTATCTCGAAGCTGACCAGGTCGCGCCTGAATATCGCGACATGCTCAAGCGCAACACCAATCTGCACAAGCTGTTGGTCAGCTCGCCGGAGATGGCGCGCGCCTTCAACGGCATCGGCGGCTACATCCGCTTCAAGAGCAAGCTCGACCCGCGCCTGCGGGAGCTTGCGATCCTCCAGGTCGGCTGGATGGAGAAGTCGGAATACGAATTCACCCATCACGTGAAGATCGGTAAGGAATTCGGCGTCACCGACGAGGACATCACCGGCCTGATGGCCGAGACCAACGGAAAGCCCTCGAAGCTCGAGCCGCTCGCCAAGGCGATCCTGAAGGGCGCCCGCGAGATGGTACGCGAGCTCGCGATGTCGGATGCGACCTTTGCCGAGATCAAGCAGCATCTCTCGGACGAACACATGGTCGACCTCGTGCTGACCATCGCTTTCTATTGCGGCGTCGTGCGCGTGCTCGCCACCATGAAGATCGACAACGAGCCTTATTACAAAGAGGTACTCCAGCAGTACCCGATTCCCGGAGTGAACTGACATGCGCTTGAAGGACAAGATTGCGATCGTGGTCGGGGCGGGGCAAAGCCCCGGCGAGGGAATGGGCAACGGCCGCGCCACCGCGCTCATCTTCGCACGTGAGGGTGCGAAAGTGCTTTGCGTCGATCATCATCTGGAATCGGCGCAGGAAACCGCCGCCATGATCGCCGCGAAGCAAGGCATCGCTGCAGCCTTCAAGGCTGACGTGACGAAATCCGCCGACATCAAGGCGATGGTCGCGGACGCGCATTCGCGCTGGGGCCGCATCGACGTGCTGCACAACAATGTCGGTGTCAGCCTGTCCGGCGGCGATGCCGAGTTGCTGCAAATCACCGAGGAGGCATTCGACCGCGTTGTCGCCATCAATCTGAAGAGCTGCATTCTGGCAGCGAAGGAAGTCATCCCGATCATGCGCGCGCAGAACAGCGGCGTGATCATCAACATCTCCTCGATGGCGGCGATCACGACCTATCCGTACGTCGCCTACAAGGCGACGAAGTCGGCAATGATCGCCTTCACCGAACAGCTCGCCTACCAGAACGCCGAATACGGCAT
Source organism: Bradyrhizobium sp. 197 (assembly GCF_023073375.1). Taxonomy (NCBI): domain Bacteria; kingdom Pseudomonadati; phylum Pseudomonadota; class Alphaproteobacteria; order Hyphomicrobiales; family Nitrobacteraceae; genus Bradyrhizobium; species Bradyrhizobium sp. 197. The sequence goes on along the minus strand of NZ_JADPJJ010000009.1, from coordinate 9,045 downwards.
CCGCGCCAACGTCATCCTGCCCGGCCTGATGAACACGCCGATGGCCGTCGACACCCGCGCCCGCGAATGGCACAAGACCCGCGCCGAAGTCGAAGCCGAGCGCGACAGCAAGGTGCCGCTCCGCCGGAAGATGGGCACGGGATGGGACGTCGCCAATGCCGCGCTGTTCTTGGCATCAGACGAGGCGAACTTCATTACGGGCGTGACGCTGCCGGTGGATGGCGGCGCGAGTGTGCGCAGGGGGTAGACATCCCAAGCACGCTGCTGTCCCTTCTTCCCTTGTGGGGGAGGGTACACCTTCATCGCGGCGTGCTTGTCACCCGCCAGATCGTGCCATTGCCGTCCTCCGACACCAGCAGCGATCCATCCTTCGCCACGGCGACACCGACGGGCCGCCCCCACACGTCGGTGTCATTCACCACGAACCCCGTGACGAAATCCTCGTACTCGCCCGTCGGCTTGCCGTCCTTCATCCGGATGCGGATCACCTTGTAGCCGGTGCGCTTCGACCGGTTCCAGGAGCCGTGCTCGGCGGCGAAGGCATCGCCTTGGTACTCGGATGGAAACTGCGTGCCCTGATAGAAGGTCATGCCGAGCGACGCCGAGTGCGGCTGCACCAGCACATCAGGCAGGGTAACCTTGTCCTTGAGGTCCGGCCGCGCGCCGGCGTGGCGTGGGTCTCCATTGCCGCCGACATAGAACCACGGCCAGCCATAGAAGGCGCCTTCCTTCACGCTGGTGACGTAGTCAGGAACGAGGTCGTCGCCGAGCCCGTCGCGCTCGTTGGTCGAGCACCAGGGCAGCCCGGTCTGCGGCTGGACCGCCAGGCCGACGCAGTTGCGGATGCCGGTGGCGTAGATCTTCCGCTCCTTACCATCGGGATTGAAGGCGAGCACGGTGGCGCGGTCGGTCTCGCTCGCCCACGCGGCGCCGAGCGGCTGCGTTTTCGACCACGCTTCCAATCCGCGCGGCGGCGTACCCATGCCTTCGGCGACGTTGCTGAGAGAGCCGACCGAGACCAGCATGCGCTTGTTGTCAGGCGTGAAGACGATGTCGCGGGTGGAATGGCCGCCGTCATGCGGCAGGCTCGCCACGATCGTCTCCGCCTTGCCGCGCGCCTTGAGGTCACCGGCTTGATAGGGAATGCGAACGACGCTGTCAGTGTTGGCGACATAGACCCATTGCGGATTGTCGCCGCCCGGGAAAAAGGCGATGCCGAACGGCTGCCGCAGTCCGCTCGCGAACACCTCGTTGGTCGCGACCTTGCCGCCCTCACCGGCGCGCAACACGCGGATGTTGCCGGCGCGCGTCTCCGCGACGAAGACGTCGCCGTTCGGCGCAACCCTGATGATGCGCGGGGCGCGCAGGCCCCCGGCGAACAGCTCGACCTTGAATCCGGCCGGCACCTGAAGCGCAGCCTCCGGCGGCCGGGGCACCACGCGCGAGAAGCTCGCAACCGACGGCGTGGCCCGGGGCTTTGCAAGGTCCTGCGGCCGGATCAACCTGACCGTGCCGGGCTTGTCGGCCTGCCAATCGCCGTAGGCGTCCCTGCCCTGCAGCACCGCCTCGGCCTGTGCGGAGGTCGCGATCGCGACCAGCCACCCCGCGGATACCGCCACCAACGAAATCCTGTTCTTCACGTCGTTTCCTCCCGGCCTTCACGTGTGGGGCGTCAACGCCGATCGACCCGCAAACGTTCTGCGACAGGTCAAACGCCTGCCGAATTCCACGTCAACTCATGCCCGCACGATGTGCATCAGCCGCAACCCATCGTACTGGAAAATGCCGCCGAACGGTGCGACACATTGTATGGGCGGGGCCGCCGGTTGCGGTCATCAAAGCTGCGGCATTGGTGTCGTATCTGTTGGGGTGATCATGTGGGGATCCATCATATCGGAATGGGCGAGCCTGCTGCTCCGCGGGCTGCACGTGGTCGCGGCGATCGCGTGGATCGGCAGTTCCTTCTATTTCATCGCCCTCGACCTCAGCCTCAAGCCCAACAGCGATCTGCCGGACGGTGTGCAGGGCGAGGCCTGGCAGGTCCATGGCGGCGGCTTCTACCGGATCATGAAATATCTGGTTGCACCCGCCCGGATGCCAGGCGAGCTGACCTGGTTCAAATGGGAGGCCTACACCACCTGGCTGTCCGGCTTCGCGCTGATGGTGGTGGTGTATTATCTCGAAGCCGATCTGTTCCTGGTCGACAAGTCGATCCTCGACCTCACGCCATTCCAGGCCGGGCTGTTCAGCTTTTGCAGCCTCGCGCTGGCATGGCTGCTGTATGAAGCCGCCTGCCGCACCGGGCTTGCGCAGCGCGAGCTCCCGTTCGCCATCGGCGGCTATCTGTTCCTGGTCGCGTTGACCTATGCCTTCACCCACGTGCTGAGCGGCCGCGGCGCCTTCAACCAGATCGGCGCGATCATCGGCACCATCATGGTCGCCAACGTCTTCGCGCTGATCATCCCGAACCAGAAGAAGATCGTCGCCAGCCTGATCGCGGGACAAGCACCCGATCCAAAGCTGGGCAAGACCAGCAAGGAGCGCTCGGTCCACAACAATTATCTGACGCTGCCTGTCGTCGTGCTGATGATCAGCAACCACTATCCCCTGCTCTACGCCACGCGCTTCAACTGGATCATCGTCGCGATCATCCTGGCGCTCGGCGCGGTGATCCGCCACTTCTTCAACGAGGGTCATGCCGGACGCAAATCGCCATGGTGGGTCTGGGGCGTCGCAGCGGTCGGCGTGATCGCGATCCTCTTCCTCTCCGCGGCCGGGCCGCGCGAGGCCAGGACAAGCGCGCTGCCGGTGCAACCGATCCTCGCCAATGTCGAGGAGATCGTGATGTCCCGCTGCAGCATGTGCCACGCAACCGAGCCTGTCTGGGACGGCATCGTGACCGCGCCGAAAGGCATATTGCTCGATGCGCCCGAACATATCCATCGCAACATCCGCCTGATCGGCCGCGTCGCGGCCTGGTCCAATGCGATGCCGCCGGGTAACATCACCGAAATGACCAGCGAGGAGCGCGCCATCCTCGCCGCCTATATCGAGCAGGCTCGCTGACGCCATCGCGCGTCGAGAGAGCATTTCGCGGAATGAAATTCCGCCTTTGCCGCCGATTTGAAAATGACTTGACCGCCTATCCGGCGTAGACAGGCACCAGTGGCCGCCGCCGCGGCCTGAAGTCAGTTTGCATTCGGGGAAAGAACAGTGGCCCTCAAGAACGTCATCGGTATCGACCACGCCGTGGTCATGGTTCAGGACCTCGACAAGGCCGCCGAGAATTACAAGCAGCTCGGCTTCACCCTCTCGCCGCGCGGCACCCACAGCGCGCATATGGGAACCGGCAATTACACCATCATGTTCGACCCGGACTATATGGAGCTGCTCGGCGTGCTCGCCGCGACCGAGCACAACGCGCCCGCGCGCGCCTTCCTCGACAAGCGGGGTGAGGGCATCGAGCGCATCGCCTTCACCGCGGTCGATTCCGCCGCCGGCGCGGAGGAGATCCGCGCACGCGGCCTGGAGCCGATCGGCCCGACCGATTTCGAACGGCCCGTGACGCTGCCTGATGGCACGGTCTCGGCGGCGAAATTCCGCACCTTCATGTGGCCGACCGCGGAGGCGCCCGGCGGCGTGCGTATCTTCGCTTGCCAGCACAAGACCCGGGACACGGTGTGGATTCCCGAATTGATGAAGCACGCCAATGCGGCGAAGCGGATCAAGCAGACGCTGATCGCGACGCCCGAGCCCGCGAAGGAAGCCGCGCATTTGGGGCGGCTGATCGACCGCGCGCCGAAGACCGGGGACGACGGCGCAGTGACCGTGCCATCCGGCGGCGACCGTGCCGATTTCGTCTATCTGACGCTGGACCAGCTCGGCAAGCGCTATCCCGGTGTGCCGCTCGCGGGACTTTCCGGACGCGGCGGCGCGGCCCTGGTGCTTGTGAGCGGCGATCTCGCGGCCACCGAGAAGGCGCTCGGTTCGGCAGCTGTGCGCAGCGGACCTGCGATCTGCGTACCGCCGGCCAAGGCCAACGGCACCCTGCTCGCCTTCGTTGCCGGCTGATTTGAACGGCACGCTCGCCGACTGCGTTCGCGAGCTCATGGGCAAGCCCATCAAGGGGCATCTCGCTCTACGACATCATGACGAGACCGCAAAGAGCGTTCGACCCGACGGCGCTGTCGCCCGGCGATGCCGCCGAGATCGCGCTGCGTCAGGACTTTCCCAAGAACTAGTTTCAAGGATCAGTTCGAGGCGCGCCTGCCGCCGGACTTCCCCCGCTGCTTGGACGCCGACTCCGTCGGCGCATCCAGGAAGACCACCGGTGTGCCACGCTTGACGTGGTCACCGAGCGCGCGCACGTCCCAATTGGTCAGCCTGACGCAGCCGTGCGACGCCGACTTGCTGACCTTGTCGGGCTCCGCTGTGCCGTGGATGCCGTAACCCTGCGCCGACAAGCCGATCCAATATGCCCCCACCGGATTGTTCGGGCCCGGTTGGACATCGAACGGCTGTTTCGATTTGACGCTGCTGAACTTGTAGTCAGGATTGTAGTGATAGGTCGGCTTCTCGTCGGTGCTGGTGACCTTGAGCGTACCCTGCGGCGTCGGACGGTCCGGACTGCCGATTGTCGCGGGATAGAATGCGAGCAGGCGGCCGGCCCCGTCGAACGCCCTTAGCGTGCTGTTGCTCTTGTCGATCTCGATCCGCGCAACGGGTGGCAGCTCTCTTCGTGCAGGGACATTTGCGACAGTGATCGTCTCGCCGGCCTTGTCGAACGACTTGCCGGAATTGAGCGTCCGAAGCAGGTCGCCGCTCATGTGGAATTTTTCGGCGAGCCCCTCGAGCGGGCTGGTGTAGCTCAGCGCCTTCAGCGCCTTCATGTCCTCGAGCTTGCCTGGCAGCTCTTTCAGGAACGGCCCCTTCACATCGGCGTCGGTGATCTTGTAGTCGACAATCATCGGACCTTCGCTCGCCGCGCTCAGCCTGTCCCAAAGCTCCGGCGCGATCGTCTTGTCGGATGCGATACCGCTCTGCTCGGAAAATGCCTTCAACGCCTTCTGGGCGTTCTCGCCGAACTTGCCGTCGATTTCGCCGGGCGAGAACTGCGCACGGTCCAGCAAGATTTGAAGCTTCACAACGGACGCGTTGATCTTGTCGGTAGCCGGCTGTTTCGCAGGACGCGCAGCATCGTTCACCGCCGCTGCATCGAGATGCCCTGCAAGCGCCGGACAGATCACCGACAGCGAAATCGCCGCGCCAATAATCCACCGCATCATGTCGCCCGTCCCAATATGTCCGCAAAACGGCGGAGAGTTTCCCGGCGGGAACACCGTAGTAGCACCGGCGGAACCGACGAGACCGCAGCTTTGCCGCAATCACACGGTTAAGAACTCCTTATCGTCTAAGAACTCCTTATCGTCGGCGCGCCGCCGGCCGTTCACCCACAGCTCGAGGTTGTCCACGCAATGCGATTTGTCGTCGCGGCCTGCGCCGCGTTTATGATTCTGATGTGCGACCTCGATCCGGCGTCCCGCCAGACATCAGCTTTCGAACGCGCTGTTCTTGAAAACACGCAAGCCTCGTCACTTGTTCCGGTGGTTGAACTGTTCCTCGCAAGCGTGCAGGCCCTCGAGTTCGCCAATGCACGTGCGGCCCATGAGGAGACACCCGAGCCGCTTGCGAACGAGCCTGTCACGCAGGCGCCGGTTTCGCGGACGGAACGATTCTGCCACGCGCTTCGTGGAGCAGCCGAGGCCAGCGGCATTCCGGTGCCATTCTTCGCCCGCCTGATCTGGCAGGAGAGCCGCTTCAGGTCCAACGAGGTCAGCCAGGCCGGCGCACAGGGCGTCGCTCAATTCATGCCGGAAACAGCGGCGGAGGTCGGGTTAGATGATCCCTTCGATCCGATGAAGGCGCTGCCGGCATCCGCAAAATTCCTGCGCAAGCTGCGCGACGATTTCGGCAATCTCGGCCTGGCCGCGGCCGCCTACAACGCGGGTCCCGGCCGGATCCAGAAATGGCTCGCCAAGGAGAGCGAGCTGCCGCGCGAGACGCGAGACTATGTCCGCATCATCACGGGCACCAAGGCCGAGGACTGGACCGAACGCACGGAGGCCCTTGCGATCCGGATCGACCTGCCACGAGAAGCCCCCTGCGAGGGCATCGGCAGCCTGTCCAAGACGAAAGACGTCGCCTGGGTTCCGGTCAACCTGACGCCCTCGGCCGCCACTATCATTCGCAAGGCCGAGGAACTGGCCGCCCGGTTGAATACCAGCCGTGCACGCAAGCGGATCGCAACCCTGCTCCGGAAGAACGCCTCGACTCACCTCAAGAGGCGCAGCATGATTGAAGCGCGCGCGGCCGGAAAGAGCGCGAAAACCCGAGCCATCCGTCTCGCCGCCCGCGAACGATCTGCCGGCTGATGCACAAATCCGCAAGCCGCTCGATGGAGCGGCTTCCGTTGGTTCGCCTGCAGGGAATCAGCCATGCCGTCGACCAGTGCCGGGATCCTCGCATATCGAAAGCGGCGGGAAGTCGAGGTTCTCCTTGTTCATCCCGGAGGGCCGTTCTGGCGCAACAAGGACATCGGTGCATGGTCAATCCCGAAGGGTGAGCATACGGACAGGGAAGATCCGGAAGCTGCAGCGCGGCGGGAGTTTACCGAAGAGCTCGGCTTCGCATTGTCCATGCCGCTGATCTCGCTTGGGCAGGTCAAGCAGCGCGGCGGCAAGGTCGTCACCGCGTTCGCTGCCGAATTCGACATCGACGTGCGCAGCATTCGCAGCAACATCTTCGAGATGGAATGGCCGCCACGTAGCGGCAAACGACAGACCTTCCCCGAGGTCGACCGTGCCGAATGGTTCACGCTCGAAGCAGCGCACAAGAAGATCAACGCGGGACAGCGGCCGCTGCTCGAGCGGTTAGCTCAGATGGCCGGCATCGGATAGGGATCGGCCACTCCGGCATTTCGCGCAAACTGCGCACCCGACGGTCAGCACGTCAGGCAGCGATGGCAGCCGCTCGGCTGATGACACCGCGAGCGCGCGCAGCCTGCCGGCCTTCACCAACGGCAGGCGATCATGCCGTTGGCGCCGGCGCGGCGGCACGTCAGGGCAGCATCGAAACAAAAACCGCGAAAACAACCCCATGCACAGTAGCCGGTCCTTGTCAGAACAAGGACTTGCACGGACAAGAACTTGCACTGACAGGGATTGCGCAGCAGGCAAAGCCGTTTGACTCGTCGGGCAAAACACCGGCATGATGGCATCATCGCAACAATCGCCAGCGTCACACCGCCCGACCACGGGGGGCCTAGCGGCGATTGCGCGTAAGCCCTTCATCAACATCTCCAAAATCGCCCAGGCGCGCAGCAAGCGAGCGATTGATTTCGCGCGCCATGAGCCCGCGCCGGCAAAGGACACAGCACATGACGACATCTGCGAAACGCCACAGCACGCTGCCGGTTGCGGCAAACGATCTCAGCGGCCTTGCCGCCAACCCGCGGATCAAACTCTACAAGCGGCGGATTGTGATCCACCATACCGACCCGCAAGCCGGCGAACGCCTGCTCGCCGAGGCGCTCGGCGCCGCCGACCGCGACGCGCTACATGGTCTGCTGAGGCAATTGGTGAAGGCCAGCGCGATCGGACGAGAGCCCGATGAAGCCAATCTCGCCTTCATGATCTCGATGGTGAAGAGCATCGCACCGAAGGATTCGATCGAAGCCATGCTCGCAGTGCAGATGGTGTCCGTTCACACGGCGGCGATGCGCTCAGCCTGCCGCCTCGCCTGCAGCGGCGACGTCCAGCAGCAGGAAAGCATCACACGCGCATTGACCCGGCTGACCCGCACCTTCGCAAGCCAGATCGAGGCACTCAGCCGCCACCGCAACAACGGCGAGCGCGCGATCACGGTCCGGAATTTGTCGGTGCAGGACGGCGGCAGAGCGATCGTGGGCAACGTTACCCAACACGCGAGCATGATCGTCGCGGAGCCGGGCGCTGCGACAGATGCAGGACCGGTCCCGCCGCGCGAGGCCGAATCCGGACAATGCGCCAGCGCATGAGCTGCAATCACATCCGCAACACGAGCGCGATGACGACGAGCCCGCGCTGTGGCGCCGAGACGCGCAGCGGCACCACCTGCCGCGCACCGGCAGTGCAAGGCAAGGCCCGCTGCCGCATGCACGGCGGCGCACGGAGGTCAGGCGCGCCGAGGGGAAATCAGAACGCGCGGACGCACGGCGCATTCACGCAGGATGGGATTGCGGAACGACGGGCGATTCGGGCGTTGCTGGGCGAGACAGAGAAGCTGCTGGTCGAGATGAAGTCAGTGCCTGACTGAGGGATCAGCCGGCTGAGGCCAAAACTCGGGCATCCATGGTCCATTAATGGACCATATAGGCCCAAATGATCCATTTATGGATCATTGCGTTGACGCGAAGACAGCACGGACGATCACGCCCGGAACCACGCGGCGTTCTGGAATGGAAAAGAACTCTCGCTGACGCCCGCTTACGACATCTGCCCGCAGGTCAGGACCGGCGGAGAGGCCAGCCAGGCGATGTTCATCACCGGCGAGCGACGCACGAGCCAGATCACCGTGTGCCTTCAGGCCGCACCGCTCTTCCTTCTCGGACTCGATGAGGCGACCAAGCTCATCGCGGGACAGATCAAGGCGATCAAGAGGTTCTGGAAAGAAATATGCGACACGGCAGCGCTCTCGGAAGTCGACCGCAATTTCCTGTGGCGGCGGCAATTCCTCAACCCGTTCGCGTTCGCCGATGCTCCGGAGGCGCTGGTTGAACTCCTTGAATGAAGGCCGGCAGGCGTCGCCGCCGTTGTGACTCCCTGCCACTGGCCTCACTAAGCGTATCGCAGCACGTCCTTGGCCGGCGCACGAATTGCGGTGACCGCGGCACGAAATCGACCGTCCAACGCTGGACTGCACCCCTGGAATGAGACACGGTAATTGCGGTGACAGCGCGGTTGCCATGATGCGTTATCGTGCCTTGTTTTGCGCGAAGGCGGTTTCGAA